>JAGRFZ010000017.1:98541-102589 GCA_020445785.1 Rhodocyclaceae bacterium
GCGTTGTGGCCGTACCACCATTGGATCATCGCGTCCTGGACGCCCGCATAGGCCGAGTAGGACTTGGTCAGCGACACCGGGATCGCCATGCTATTGACGATGTGCAGCAGTGCGACGGTCAGGATGAAAGCCCCGAAGAACCAGTTGGCGACGTAGATATGCGAAGTCTTCCGCTTGGCCACCGTGCCGAAGAAGACGATCGCGTAGGACACCCAGACCACGGCAATCAGCAGGTCGATGGGCCATTCCAGTTCCGCGTACTCCTTGCCGGAAGTCATGCCCAGCGGCAGCGTGATCGCCGCGAGAACGATGATCAGTTGCCAACCCCAGAAGGTAAATTGGGCGAGTCCCGGCGCGAACAGCGTCGTGTGACCGGTTCGCTGTACGACGTAGTAGGACGTCGCGAACAAGGCACAGCCGCCGAAGGCGAAGATCACAGCGTTGGTGTGTAGCGGGCGCAGTCGACCGAAGTGGAACCATTCGGCGAAGTTCAGTTCGGGCCATACGAGCTGTGCCGCGACGATCACGCCGACCAGCATGCCCACAATGCCCCACACCACCGTCATGATGGCGAACTGGCGCACGACTTTATAGTTGTAAGTCGCTTGCGATTGCATGAGAGTTACCTCACTGGATTGGAAACCTGACTACCCGCGCGCCCCCCCGGACTCGCGGCCCTGATACTGAAAATCCCGAGCAGATTACCCTCGGGACCCAAAGTCTAGACTTGATGGAGATCAACATTGTATTGCAGCGCAAGAACGCCCGTAAACCCGTGTTTCGCGCCTAACGTCGTGAAATGAGGCAAAAAAAAAGGGTGCGCCCATACGCACCCCCAACCCCAACAGAGAGACAAAAATTCCTGCCGGCGGCGGAGCCGGCGCCCCAACTGGGATCCGCCTTGTCCGCCTCGGACTCGAGAACGATTATCCCGCGCCTGCGGATCAGGGACTTGACCTATGTCAAAAACCCTAACGCTAACAGCGTTTTTCATCGGTCACAGGGCCGTCTTCTGTCTCCGGGGCCTCAGAGCGTGGAGGCCGATCGTCGTCCATCAAGACCCGATAGGCAGGGCCTTCCAGATCGTCGAACTGGCCGCTCCGCACCGACCACCAGAACAGGAAGCCGATCACGAACACCAGGAGCACGGACAGTGGTATCAAGAGGAACAGGGATTCCATCGACTCACCGCACGCGCTGGATACGCAGCGCATTGAGGATGACCACCAGCGAACTCGCGGACATACCGATACCGGCCATCCACGGCGTCACGTAGCCAGCCATCGCGGCCGGCATCGCCAGCAGATTATAGGACAGGGCCCAGAGCAGGTTCTGGCGAATCACCCGGCGGCAGGAACGGGCAATCCGCAACCCCCGCGACAGGGGTGCGAAGCGACCGCCGAGGAGCACCACGTCCGCCTGGGTTCGGGCAAGTTCCGCGCCCTCGCCCATCGCAATCGACACATCGGCCTTCGCCAGCACCGGCCCGTCGTTGACGCCGTCACCGACCATTGCGACCCGCTCGCCCGATGCCTGCATCGCTTCGACCCAGGAAAACTTGTCCTCCGGCATCAGGCCACCGTGCGCATCCGCTACCCCGAGGCGTGCGCCGATGTCGGTGACGGCCGATTGGGTATCGCCGCTCAGGATGCTTGTCGCTATACCGTATTCGCCAAGCGCACCGACCAGTGCGTGGGCATCGGCGCGCAGTTCGTCTGAAAACTCGAGAATCGCTTCCGCCCCGCCTTCCGAAGCCAGCAGCAAGATCGTCCGCGCCCGCCCATCATCGCTCGGAAGATCGACTGGTTCGAACTGGGCGCCGGACAGTGCCATCGCGAAATGTCGGCGACCGAGTCGATATCGGCGGTCGCCCTGCCGCCCCGAAAGCCCTTCGCCGACGTGGACCGCCACATCGTCGAGTTTCGCTGCGTGCACCGGCCAGCCCGCTGCCCTGACGGCGCCTGCGATCGGGTGCTCCGACACCTGCTCGAGTCCCATCACGATCGCCCGAATGGATGCCAGATCGAGCCCACCGACAGGCTCGATTCGCTCCAGACGGAGCTTACCCTGCGTCAGCGTTCCGGTCTTGTCGAAGACGAAACGATCGGTCTCCGCCAGGGTCTCGACGGCCTGCCCGCGCGTCACCAGGACGCCGGCACGGGCCATCGCCGACGTCGCCACCGTGAGTGCGACCGGCGTGGCCAATGACAGTGCGCATGGGCAACTGACCACCAGTACCGACACACACACCCACAGAGCGGAAGACGGGTCTTCGCTCCACCAATACGCCCCGGTGAGGATCGCCGCAGTGATCACCAGCGCCACGAAACGGCCGGCATAGCGATCGGCAAGTCGCGCAATCCGCGGTCGCTCGCTCTGCGCTCGCTCCATCAGCCGTCGCACGCCGGCAAGCCTTGTCGAGTCACCGACCGCGGCCACCCGCACGATCAGCGGCGCCGTCCCGTTGACCGCGCCCCCGGTCACTGCACTGCCGACACCCTTCCACACCGGCTCAGCCTCACCGGTGAGCAGCGATTCATCCGAAGACCCTTCACCGTCGATCACCTCGCCATCGGCAGGAATCACCTCTCCTGCCTTGACCCGGATCACGTCGCCGACGCCCAGCCTCGACACCTCGATGCGCTCACCGGAAGGATCCGGCCATGCCGGCAGTCGCTCTGCCACGGCAGGTAGTACCTTGCCCAGCTCCTCGGCGCCCCGAGCGGCCTTCTGCCGCGCCAACATTTCCAGATACCGGCCGCACAACAGGAAGAACACGAACATCGCCACCGAATCGAAATAGACTTGCCCGCGCCCGCTGACGACGGCCCAAAGACTGGCGCCGAAGGCCACGCCGACCCCCATCGAGACCGGCACATCCATGCCTAGCCGTCGCTGACGCAGATCTCGCCATGCCTGTCTGAAGAACGGCGCGGCGGAATAAAAAACCACAGGGAGGGTCAGCACCAGGCTCGCCCACCGCAACAGGGCCGACATATCCGTCGCCATTTCGCCCTCACCGGCGACATACTCGGGCAGCGCATACATCATCACCTGCATGGCGCCGAAACCGGCGACGAACAGGCGCCAGAGTGCCGAGCGGCGCTCCTTGCTCGCAAGCGCATCGCCCCGTCGGGGGTCGTAGGGATAGGCGCGATAGCCAATCGCCTGGATTGCCGCCAGGATTTCGGAAAGTTGGGTCTGCCGTGTATCCCAGCGAACCCGCGCTCGCCTCGTCGAATAGTTGATATGGACCGCCCGCACGCCCGGTTGATGGGCCACATGCCGTTCGTTCAACCAAACACAAGCCGCGCACGTGATGCCCTCGAGCAACAACGCTGCTTCCTTCTGGTGCGGCTCGGGCTCGCTGACGAAGCTGGACTGAAAATCCGGACTGTCGAACAAGCCAAGGTCCACCAGTTCATCCGGCATCGCCTCGCGGCGCGACTCCGGCATCGAGTCGCGGTGGCGGTAGTAGTCCGCGAGACCGCTGTCAACAATGGATTTCGCCACCGCCTCGCAGCCCGCGCAGCACATCGCTCGCCGCTCTCCGAGAACCGTCACCGCGATTTTGACCCCTTCCGGCACCGGCAGGCCGCAGTGGTAGCAGTCGCGATCGGTCACCGGCCCTCCGGTTTGCGACGTCGGGCCGGCAGCGACAAAGCAAAAAAGGCGCACCGGACATCCGGTGCGCCTCTACTGCACGAACAAAGTTGATGGGCCATCGACATTCTTGGTGCTGCTGGCCGGAATCGAACTGGCGACCTACTGATTACGAATCAGTTGCTCTACCGACTGAGCTACAGCAGCAAAACCGCCATTTTACCGCGCGTTTGCGCGACTCGACAAGCGGTGGACGCTTGATCGATTACGGTACTCGGTTGAAATTGTTGGCGTACCCGCAACCGGGCTTCCTGCCGAATAGCTGGTACGGCTACAGGGGGCAGGTCACCCGAGCGGAAGACGCCTCGATGCGGTAGACGTAGCAAGGCCCGCGACTTGTAGTTCGCGGGCCTTGCATAAAGGTTAGTCTGACGATGACCTACTT
>JAGRFZ010000106.1 GCA_020445785.1 Rhodocyclaceae bacterium
CGGGCGCCGGCCGACTCCACCGTCTCGCACGAGCGGTCGAACACCCGCATGTACGACACCGGGCCGGAGGCGTTCGACTGGGTGCCCTTGACCACCGCGCCCTTGGGCCGGATGCTCGAGAAATCGTAGCCGACGCCGCCGCCCCGGCGCATGGTCTCGGCGGCCTGGGCCAGCGCGGTGTAGATGCCGGGGCGGCCGTCGATCGATTCGGTCACCGAATCGCCCACCGGCTGCACGAAGCAGTTGATCAGCGTCGCCTGCAGCTTGGTGCCGGCGGCCGAGTTGATCCGTCCGGCCGGCACGAAGCCGTGCTCCTGGGCTTCGAGGAAGCGCGCCTCCCACTGGCTGCGCTTGTCCTCGTCTTCGATTGCGGCCAGCGCCCGCGCCACCCGGGTCCGTACTTCGGCGACGCTCTGTTCGTTGCCCTTGGCATACTTTTCGATCAATACCTCGCCCGAGATCTCCTGTGCTTGGAGGGTGCTGGCATCGGCCTTGATGGCGCCGTGCGGATGGACGCTGGTGCTCATGAGGGGGTCGTCTCCCGGTCTTGTTGTGGGGGAATTCGCAGCGGTTGCGATGGGCGCCTAGATTACTCCTGCATGGCGGCAAAAGCAAAAAAATTAAATATAGTAAAAACAATAACTTAAATAATCTAATAGTGGCGCAGCTTTTGCTCTGCTACTACATCTAGTAGCACAGATATCGTCACCCGCAAGTCCCATTTCATGACAAATCAGAGGCTTGGCAGCGCCCCCTGCCGTTCTTCGACAGCCATCGACGATGCCGGTGCGCAACCCCCGGCCGAGCCGATCGACGGCGCTCTTGATCTGGATCGAATTCATCGCCCATCGGGTGGTGCACCATGTCATTGATCCAACGACCCGCCGGAGACGAAACGATGCCCCTCGACGCCGCGCTGCAGGTGGAATCGGCGCTGCAGGCCCATGGCAGGCGCCCGGAGCATCTGCTGCAGATGCTGATCCGGCTGCAGGAGGCGTTCGGCCACCTGCCGCCGGAGGTGCTGTCCCGGCTCGCCGCCGGCCTCGGCCTGCCGCGGGCCCGGGTCGAGGGCGTGGCCGGCTTCTACAGTTTTCTGCATACGCGGCCGGTGGGTCGCTACCGTCTGTTGTTTCCCGACAACATCATCGACCGCATGCTGGGCGTGCCGCGGCTGATGGATCGCATCTGCCACAACCTGTGGATCGAGCCGGGCCTGCTCTCCGAAGACGGCCTGGTCAGCGCCGACACCACCTCGTGCATCGGCATGGGTGACCAGGGGCCATCGATGCTGGTCAATGGCCGCAGCCTGACCGCCCTCGACGACGCCCGTGCCGACGCGCTGTGCGATCGGGTGCGCGCCGGCGAGCCGCTCTCGACCTGGCCGGCCGAGTGGTTCGCGGTGGCCGACAACATCCGCCGTCGCGACATCCTGCTGTCGGCGCCGCCGGCCCCCGGCGCGGCGCTGGCCGCGGCACTGGCGCTCGGCCGCGACGCCTGGCTCGACGAAATGCATGCGTCCGGCCTGCGCGGGCGCGGCGGCGCCGGCTTCGCCACCGCGCGCAAGTGGCAGGCCTGCCGCGACGGCGCCGGCGAGCGCCGGGTGGTGGGGGGCAACGCCGACGAGGGCGAGCCCGGCACCTTCAAGGACCGGGTGCTGCTGAC
>JAGRFZ010000107.1 GCA_020445785.1 Rhodocyclaceae bacterium
CACCAGCCCGTGGTCAATGCCGTCCAGAAGGTCGGTCGCAACGATCCCTGCCCCGGCGGCTCCGGCAAGAAGTACAAGCACTGCCACGGCCGATTGAACTGAGCCGGGCCTTGCCGCCGGCGTCGTGACGCCGGTGCGCGCAGCGCGAGCTGCCCCGATTGCCGCCGGGCCAGCCCCGGGGGCGATGCCGCCGTTCTCAAGCCCGCGTGGCGGAGGCCGATAACGCAGGCATGATCTCCGACCTGGAATTCGAGGTGCCGCAGGCGCCACGCTCGGCGCTGCCGGAAGGGGCGGGCGGCTGGGTACAGCGCATCGCCCAGCAGGACATGCCGGCCTTCGGCGTCACGGTTGACGGCGTGCGCTGCGTGACCGACGACGAGAGCGCATCCGCGGCGCGCCTGTCGCAAGTGATCCTGCAGGATGCGGCGATGACGGCCAAGGTGCTGAAGTTGGCGAACAGCGCCTTCTACAACCCGACCCGTCAGCCGGTGTCGACCATCAGCCGTGCAATCGTCGTGCTGGGCTTCAATGCGGTGGCCGACATGGCGTTGGGCATCGCGCTGGTGGATGCATTGCTGGCCAGCGGTGTGCGCCGGCGCGTGGTGGACGAGATGGCACGCAGCTTCCACGCCGCGGTCCAGGCACGGGCGCTGGCGGTATCGATCGGCGAGCGCAGGGCCGAGGAGATCTTCATCGCAGCCCTGCTCTCGCGCATCGGTGAGATGGCGTTCTGGTGCTTCGGCGAGGATCTGGCGACCCGGCTCGACCGCGAGCTCGACCAACCGGGCGTCGACGCCGACCAGGCGCAGCAGTCGGTACTCGGCTTCCGGCTACGCCAGCTCACCGCCGGTCTGGCCCGCGAGTGGCACCTTGGGGCGCTGGTGCAGGCCGTGGTGGAACGCAGTCCATCGGCTGGCCGGGCCGGCGAACTGGTGCGGTGTTGCCATCGACTCAGCGCTGCGGTCGAAGATGGGTGGCATTCGCCCGCGGCCCGCAAGGCCGTGGCCGGGCTTGCCGACCTGAGCGGCCGTCCGGAACGGGAGCTGCTGGACGATCTGAAGAGCCAGGCCGAGGAGGCGGCGCGGGTGGCGACCAGCTTCGGCGCAGCAGAAGCCGCGCGGCTGATCCCGCTCGGCGAACACGGCAGCCTGGACGAAGAGGAACCGGGGTCGGAGCCGGCGCACCCGACCGCCGACCCCCAGCTTCAATTGCAGATCCTGAGAGAACTGTCGGCGATGATTGCGTCGCGGGCGCCGCTCAATGACGTCCTCCATCTGGCCATGGAGGGGCTGTACCGCACGCTCGGGCTGGAGCGCGCACTGTTCGCGCTGCTGGCCTCGAATCGCACCCAACTGGTCGGCAAGGCGGCGCTCGGGCGCGGTGCCGAACACCTCGCCCAACGCTTCGTATTCACGGTCGCCGCGGGGCCGGATTCCGATCCCATCCGCACCGCGATCCAGCAGGCGTTGCCGGTACGGCTGTCTGCCGCCGATTCGCTCGGTGGCGGCGCTGACCGCTTGCGGCGCGTGGTCGGCGAGGGCGCATTCTGCCTGGTGCCGATTTGTGCCGCGGGGCGGCCGGTGGGGCTGTTCTACGCAGACAAGCGCGCGGGATCCATCGACGAGGACGCATATCAGGCGCTGCTCCATTTCGCCCAGCAGGCGAGTATGGCCGTCACTCAGGTGGCCGCGGCGCCGAACCGCGCACGCTGACCGGGCCGGGGCCCGAATCCGCTATCATGGGCGGCCGTCGGAGGGTGTCCGACGACCTTCATTCGCCCAGAGTGTGAGCCATATGCCCGTCAATCTATCTACTCCGGACCCGTCGGGCCTCAATGCCGTGCCCGGCATCCGGCTGGGTGTCGCCGAGGCCGGCATCCGCAAGCCCGGTCGCCGTGACCTGACCGTGATCGAACTCGCGCCGGGGACGCGGGTGGCCGGGGTATTCACGACCAATCGCTTCTGTGCCGCTCCGGTGCAGGTGTGCCGGGAGCATCTCGCCGGCGGCGAATCGCGGGCACTCTTGATCAATACCGGTATCGCGAACGCGGGTACCGGTGCCCGGGGATTGGCCGACGCGCGCGCGAGTTGTGAGGCACTGGCTGCGCAACTCGGCTGCGAGCCGCGACAGATCCTGCCGTTCTCGACCGGGGTGATCCTCGAGCACCTGCCGATGCCACGGCTCGTCGCCGGATTGCCGCAGGCGGTGGCTGCGCTCGACCCTCAGGGCTGGTTCGACGCGGCGCACGCGATCATGACTACCGACACCATCGCCAAGGCCGCGTCGCGACGGGTGGAGATCGACGGTGTCGGCGTCACCCTGACCGGCATGTCGAAGGGGGCCGGCATGATCCGGCCGAACATGGCGACGATGCTCGGATTCCTGGCGACGGACGCCCGCGTCTCGCAGGAGGTGCTCGATGTGCTGGTGCGCGAAAGCACCGAGGCGAGCTTCAACAGCATCACCGTCGACGGCGATACCTCGACCAATGACAGTTTCATCCTGATGGCGAGCGGGCAGGCGGAGCACGCCGAGATCACCGACATGGGCACCGAGGCCTATCGCGTGCTCCGAGAGGCGGTCACCGGGCTGGCAATCGAACTCGCCCAGGCGATCGTGCGAGATGGCGAAGGCGCAACCAAGTTCATCAGCCTGCAAATCGAATCCGGCGCGGGCCGCGACGAGTGTCGCAAGGTCGCGTACGCGATTGCCCACTCGCCCTTGGTCAAGACCGCATTCTTCGCTTCCGACCCGAACCTCGGGCGCATTCTGGCGGCGATCGGCTATGCTGGCATTGCGGATCTCGACGTCGCGCAGATCCGTGTCTGGCTGGGCGCCGACGGGGAGGAAGTGCTGGTCGCCGAAAACGGCGGCCGGGCGGACAGCTATCGCGAGGAGGTCGGCGCGAGAATCATGCGCTCGTCGGAGATCCAGGTTCGGGTCGATTTGGCCCGCGGCGCGGCAGGTGCCACGCTGTGGACCTGCGATTTTTCCTACGATTACGTCAAGATCAACGCCGACTACAGGAGCTGAATCCGGCCGCCGGCGCGCCTGGCCGGAACGACCCGATGCGCAAGACCCTCCGCCGATTCCTGCCGACCCGCGACACCCTGCGCCGCAATCGCATGCTGAAGCCGATTGCCGGCTGGCTCGAAAAGCACGGCAATTGGCGGCTCGATGCCCAGTCGGTCGGGCGCGGGGTCGCGCTCGGGCTGTTTTTCGGCTTCCTGATTCCGGTTGCCCAGATCGTGTTCGCGGTGATCGCGGCCCTGTTCCTGCGCGCGAATCCGCCGGTTGCCGCGCTGGCGACCCTGATTACCAATCCGTTCACCTTCCCGTTCGTCTACGTGCTCGCCCACCGCATCGGCAAGTCCGTGCTCGAACCGGTGGCGGGCCCGATTCCGCAGAACGCCGAGCAGGCCCAGGCGCAAGTCCAGGTCGCGGCGGAGTCCGTCAGTGGTTTCATCGACTGGGTCACCGGCATCGGTGCGCCGCTGGCCACCGGCCTGTTGATCCTCGCGGTGGGTTCGGCGCTGCTCGGCTACCTGCTGGTGCTGGTCATCTGGCGCTGGAATTCACTCGCCCGATTGCGCCGCCTGCAGCGCGCCCGCCGCGCTCACTGAACCCAGCCGAAGCAGGCGTACGCGGCGAAACCAGCCCCCCGCGAGCGCGGCCTCATCGTAGATCTTGTCGACCTCGCGGTCGATCAGCAGGTCTTCCAGGACCACATCGAGGCGGGTCGCCAGACGGCGCGACAGGGGATTGACGAGGCGGCGCAGCGGCGCCGCCTGGCCGGGACGCAGAAACTTGTCGAAGAGCAGGATCTCGCCACCCGGCCGCACCACTCGAAGCACTTCGTCGAGGCATCGCCGGGGATTCGGCACCACCGCCAGAATCAGGTGCAGCACGGCGCACTCGAAGCTATGGTCGGCGAAGGGCAGGTCTTCGACGTCACCCTGGAGGGCGGCGTAACGGAGCCGCCCGGCGTGACGGTGGCTGCGCACCAGCATCGCACGCGTCAGGTCGATGCCGACATAGTCGTGCTGCGGTGGCAAATGCGGCAGGTCGAGACCGGTGCCGACGCCGGCCAACAGGACGCGTCGGCAAGGTTGCTCCGCCAGGTGGGCCAGGCTTGCGGCGCGTGCCGACCGGGTGGCTGCCGCCAGCGCCCGGTCATAGAAAGGGGCGATCAGCGTATAGCTGTGGCGCAGCGACATCTTGCCTGCCGCCCGCGAGTCAGTGCAGCACCCGCGGGATCGACAGGGTGAATACCGGGATCACGGCGTCGAAGCGCGTGCCGTCGGCGCCACGCATCTGGTAGCTGCCCTGCATCGTCCCCACGGAAGTGGTGAGCGCACAACCGCTGGTGTACTCGAAACGCTCGCCCGGCCCGAGTTCCGGTTGTTCGCCGACGACACCGAGACCCCGCACCTCCTGCGCGTCGCCGTCGGCGTCGGTGATGATCCAATGGCGGCTGATCAGCTTTGCCGCGACCGTGCCGACGTTGGTCAGCGTGATGTGATAGGCGAAGACATATCGCTGCTGTTCCGGATCGGATTCGTCCTCCAGGTACTGGGCTACCGCCTCGACCGTGATTTCGTGCCTTTTCGCCTGCGTCATCGACTGCGCTCCACGTTTCGATAGCCACGATTGAATCGGATGCGGCGCCGCAGAGCAAGCCTGGCGGCGCCATCGCTTTGGCCTCGCCCGCAAGCTGCGTAGAATCACTGGCTCGAATCTGCCGGAGCCGGTCATGAGTTCTTCCTGCCGAATTGCGCCCAGTCTGTTGTCTGCCGATTTCTCCCGTCTCGGCGAAGAGGTCGGCAATGTCGTCGCAGCGGGCGCCGACTGGATCCATTTCGATGTGATGGACAACCATTACGTGCCGAATCTGACGATCGGTCCTTTGGTGTGTGAGGCCATTCGGCCGTGCACCAAGGCGCCGATCGACGTCCATCTGATGGTGCGGCCGGTGGATCGCATCATCCCGGACTTCGCCAAGGCCGGTGCCGATGTCATCACCTTCCATCCGGAGGCTTCGGAACACGTGGACCGCAGTCTCGGCCTGATTCGCGAGCAAGGCTGCAAGGCGGGGCTGGTGTTCAACCCGGCGACGCCGCTGGCCTGGATGGACCATGTCATGGACAAGCTCGATGTGGTGCTCCTGATGAGCGTCAACCCGGGCTTCGGCGGGCAGAAATTCATCCCCGGCACCCTCGCCAAGTTGCGCGAGGCGCGTGCCAAGATCGATGCGTATGAGCGCGAGACGGGGCGGCGCATCCTGCTCGAGATCGACGGCGGCGTGAAGGTGGACAACATTGGCGAGATCGCCGCGGCTGGCGCCGATACCTTCGTTGCCGGATCGGCGGTATTCGGGGCCGGGCGCGACGACGACCCCAACCGTTACGATACGGTGATCGCCGCGTTGCGGACTGGAGCTTGTGGTGCCTGAGCGGCGGTTTGCGGTGGCGGCGGTGTTGTTCGATCTGGACGGCACGCTGCTCGATACCATTCCGGACCTGGCCGAGGGCGCCAACCGGATGCTGGCCGAACTCGGCCGTCCGGCGCGCCCATTGGCCGAGATCCACAGTTTCGTCGGCAAGGGCATTCCGCATCTGGTGCGCCGATGCATGACCGAAAACGCGACGGCCGGCGAAGACGAGATTGCCCGCGCGGTCGAGGTCTTCAAGCGCCACTACGAGGTCGTCAATGGCGAACGGACGCGGATCTACGACGGCGTCGTGGACACCCTCGAGGCCCTCGCCCGAATGGGCCTCAAGCGCGCCTGCGTGACCAACAAGGCGGGTGCCTTCACCGCGCCCTTGCTCGACCGCATGGGTATCGCAGGGCATTTCGATGCGGTGGTGTCCGGCGACACGCTACGGGTCAAGAAGCCGGATCCGGCCACCGTACGGCACGCCTGCGATCTGCTCGGCGTCGGCGTCGCTCAGGCGCTGATGGTCGGCGATTCCGCCAACGATGCCGAGGCGGCCCAGGCTGCCGGCATGCCGGTCGTGTTGATGCGCTACGGCTACAGCGAGGGCCGTGCGGTCGACACCATCCCGTGCGATGCTCTGCTATCCTCGATGACCGAGATTCTGCCGCTGATCGATACGGCGGCCCGAGGGTGAGGAAACCAGGGATGAACCACGAGGCGATGCCGACCGAGGAGCGTACGGTCAGCCCCCGCTGCTGGGCGGGCTGCGGCTGGCGGCCGTGGCGAGGCTGCTAGAACCGACGCTGCGGGCAGTTTGCTGCCCGACTCTCTCGATTACCGGGCACTTTGTGGAGCTCCCATGCTTGAGTCAGAATTCCAGCGCCTCGCGGCGCAGGGGTATAACCGGATTCCGGTGACCCTCGAAACCTTTGCCGATCTCGACACCCCACTGTCGATCTACCTGAAGCTGGCCAACCGTCCCTACAGTTATCTGCTGGAGTCGGTGCAAGGCGGTGAGCGCTTTGGCCGATATTCGATGATCGGGCTGGCGGCGCCCACCCGTATCGAAGTCTACGAGCGCTCGGCGCTGCTGTTGACGGGCGACCGCCTGGTCGAACGGCGGGACTACGGTGACCCGCTGAACTTCGTCGGTGAGTTCATGGGCCGCATCAAGGTGCCGCCGCGCGAGGGGCTGCCGCGCTTCGCCGGTGGCCTGGTGGGCTGCTTCGGCTACGACACCGTACGCTACATCGAGCCGCGCCTTGCGGCCGGCATGAAGGCGGACGAACTCGCCACGCCCGACATCCTGCTGCTGCTGTCCGAAGAGATTGCGATCGTCGACAATCTCTCCGGCAAGCTCACGCTGGTGGTCTACGCGGAGCCCGAAGTCCCCGGCGCGTACAAGCGTGCCAAGCGACGCCTGGCGGAGTTGCTGGCGCAGCTCAGGGCACCGGTCGAGGTGCCGGCGGAGCGGCCGGTCGAGCCCGGGCCCGCGGTTTCCGGCTTCGGCGAGGCGCCGTTCAAGGCGGCCGTGCGTCGGGCCAAGGAGTACATCGTCGAGGGCGATGTCATGCAGGTGGTGCTTTCCCAACGCATGAGCAAGCCGTTTTCGGCCAGCCCGCTCGCCTTGTACCGCGCGATCCGCTCGCTCAATCCGTCGCCCTACATGTTCTTCTTCAACTTCGAGGATTTCCACGTGGTCGGTGCTTCGCCCGAAATCCTGGTGCGGCTGGAGGACGAGACCGTCACCGTGCGTCCGATCGCCGGTACCCGCAAACGGGGAGGCGACAGCGCCGAGGATCTGGCACTGGAGCGCGATCTGCTCTCGGACGAGAAGGAGTGCGCCGAGCATCTGCAATTGCTCGATCTCGGTCGCAACGACTGCGGGCGGGTGGCGCAGGTCGGCAGCGTTCAGGTCACCGACCAGTTCATCATCGAGCGCTATTCGCACGTGATGCACATCGTCTCCAATGTCGAGGGCCGGCTGCGCGACGGGCTCGACGCGCTGGCGGTGCTGCGTGCGACCTTTCCGGCCGGTACCGTCTCGGGCGCGCCCAAGGTGCGGGCGATGGAGATCATCGATGAACTGGAGCCGATCAAGCGAGGCATCTATGCCGGCGCCACCGGCTACATCGGCTTCCACGGAGACATGGACCTGGCCATCAACATCCGTACTGCGGTGCTCAAGGACGGTATGATCCACGTCCAGGCCGGTGCCGGCATCGTCGCCGATTCGGACCCCGATGCCGAATGGCAGGAAACCCAGAGCAAGGCGCGGGCGATGCTTCGGGCGGCGGAGATGGCCGAATCCGGCCTCGATACGCTGGTCGACTGAGCGGCGAAGGGGCACGGAAGGCATGGCGCGCCGCACGCTCGGCCGCGGCCGGCGGGAAGCCCCGCTGCCCGCCGCCCGAGCGCGTCGATGGTTCGCGCATGGATTGGGCGGGCAATGATGCGCGAGCCGGTTTCGATCACCGTCGCACCCACCGGTGCGCGCCGGCGCAAGGCCGACCATCCTGCGATTCCACTGACGGTCGAAGAGATCGCTGCCGAGGCGGCGGCCTGTCGGCGGGCGGGTGCGTCGATTCTGCATCTGCATGTGCGCGATGGCGAAGGTCGCCACAGCCTCGATCCCGGCCGCTATCGCGAAGCCGCCGCAGCGGTCGCCGACGCCTGCGACGTCGTCGTCCAGCCGTCCACCGAGCGCGCCGGGCAATTCGGGCCGGACGACATGATGGCGATGCACCGCGCCCTGCGCAGCGAGATGATCTCGCTCAATCTGCAGGAGCTGCTCGACCCGGATGACGAGGCCCAGACGTCTCGGGTGCGGGATTTTCTGGGGGAGGTCGCGGCCGACGGCACGGTGCCGCAGTACATCGTCTATAACGCGGAGCAGCTGCAGGCCCTGGCCCGCTGGTGGGAAGCGGGATGGCTGCCGCAGGCCAACCCGTTCGCGTTGATGGTGCTGGGTCGCTACGCCGGCAGCCGCAGCCATCCGGCCGACGTCGGCGCCTTCCTTCGCCATATGCCCAGATCGTGGATCTGGGGCGTCTGCGCGTTCGGTCCGCAGGAACTGGCCTGCGTCGTGCAGGCAGCCCTGGGCGGTGGGCATTGCCGGGTCGGATTCGAGAACAACGTGAGCCGCGCGGATGGAAGCCCCTTGCGCGACAATGCCGAGCAGGTCGGACGCCTGCAACGGGTGCTGGACGAATTGGGCTATGCAGCGGCGACTCCGGCCGAGGTGCGCCGCCGCTTCGGCTGCGCCGGTGCGGCGGCGGCAGGATGCGACCGGGACCGCGCTCAGACCTCGAGGTGACTGTATAGAGCCGTGCTGAGATAGCGCTCGCCGAAGGAAGGAATGATCACCACGATCAGTTTTCCGGCGTTGGCCGGATCGGCGGCTTCCTGCAGTGCGGCCCAGACCGCGGCACCCGACGAAATGCCGACCATCAACCCTTCTTCGGCAGCGAGGCGGCGGGCCGTCTCGAAGGCGTCGTCGTTCTTGACCCGGACCACCGCGTCGTAGATTTCGGTGTTCAGGATCGGCGGCACGAAGCCGGCACCGATGCCCTGGATCGGGTGGGGGCCTTTCTGGCCGCCCGAGAGCACCGGGCTGGCGTCGGGCTCGACGGCGACGATGCGCACGCCGGGCTTGCGTTCCTTGAGCACTTCGCCGACACCGGTGACGGTGCCGCCGGTGCCGACGCCGGAGACGACGATATCGACCTGGCCGTCGGTGTCGCGCCAGATTTCCTCCGCGGTGGTGGTGCGATGGACCTCGGGGTTGGCCGGATTCTCGAACTGTTGCGGGATGAAGTAGCGGGCGTCGGACTCGGCCAGTTCGCGCGCCTTTGCGATGGCGCCGCCCATGCCGTCCGGGCCGGGTGTCAGGATCAGGTCGGCGCCATAGGCCTTGAGCAGCAGCCGGCGCTCGCGGCTCATGGTTTCGGGCATCGTGAAGGCGCACTTGTAGCCGCGCGCAGCGCACACCATCGCGAGGCCGATGCCGGTGTTGCCGGAGGTCGGCTCGAGCACGATCGTGTCCGCGGTGATCTTGCCGTCGCGCTCGGCCGCGTCGATCATCGCCGCGGCGATACGGTCCTTGACGCTGTGGGCCGGGTTGAAGAATTCGAGCTTCAGGGCCACCGTCGCCCCGCCACGGCTGGCGAGCCGGTTGAGCCGGACCAGGGGCGTGTTGCCGATCAGTTCGGTGACGTCGTTGGCGATTTTCATGGCTGTCCGTCGTGAGATGAAGGTCTACGAATTCTAGCCCGCATTTCGGTCGAACTCATGGCCGGGGTCGGACGCAACCGGAATTCGAGGCCGTTCGGTGGCGGCGGGCGAGCGTCAGGCGGCGGGGGCGCGCAGCAGGCGGGCGATGTCCTCGGGCGCGCCCGGCCGCCCGTACAGATAGCCTTGGACGTCGACGCAGCCATGGGTGCCGAGGAAGCCCGCCTGGGCGTCGGTTTCGACGCCTTCGGCCAGCACCCGCAGGTTCAGGGTCTGGCCAAGGGCGACGATCGCGTTGACGATGGCGCGATCGTTGTCGTCCCCGGGGAGTCCGTCGATGAAGCTGCGGTCGATCTTGATGGTCTGGATCGGCAGTTTCTTCAGGTAGCTGAGCGACGAGTAGCCGGTACCGAAATCGTCCATCGAGACGCTGACCCCGAGCCGGCGGATCTCGGACAGGGTCCGGATCGAGTCTTCGGCCCGGTCCAGCATGTCGGACTCGGTGACCTCGATCTCGATCTGGTCGGGCCGGCAGCCGGTAGCGTCGAAGGCGGCCTGCAAGGTGGCGACGAAATTCGAGCGCCGCAACTGGTGGCCCGATACGTTGACCGCTACCCGCGGTGGGTCGATGCCCTGGCCGCGCCAAGCGACGACCTGCGCGCAGACGCGCCGCAGGATCATCTCGCCCAGCGGCACGATCAGGCCGATCCCTTCGGCGAGCGGGATGAACTCGGCGGGCGCGACCTCGCCGAGCTGAGGGTCGCGCCAGCGGGCGAGGGCCTCGATCCCGATCATCGATTTGCCGCCTGCGCTGAACTGGGGCTGGTAGGCGACATGGATCTCGCCGTGCGCGATCGCCCGACGCAGCGCATTCTCCATCGCCGCCCGCTGCCGAACCTGGTCCGTCTGGTCGGCGGAATAGCATTTGAAGGCGTTGCGGCCGGTCTTCTTCGCTTCGTACATCGCAGTGTCCGCATTGCGGATCAATTCGCCACTGTCCTCGCCGTCGCGTGGGAAGACGCTGATGCCGATGCTGGCGCCGACGTAGAAGTCCTGTCCGCAGGCCCGCAATGGCTCCGCCAATGCCGCAAAGATGCGGCCGGTCAGCAGTTGGGCGGTGTCCGGCGAATCGAGTTGCTCGATCAAGACGACGAATTCATCGCCGCCCAGACGTGCGACGGTGTCCCCGTCCCGCAGCGCGGTGCCGATCCGTTCCGCGGCCGACTTGAGCACCTCGTCGCCGACCAGGTGGCCGTAGGAATCGTTGATGTCCTTGAAATTGTCGAGATCGATGAAGGCCAGGCCCACCATGTGCCGGTCGCGCCGTGCGCGCCGCAGCGCGAGTTCGATCCGATCCACCAGCAGCACCCGATTGGGCAGGTCGGTGAGGGCGTCGTGGTGGGCCATGTGCTCGAGCTTGGCCTCGTGAGATTTGATCAGGGAAATGTCCGAGAAGATTCCGACATAGTGGATCAGCCGGCCCGTGGCATCCGCCACCGCAGAAACCGTGAGCCACTCCGGGAACAGCTCGCCGGACTTGCGACGGTTCCAGATCTCGCCTTGCCATTGCCCGCATTCGATCAGCGTTCGCCACATGTTCTGGTAGAACGCCCGGTCCTGGCGCCCGGACGACAGGCGGCTCGGGCGTTGTCCGATCATGTCGTCCGCGGTGAAGCCGGTAATCGCCGTGAACGCCGGATTGATGCGCTCGATCACGCCCTCCGGGTCGGTGACCATGATGCCCTCCGAGGTGTTCATGAAGACCTCCTCGGCCAGTTGCAGACGTTGCATGCTGACGTGATCGGCCGTGACGTCTCGCGCCACGCCGACCAGACCGAGGCAGTGGCCATCCGCATTGCGCACCGGCGATTTCAGCGTATCGAACAGCAGTTCGGAGCCGTCGGCGAGGGGCAGCGCCTGGCGATAGCGCACGCTCTCTCCTTGTTCCAGGACCTTGCGGTCGTATCGCTCCATGCTCTCCGCCAATTCGCGCGGCAGCAGTTCCGCCGCCCGTCGCCCGACGATCTCGTCGGCATCGCGACCCATGGCGCCGGCACATGCGCTATTGCAGGCCAGAATCCGGCCATCCTCGGACTTGAAGAAGATCGAGTCGGCGGTGGCGTCGAGCAGGGTCCGCAGCATGGCCTCGCCCCGCAGCGAGGTCTCGAGCAACTGACGGCTTTCCCGGTCCTTGCGCGCCAGCAGGACCAGCAGCAGGCACATCAGCGACAGGACCGCGACCGCGGCGCCGGCCTGGAGCGGGTAGCGCTGCAGCAGGCCGGGCTCGCGATCCAGCAACTCGGTGTCGGCGGGCAGACGCGACGGATCGAGACCGAGGCGTAGCAGGGTCGGCTCATGTGCGATCGGCAGGTTCGGGCTGATTTCGAGCACCGGCATGCGCTCGGCCGGTACGCCCCGCCAGATGTCCAGCACCCTGCGCCCGGCCTCGGCCGCATGGGCGCGGTGGCTCATCACATAGCCGCCCACCAAGCCATTCCCGATGCCGTGTTCCCACAGGTGGTAGACCGGAACCGTGGTGTTCTCCCGCAGCAGGGCGAGCGACTCTTCGAAGCGCTTGGGTTCCCCGTTTCGATCCAGGTAGGCAGCCAGCAGCAGCACCGCGTCGCCGGACCGCAGCGAGCGCAATTTCGACGCCAACTCGGTCCAGCTCAGCTCGGTCAATGCCAGTGCCTCGATCCCGATGTCGCCAAAGTGGCTCTGTTCGGAACGCAAGGTGGCGAGGTCGCCGCGCCCCCCCGGGCTGGCGTCGCTGATCACCCATAGGCGGCGCAGTCCCGGCTGCAGCGCCTGGGCCATATGC
The DNA here is from genome assembly GCA_020445785.1 of Rhodocyclaceae bacterium. Lineage (GTDB taxonomy): Bacteria > Pseudomonadota > Gammaproteobacteria > Burkholderiales > Rhodocyclaceae > Cognatazoarcus. The sequence continues at coordinate 12,489 of JAGRFZ010000107.1, forward strand.
ACCGTTTCGGTGATCGATACGTGCTCGACGATGCCGGTGACGCCGGTCCGGCCGGATTGGGCCCGCGCCGCGCCCACGTTGTTGACGCCGATGAACACGGTCGGCGCATTCCCGAGCAGGGCGCGCTCGCGGGTTGCCAGGTCGAATGCTGCGTCGTCGGAGACGATGACGGCGTCGTAGGGCCGGCGGGTCGACAGCTTGAAGGCGAGCCAGTCGCGATAGCGCACCCGGCCGGGTTCGCCGACCAGGTGCCGCGCGTCGAGGTATTCCTGGTCGAGCAGCAGGCCGGGCGCACTCAGCACCGAGCGCACGCCGGCGAGGATCTTGGGCGAGGTCGGAAAGGACGGATCGTAGGAATACAGCAGCAGGACCCGCTTGCCGTCTTGTAGTCCCGGTGTCTGGGCCCAGAGCGTGGCGGCGATCGTCGCCAGCCAGACCGCGATCAGTCCGGAGCAGACGATGCGGATCGTCATGACGATTTCCTGAGTGCTGGGTGGGAGTGCTGCCATGACGGGCAACTACGGCACCCGCGTCCGTGCCTTTAGGCGAATACCGTGGATTCAGCCAGAATCCCTGATGCGGCCGACCAATGCGGTGGTGGAGCGCTCGTGCTGGAACGGAATCGAAACTACCTTGCCGCCCCAGGCCGCGATCTCTTTCCCCCCGACGATGTGTTCCGGGCGCCAGTCTCCGCCCTTGACCAGCACATCCGGTCGACATTCCATAATGCGGGCCAGCGGCGTGTCTTCGTCGAACCAGGTGACCAGATCGACACTGGCGAGTGCCGCCAGCAGGGCCATTCGGTCGGCCAGGGGATTGATCGGGCGCTCCGCCCCCTTGCCCAGGCGTCTTACCGAATCGTCGCCGTTGACCGCGACCACCAGCGATGCACCGAGGGCGCGGGCCTGGGCGAGGTAGGTGACGTGGCCGCGATGCAGTACGTCGAAGCAACCGTTGGTGAACACCAGCGGGCGGGGCAATCCGGCGGCGGCGGCCACGAAATCTGCCGGATTGCAGATGCGCTTCTCGAACTCGGGGGTGTGGTTCATCGCGGCGCCAGCCAAGGAGACGGCGAAATTTTAACCTACCGGATCGCGGTGGCTCGCATCCCGGTGATCCGATCGCGGCATGGCGCCGGGTGGTGCCCCGGCGTCCGGCGGACCATGTGTCTGCTATCCGCCGGTGCCTGCGGCCGTGCACGTCGATCGGCGAGGGACTCGCGGCTGGGCCCGATTGAGATTTGTGTGATGCAACCTAAGCGCCTCTGCTTGCCGCAGCGGGTCTGCGGTACGGGCGCATACCGGATTTTGCGCTGCACCATTCTGATTTTTATCAAAATTCGCCTTGCGACGCGCAAAACGGGTGTGGCATGATCCGACGGAATTCACGGAACGCCGCGCGGCGCAAGGTGCGCATATGGGTTCCCTGATGGGTCGCTACCGGCGCAAGCGTGCATTTCGGTCTGTCGTACCCCGGTGTCGCTGGCGGCGACCGGGGAAACCGGCAGCTCCCCGTGCTTTGCGTCCCCGCACAAAAATGCTTGGAGGTTGTGCATGAGCGTTCGTGCTCGTCTCGCGGTATTCGTTCTGGCCTGTCTGGGCGCGTCTGCCGCGTGCGCAGGTGAAATCAATCTTCAAGTGCCGGTGACCGAGATCGCCGAGCAGATCTACGACATGCATACCCTGATGCTGTTGATCTGCCTGCTGATCTTCGTCGCGGTGTTCGGTGTGATGTTCTGGTCGGTCTATGCCCATCGCAAGTCCCGCGGCGCGGTGGCGGCCAATTTCCACGAGAACACCACGGTCGAGATCGTGTGGACCATCGTGCCGGTGCTGATCTTGCTCGGAATGGCGTATCCGGCGACCCGCACGGTGATCGCCATGAAGGACACGTCGGATCCGGACATCACGATCAAGGCAACCGGCTACCAATGGAAATGGGGCTACGACTACCTCAAGGGTGAGGGCGAAGGCATTCGTTTCGTCTCGGCGCTGTCGACGCCGCAGGAGCAGATCGACGGCCGCGCCGAAAAGGGCGAGAACTACCTGCTCGAAGTCGATAATCCGGTGGTGGTGCCGGTCGGCAAGAAGATCCGCGTCCTGCTTACCGCCAACGACGTCATTCATGCATGGTGGGTTCCGGCCTTCGGGGTCAAGCAGGATGCCATTCCGGGCTTCATCCGCGACACCTGGTTCCGGGCCGACAAGGTCGGCATCTACCGCGGCAATTGTGCGGAGTTGTGCGGTAAGGACCACGGTTTCATGCCGATCGAGGTGCATGTCGTCAGCGAGGCGGAGTACACCGCCTGGGTCGCCGAGCAGCACGCCCGCGTCGCGGCGACGGCCGAAGATCCGGCGCGCCAATGGACGCTGCAAGAGCTGGTTGCGCGGGGCGAGGAAGTGTTTTCGGCCAACTGTGCCGCTTGCCACCAGGCCAACGGCCAGGGCATGCCGCCCGCCTTCCCGCCACTCGACGGCGCGGCGATCGTGCTCGGACCGAAAGGCGAGCAGATCACGACCGTGCTCAACGGCCGGCCGGGCACCGCAATGGCCGCCTTCGGCAAGCAGTTGTCGGACGCGGACCTGGCGGCGGTGATCACCTACACGCGCAACGCCTGGAGCAACAGCACCGGCGAAATGATCGCGCCCGCCGAGATCGGCGCTGCGCGCTCGACGAACTGATCTTTCATTAATCTGCACCCGGTCAATAGACCCCAGGAGGCAGCATGGCAGCGGTAACTCCGGACCAGTTGCACGGTCATCACCACGGCCCCACCGGCCTGATGCGCTGGATCACCACCACCAATCACAAAGACATCGGGACCATGTACCTGGTGTTCGCCCTGGTCATGTTCTTCGCCGGTGGTGTGATGGCGCTGACCATTCGCGCCGAGCTGTTCCAGCCGGGCATGCAGGTGGTCGAGCCGGAATTCTTCAATCAGCTGACCACGATGCACGGACTGGTGATGGTCTTCGGCGCGATCATGCCGGCCTTCGTCGGCTTCGCCAACTGGCAGATTCCGTTGATGATCGGCGCCTCCGACATGGCCTTCGCCCGCATGAACAACTGGAGCTTCTGGTTGCTGCCGCCGGCTGCGGTGCTGCTGGTGGGGTCGTTCTTCGTGCCGGGCGGGGCGACGGCGGCGGGTTGGACCCTGTACGCGCCGCTGTCGGTGCAGATGGGGATGGGCATGGATATGGCCATCTTCGCGGTGCACATCATGGGTGCCAGCTCCATCATGGGCGCGATCAACATCGTCGTCACCATCCTCAATATGCGCGCGCCCGGCATGACGATGATGAAGATGCCGCTGTTCGTGTGGACCTGGCTGATCACCGCCTACCTGCTGATCGCCGTGATGCCGGTGCTCGCCGGTGCGGTGACGATGATTCTCACCGACCGTCATTTCGGTACGGCCTTCTTCAATGCCGCCGGCGGTGGTGACCCGGTGCTCTACCAGCACGTGTTCTGGTTCT
>JAGRFZ010000108.1 GCA_020445785.1 Rhodocyclaceae bacterium
ACAAAAGTTCAACTCGAGCAATCACAACAACAAACACCTTCCACGTCACTTTGGACAACAGTCAAAGTCTGACGACCATAGCTGCCTGGCTCCACCCCTTCCCATCCCGAACAGGACCGTGAAACAGGTATGCGCCGATGATAGTGCCCAATTCGGGTGTGAAAGTAGGTCATCGTCAGACTAACCTCAAAGCGAACGCCCACTCGATCTCCGATCCAGTGGGCGTTCGTCCGTCTACCGCCAGCAATACCCACCACAACCGAAGCCCCTTCCTACCGATCCGCGTCATAGCGCCGCGAAAGAGCCGACGCTTCCGCACCCAGCGCGTACGCCAGACGCAGCCCCCACATCAGTACGATCGTACGGAACACGCCTTCGCGATCCCAGCGACGACCGGAGGTCCGGACTCTCGCGCGGACGCAGCACGGGCGCCCGATCCGTTGCATCCGGCTCGAGAATTCGATGTCTTCCATCAGGGGCTGATCGGGGAAGCCACCGACCGCGAAAAAGGACTGGCGACGAACAAAAATGGCCTGATCGCCGGTGGCGATGCCGCTGATCCGGGAGCGCAGATTCATCAGCGTGGCGACCAGGGGGAGCACGCGTGAGCGACCATCGAATTGGACGTCGAACCGCCCCCAGTAGCGGCCTGCTAGAGCCTTTTCGATGATTGGCAGGGCGTGGGGCGGCAGGTGGGTATCGGCATGCAGGAACAGGAGGCCTGGAGAGGTGGCGATGGCGGCTCCGGCATTCATCTGTCGAGCGCGACCACGAGGCGCCACCACGAAGCGATCGCAATGAGGCCGGCTGAGCTCCGGTGTGCCGTCCGTGCTGCCGCCATCGGCCACGATCACCTCTACCCCCAGGGTGCGCAATGGCTGAAGACTCGCCAGGGTCGGTTCGACGACCGCCGCCTCGTCGAGGGTGGGTACGATGATCGAAAGGGGCGGGTCAGACATGGCAAAGAGGGATGGTCATGCTTTGCATGGTGTGCATTCCCCGGTCCCGAACGACGATGACGATCGCACTGTTTTCAGGTCGTGCGGTTGCCGAAATATCCAGCGTGGCCTTCTGATGAAAGTTTGCGCCGTCCAGGGGGTGTTCGGAAACGGCCCGGACGACGTGGTCGTGGCGCAGCAGACGACCCGCATTTTCTCCCGCACGGACTTCGCTGCTCAGGGCATTTTCGATCAACGCGATGGTCAGCATGCTCGGTTCCCCCTGAGTGCTCTGGCCGGTCACTTCCAGCGCGACAGTGAGGTCCGCGGCCGGCGGCGCGACTCGAGCCTGAAGCCGAATGGGCGCCTGTCCTGTCGAGGTGGGGCGGTTGCCGTGACGCCACTCGAGGTATTCGCGACCGTCAACGAAGACCTGCGGCGTATAGCGGATGCTGCCACCGGCGGCGTGCACCCGATTCCGATGGCGGTCGCCGTGCGCAGGATCCGCGAAACGATCCTTCCAGCCGATGTAATCCCAGTAGTCGACGTGATAGGCGAGGATGCTCAGTGGTTCTGCACCGATTCGCGCATCGAGCGACGACAGCCAGCGGTCGGCGGGTGGGCAGGAGTTGCAGCCTTCGGAGGTGAAGAGTTCCACCACCGGTGTCCGCCGGTCCGGGCTGCTGACGACACATTCCGCGGCGATTGCACCGTGGGAGGATAGGGCAGCAGCGATCAGGAAACAGATGGACCTGGGCATCGATTCACCTCCTCTTGTCGTTCAGGGACCAGTCGTAGTCGAGGAAGTCCACCCTGTAGTTGCCGGCGCGTATGGCGGACCTCGCGGGATCGGATTCCGCAAGCACATCCGCGTAGGCGGAGAAGGTGGCGGCCAACGAGGTGAAGTCGCGGCTGCGGCCATCGAAATCCTCCTCGTACCAGTCGAAGATCTTCGAAACCTTGAGCGCACCGGCCCGCTCATCGAAACGGTTGCGCGTGCGGTCGCCGAGAAAGCGCCGCATGCTGTCCTCGAGCTGGGCGTCGAGACGTTCCGCGACGTACGCTTCGGGGCGGAGCATCGGGCACCCGACGGAGGCGCAGACGACCGCGAAATGGATGCGAGGCTCATCGAAATCTCCCGGCTTGCGGATCAGTCCGTGTTCGACATCGTCGAGGCTGCGGCGCTCGCCGAGCAGCGAGAAAAAGCGCTTGCTCCAGGGCGAGCTGAACAGACTGCCGAGATCCTTGATGCTGGCCAACTCCGGATAGCTGCCGAGCACAAGGTCAACGGTCCAGGCATTGTAGGCGTTGATCAGGAAGGCCAGACGGCGTTTCCTGGTCCATCCCCGATACTCGGTCGGCTGGACCGTCGACAGCTGGCGCAGGTAGGCCGACAGTGCTTCCCGGTCCTGCTTGAAGCGGGCGTAATCGACCGACGAAGCGTGGCCATCCTCCGAGACCGTGACGTGGCGCGCCAAGAGGCGGTTCCAGGCGCTGTGTCGATGGTCGAAGGCCGCAGCCGGCGTGGCCAGGGCGAACAACACGGTGACGGTCGCGAGCTGCCTCATGCCGCCGCCCTGCCGCGTCGCCAGTCATGGAAGCGCGCAACCCAGCGCAACAGGGCGCCGGGTGCGTGTGCGCGCTTCCAGTTGCCCGCAGCGTACTTGTTGGCCTCGGCCATGGTCGGATAGACGTGGATGGTACCGAGGATCTTGTTCAGTCCGATGCGATGTTTCATCGCCAGCACGTACTCTGCGATCAGCTCGCCAGCATGCTGCCCGACGATGGTCACACCGAGGATGCGGTCCTTGCCCGGAACGGTAAGCACCTTGACGAAGCCTTCGGCAGCGCCATCGGCGATCGCCCGGTCCAGGTCGTCGATGCCGTAGCGGGTCACTTCGTAGGCGATGCCGCGCGCTTTCGCTTCGTCTTCATTGAGGCCTACGCGAGCGACCTCGGGATCGACGAAGGTGGCCCAGGGCACGACCGAATAATCGGCGCGAAAACGACGAAGCGGATCGAACAGCGCATTGACGGCCGCGTACCAGGCCTGGTGGGCTGCCGTATGGGTGAACTGATAGGGACCTGCGACATCGCCGGCTGCGTAGATGTTGGGGTAACGGGTCTGCAGGAATGCGTTGGTCTGAATCGTCTTGTCGGTCTCGATGCCGAGGGTGTCGAGTCCAAACCCTTCTAGCCTGGCGGCGCGGCCGACGGCTACCAGGACCTGATCGAATTCGAGCTCGACTCGCGTTTCGCCGTGCTCGGCGATCAGCACCCGATTGGGCCCGTTCCGCTCGAACCGCGCCGCCTTGTGGCCGACCCTGAGATCGACGCCGTCGGCCAAAAAGCGCTCGGCAACGGCTTCCGAGACCTCCGCGTCCTCTCGCATCATCAGGCGCGGCGCCATTTCGACCAGCGTGACGCGGCTGCCCAGGCGGCAAAATGCCTGGGCCAGTTCGCAGCCGATCGGGCCGCCGCCCAGAACCAACAGGCGGTGAGGCAGTTGCCGCAGTGACCAGAGGTTGTCCGAGGTCAGATACTCGATTTCATCGAGCCCGGGTATCGGGGGCACCAACGGGCGGGCTCCGGTCGCGACGACGATCGCCCGCCCGCTGAGGCGCAGATTGCCGCCCCCCGCGCGGGTGATTTCGACTTCCCATGGCGTCAGCAGCTTGGCCTCGCCCTGGACGACGTCCACCCCGAGGGCACGGTAGCGCGCGATCGAGTCGTGGGGCTCGATCGCGCGCACCACATCGTGGACGCGGCTCATGACCGCCTCGAAATCGATCGCCGGCTCGCCCCCTTTGAGGCCGAACGCATCGGCATGGCGGGCCTGATGGGCGAGCTTGGCCGCTCGGATCAATGCCTTCGAGGGCACGCAGCCGGTATTGAGGCAGTCGCCCCCCATGCGGTCGCGCTCGATCAGTGTCACCTTGGCCTTGACTGCCGCCGCGATGTAGGCCGTGACGAGCCCGGCACTGCCGGCGCCGATGACAATCAGATTGCGGTCGAAGCTGGCCGGGCGTTGCCAGCCCCGGTACACCTGACGCGCGCGCACCCAGTCGATCACCTTGCGGGCGACCAGCGGAAACAGGCCGAGCAGGGCAAAAGAAAGCAGTACCGCCGGCGACAGGATGCCGGCCGCGCTGTCAATCTCGGCGAGCTGGGTGCCGGCATTGACGTACACGATGGTACCGGCCAGCATGCCGAGTTGGCTTACCCAGAAGAAGGTGCGCAGGGGCAACGGTGTCAGTCCCATCGCGAGGTTGATCACGAAGAACGGGAAGGCGGGCACCAAGCGGAGCGTGAACAGGTAGAACGGGCCGTCCTTTTCGACGCCCCGATTGATCGTCGCCAGACGGTCGCCGAACCGCTGCTGGACCGAGTCCCGCAGCAGGAAGCGTGCGGCGAGAAAGGCCAGGCTGGCGCCGATGGTGGACGCGAAGGACACCAGTACGGTGCCCCAGACCAGGCCGAACATCGCCCCGGCGACAAGCGTCAGGACCGCGGCGCCCGGGATCGAAAGGCCGGTGACGACGACATAGACGACGAAGAACAGTACGGCGGCGCCGAAGGGGTTGGCGCCGGTGAAGGCTTCGAGTTCCGCCTGGCGCGCCTTCAAGTAGTCGAGGCTCAGGTACTGTCCGAGGTCGAATGCGAAATAGGCACCGACCGCAACAGCCAGTGCGATCATCAGAAGGAGTTTGGATTTGCTCACGTCGCGGATTCCAAGGTGGGTTCGAGTCAACAGACCGACGAGCCCGGAAGATCCTGACACTCCGCAACGATGGCGTTTCGTCGGCGCGGATCCGACGCAAATCTGCGCTGCGCGTGGGCCGCGCCGTCAGCTCAGCCGCAAATCATCGCGATCATTTCGCTGCGGCGGGGGGAAGCGCCCTCGAGCAGCGCATTGAGCTCGTCACGCCCCGAACCGTGCAGCGCACTTTCGAGGATTGCCGCGCGTTCGTCGGCCGTGGTCGGATCGAACGGGTTCTCTGACTCGGCCGATAGTGCCGCGACGAAGAGCAGGTCTCCGATATCCGTCGGTGGCCAAAGCCCACCGTACAGGCTGCCGTCCTCGACCGATTCGAGGATTTCCACCGGTAGGTCGAGCGCCTCCAGCAGCGCCGCACCCACCGGCTCTCGCCAGGTCGATACGAAGTCGTCGAATTGTTCCGAGTCCGCGGCCAGTTCTGGAAACTCCGATATCCGGGCGATCAGATAAAACTCGCCGACATTGCGCAGCATGCCGATCAGCATGGCCTTGTCAGCGGTACAGACCTTGAAATGCTTGGCCATGACGTAGGAACGGGTGGCGACATCCACCGAGTGCATCCACAGCGCCGAGGAGACCGCCTTGAGTTCCTCGGAACGAAGGTCATGGGCCAGTTGCTGGGCGGCGACGACGAAGGCCAAGGTGCGGATCGGGAGCAGGCCGATGCGAACCACTGCCGGGCCGATTGCCGTGATCGGCTTGCCGCCCGGATTGAGCAGCGCAGAGTTGGCCATGCCGATGACCCGGGCCGACAGCAGCGGCTCGGCCCGGATAAGATTGGCAATGTCCTGCAGCGAAGCGTCAGGATCGTCGGCGCACTCCTTGATTCGGATCGACGCCTGCAGAAAAGTCGGGAAGTTGACCTTGCCCGATGCCAATTCTGCGCCGATCAGTTCGGACAGCGCGTTCACCTGCTCTTCCAGCGTATCTTGCATAGGGGCATCCATTGGCGGTGGGATGTCGCAGATCCAGTCTAGCCCTTACGGCGCACGGCCGCGCCCTTGTCGCCGGCGAGGCGTTGGTGCAGTGCGACGAATTCCTGGCTCAGCTTGTGGCGCGCATCCAGGTGGATCATCGGGGTCGCGTGCTCGTGGGACTCCTTGATCTTGACCGACGACGACAGGAAGGGCTCGACGACGGGCAGGCCCTCTTCGATCAGTTCGCCGACAACCTTGCGCGGCAGGCTCGCGCGCGCCTGAAACTGGTTGACGATGATGCCCTCGACTTCGAGCGCCCGGTTGTGGTCGGCGCGAATCTCTTCGACGTTCTCCATCAGTGCGTACAGGGCGCGCCGCGAAAAATCATCGCAGTCGAACGGGATCAGGCAGCGGTCGGCGGCGATCAGCGCCGAGCGGGTATAGAAGTTCAACGCCGGTGGTGTGTCGATCCAGATCGCGTCGAATTCATCCTCGATTTCCTCGAGCGCATCGCGCAGCTTGAAGATCTTGTAGCGCGATTCCAGCTTGCCGCTCAGTTCTTCCAGTTGCGGGCTCGATGGAAGCACGTGCAGATTGTCGAAGCGCGTCGGATGGACGAATTCGTCCGTGGGGAGGGGGTTCAGCTTGAAGTTCAGCGTCTGGTCGAAGAAGTCCGCCAATGTCGCGTCGACCTCGTCGGCTGTGTCGCCCAGCAGGTAACGGGTCGAATTACCCTGCGGATCGAGGTCCACCACCAAGGTGCGGCCCCCCGCGCTGGCGCCGATTGCCGCCAGATTGCAGGTGATCGTCGACTTCCCGACCCCGCCCTTCTGATTGAACACGACGCGTCTCATCCTTGCCTCCCACCCTGTTTTACCCGATTGTGCCAAAAATGCGGCGACACGGGCCCGCGGCGGGACTCCCTCCCGCAGCCCGAGTGGGATAGAATCCGTGCCGATCATCCGTCTCCCCCGGCGCAAGCTCCCTGGGTCGTGGGCGATGCGGTGCCGTTCCGGGGATACGGAACGGCGCCGGTCTGCAGCGAACCGGCCGGTTTTGGGTCGGGATCTACAATTTCATAAATGGCTGTGGATGACCACGATGGCAATCGTTCAGCGTGGGCGCCATGCTGTACACCGCTAAGAGCGAAGCAGTTCAAGCCGACACAAGAGGGAGAGAATGGATCAAGACTTCATTGCCGCAGCACTCGATTACCACCGGTCGCCAACGCGCGGCAAGATCGCGGTGGTGCCGACCAAGGGGCTGACCAACCAGCGTGACCTGGCACTGGCCTATTCGCCCGGCGTTGCAGCGGCCTGCGAGGCGATCGCTGCAGATCCGGGGGACGCCCGGGAGTACACGTCGCGCGGCAATCTCGTCGCGGTGGTCACCAACGGCACCGCGGTGCTCGGACTGGGCAACATCGGGCCGCTCGCCTCCAAGCCGGTGATGGAAGGCAAGGGTTGCCTGTTCAAGAAGTTCGCGAACATCGACGTGTTCGACATCGAACTGGCCGAAAACGATCCGGACAAGCTGATCGACATCATCGCCGCGCTCGAGCCGACCCTGGGGGGCGTCAATCTCGAAGACATCAAGGCGCCGGAGTGCTTCTACATCGAGCAGAAGTTGCGCGAGCGCATGAACATCCCGGTGTTCCATGACGACCAGCATGGCACTGCGATCATCTCCGCTGCGGGCCTGCTGAACGGCCTCAAGGTCGTCGGCAAGGACATTGCCAAGGTCAAGCTGGTGTGCTCGGGTGCCGGTGCGGCAGCCATCGCCTGCCTCGATCTGATGGTCAGTCTCGGCATGAACCGCGAGAATATCTACGTCTGCGATTCGCGCGGTGTGATCTACGTCGGGCGTGACGAGCGGATGGAGGCCAACAAGGCCCGATACGCTCAGCGCACCGACTCGCGCACTCTGGCGGATTGCATCGACGGTGCGGATGTCTTTCTCGGACTGTCGACGGCCGGCGTGCTCAAGCCGGAGATGGTGAAGAAGATGGCGGAGAGCCCGTTGATCTTCGCGCTGGCCAATCCGACGCCCGAAATCATGCCGGAGCTGGCCAAGGAAGTACGGCCGGATTCAATCATCGCGACCGGGCGCTCCGACTACCCGAACCAGGTTAACAATGTCCTGTGTTTTCCATTCATCTTCCGCGGCGCGCTGGATGTCGGTGCGACCAAGATCACCGAGGAGATGAAGCTGGCCTGCGTCAAGGCCATCGCGGGTCTGGCCGAGGCCGAGCAGTCGGACGTCGTCGCCAGTGCCTATGCCGGTGCAGACCTCCGATTCGGTCCCGACTACATCATCCCCAAGCCGTTCGATCCGCGCCTGATCGTCAAGATCGCGCCGGCGGTGGCCAAGGCGGCGATGGATTCCGGCGTCGCGACGCATCCGATCGAGGATTTCAAGGCCTACGCTGCGAGCCTGAGCGATTTCGTCTATGCGTCCGGGATCATCATGAAGCCGGTGTTCTCGCGTGCCCAGAAGGTGCCGATCGAGCAGAAGCGGGTGCTCTACGCAGAGGGCGAGGACGATCGTGTTCTGCATGCGGTGCGTGTCGTGGTCGACGAGGACCTGGCTCGCCCGATCCTGGTCGGCAGGCCGTCCGTGATCGAGCGCAGGATCGAGAGGATCGGCCTCGATCTGGTGCCGGGACGCGACTTCGACGTGGTCAATGTCGAAGACGACCCGCGATACCGGGAGTTGTGGACCGAATACCACCGAACGAAGTGGCGCGACGGGGTGACGGCGGACATCGCCCGTGCCAAGCTGCGGCGCGATACGACCCTGATCGGCTGCATGCTGCTCGAGCGGGGGGACGCCGATGCGCTGGTCTGCGGCACCTTCGGCACCTACGATTACCACCTCCGTCAGGTCGAGGATGCGGTGGGGCTCGCCCGCGAGGCGAAACGATTCGCTGCCATGAGCATCCTGTTGCTGCCGCAGCGGGTGTTGGCCATCACGGACACCTACGTCAACGAGAACCCGGATGCGGAAGAGATCGCAGACATCGCCATCATGGCGGCGGACGAACTCAAGCGCTTCGGCATCGAGCCGCGCATCGCCCTGCTGTCCCATTCCAATTTCGGCAGTTCCAAGTCCGCGTCTGCGCGCAAGATGCAGGAAGCGCGCAACCGGATCAACGCGCAGCGACCGGATCTGGAATGCGACGGAGAGATGCACGCGGACTATGCGCTGATGCCGGAGGCGCGCCGCTCGGTGAACCCGGAAGCCCGTCTGAGCGGAGAGGCCAATCTGCTGGTGATGCCGAATATCGATGCGGCCAACATCGCCTTCAATCTGTGCAAGGCGGCCAACAGCGACGGCGTTACGGTCGGGCCGATCCTGCTCGGCGCCGGCAAGTCGGTGCATGTGCTGACACCGTCCGCGACGGTCCGCCGCCTGGTGAATATCACAGCCCTGGCCGTCGTGGATGCCGCCGCGGAACGGGCTGCCGAAGGCGGCTGACCCGTTGTGGCCCGCGCCGGAGCGGCATGTGCCGCCCCCCGGCGCGGATGTCGCCGATTCGAGCGGAGCGACGGTGGCGGCTAGAATGCCGTAGGCGACTCGCGTTTGCGGCTCGCACCGACACGCAGGGGAGGTTGCGATGGCCAAGCTGATTCGATTTCACGAAACCGGCGGTCCGGAGGTATTGCGCTCGGAGCATGCCGGCCTTGGGCCGCCGGGTGCCGGCGAGGTGAGGATTCGGCAGCAGGCGGCCGGCCTCAACTACATTGACACCTACCATCGATGTGGCCTCTATCCCGTGCCCCTGCCTTCCGGTATCGGCCTCGAGGGCGCAGGCACGGTCGAAGCCGTCGGAGATGGCGTCGACGGCCTCGCGATCGGCGACCGGGTCGCCTATGCCGGCGGACCAATCGGCGCGTACGCCGATGTGCGCAACTTCCCTGCCGAGCGGCTGTTGCGCTTGCCCGACTCGATCGCCTTCGACACGGCGGCAGCGATGATGCTCCAGGGTCTCACAGCGCAGTATTTGCTGCGACGGACCTATCGCGTACAGGCCGGCGATTCGATCCTGATCCACGCCGCCGCCGGAGGCGTCGGTCTGATCGTCTGCCAATGGGCCAAGGCGCTGGGGGCCAACGTCATCGGAACCGTCGGATCACCGCAAAAGGCCGAATTGGCGCGTGCCCATGGCTGCGATCACCCGATCGACTACCGTTGCGAGAACTTCGCCGAGCGGGTCCGGGAGATCACTGGCGGTGAGGGGGTGCCGGTGGTCTACGATTCGATCGGCAAGGATACGTTCATGGATTCGCTGTCATGCCTGCGCCCGTTCGGCACGATGGTCCTGTTCGGCGCTGCTTCTGGGCCGGTACCGCCCTTCGACCTGGGTCTGCTCGCCAAGATGGGCTCGCTCTACGTCACTCGGCCGACGCTATTCACGTACACGGCGGCCCGCAGCGATCTCGTCGCGATGGGCGAGGAACTGGTTTCGGTGGTCGCGAGCGGACAGGTGAAGATCGAGGTCAATCAGCGCTATGCGCTCGACGAGGCCGCACAGGCACATCGTGACCTGGAAGGCCGCAGGACGACCGGCTCGACCATACTGGTTCCCTGATCAATGGCGCGGCCGGCGCTGGCGTTGGCCTTGTGGCTGACATGGACGGTGGCCCTGGCTCAGGCACCCAGTGCGGCGGAAGTGGCGAAACAGGCCAGTGACGCGCGCCACATCGAGGCGGCGTTCATCGAGCGGGTGGCCCGGATCGCGGACGTTCCGGCCGCGCGCATTCGGGCCTTGCTGCCGGGGCAGGCACGCATTGCCGAGCGTGGCCCCTGGCTGGCCCAGGCGATCGGCAAACAGATCCGTCCCCTCGGCCAAGCGGAGGTCGGCGCGATCCTGGAGGCGGATCTCGCCCGGAGAAAGTCGCTGGCCGCCAGCCGCCGGCGCTGACTTTGCCGGGGCCGGCTCAGGCGGCATCGTCGAAACCACAGATTTGATTCCGTCCATCCTGCTTGGCCTGCTTCAGAGCCTTGTCCGCGCTTTCGAGCACCGTGGTCACCGTATCGCCGGAGCGAATCGGCGCAAAGCCGATGCTGACCGTGACCTGCCCGACTTGCGGGAAAGGGTGGGCGGCCACCCGCTCGCGGAAGCGGTCCAGCACGCGGGCGACGTCGTCACGCTCCGCGCGGCGCAGCACAGCGACGAACTCGACACCGTCGAACCGGAACAGCTTGTCCCGGTGCCGAAACGACTCCCGCATGAGGTTGGCCAGCAGGGTCAGCACCTCGTCGCCGTAGAGATGGCCGTGCCGCTCGTTGATGCGCTTGAACCGGTCCACGTCGATCACCGCGATCCAATGGGGCGCGGCGACCTGGTCCGCGTCCCTGCGCTCGTCGCTTCCTGGCACCGACGGTTCGGCGTTGGCGCCGAGGTGCATCAGCAGCTTGCCGACCTGGAAGTCGAACGTCCGCCGATTGAGCAGACCGGTCAGGGTGTCGCGCTCGCTGTATTCGAGCAGGCTGAGGTAGTTGCGGTAGAGCCCGACGAATCCTTCCGCCTGTTCCAGCTCACCGGTGGTCAGCAGGTGGGGAAGGACGATCTCGACGACTGCCGCGATCTTGCCGTCGAAGGCCACCGGCACACAATGCACGAATTGGCCGTCGCCGCCACGCTCGACGGCCACGGCCTGCTCGTTGAAGACGCTCGCCTCCATCTCCTCCCGCGCCTCGAGTGGCAGTGCGACCTCCGGCGATTCGAAATCCGTATCTCGGCAGGACACGCCATCCGGGCTCAGGCGGGTACTGCGTTCGAGCAACAAACGGGTGCCGGCCGGCTGTAGCTGGAAGATGGCGATCTCCTTCGTTCCCAGCGTCATCGACAGCGCGGAAACGAGCGCGATCTCCAGCAGGGAGCGGTCGCTGTAGTGGGGAAGTGCATCCCCGCTTTGCAGGACGTGGATCATCGGATTCCGTACATGGAGCAGGCCACAAGCCCCGATTCTAGCCCCTCGGCGCGGCTTCGTCGCCAACGTTCGATTCTCCTGACATCAATCCTCTGCCGTCGCACGAGTCGCGGCTGGTGCCCGATGGGGGTTCCACCGTTACACTGGCGCTTTCGATACACCGGGTGCAGAAGATCGAACGGCTACTGCAGTCGCTGGGCCTCTCGAGCGAGCCCCGCCCCGGGGCGCCGGTGACCAACGGGTTGGTGGCGATCAACCTGTTGGTCTTCGTCGCGCTGGCCATCAGCGCCGGCCGCCTGCTGCAGATCCCCTCCGCATCGCTGATTGCCTGGGGCGGCAACGACGGCAGCCTGACACTGGCCGGCGAACCGTGGCGGCTATTGACGTCGGTGTTCCTGCATGGCGGACTTCTGCACGTGGGATTGAACATGCTGGCGCTGTACCAGGCGGGCTGGCTGGTCGAGCGGATGTATCGGTCGCCGCGCTTCCTGGCGATCTATCTCGGGGCGGGAGTATTCGCCAGCTTGAGCAGCGTCTGGTGGCGCCAGGACGTCGTCAGCATTGGTGCTTCGGGTGCGATCTTCGGCGTATTCGGCGCGCTGTTGGTGTATCTCGTCATGCACCGCAAGCGCCTCGATTCGGCGGTCTATCGACGCATGCGGACGATGACGTTGAGTTTCGTCGGCTATTCCCTGCTGCTCGGATTCGCCATTCCAGGCGTGGACAATGCTGCGCATGTCGGCGGCCTGGCGGCCGGGCTGTTCCTCGGCTGGCTGGCCGACCGGTGGCCCGAGCGGCGCCTCGTCGCGGTCGGCGGGCTCGGTGCGGTGCTGGCGGTCGTTGCGACGCTCTGGGTCTCTGCCGACCGACCGGAGGCACCGCGACGGGTGCTCCACGAGTTCACCGCGCTGCAGCCGCTGCTCACCGAGCGCCAGCAGCGGCTCATGTCGGCGCTTGCGGAAGGGCGGATCGAGCGCGACGAAGCACTGGTGATCATCGACGGAGAGCTCAAGGTTGGCTGGGATCGCCTGATCGCCGGCTTGAAGCGGCAGGCCGCGGCCGGCGACCGGCAGGCCGGCCGATTGCTCGAATATGCCCAGCTCGAGCGTTCGGCGCTGGAAGCGCTCGGCCTGGGTCTCAGCACCGGGCACGCAGCCTGGCTCAATACGGCGGCAGCATTGCGCGTCGAGGCCAGTCATGCGCTTCAGTCCTACCTGCGGTCGGTGCCACGTGCCGAACCCGGGCTCGAGCGCTGAGACGGCATGCGCAGCGTCGAGTGCCCGCGCCAATCCTCCGGAAACGCCGGGGAAATGGGATAGAATCGAATGGTTTGGCCGACAGGCCGATTAGATTCTGCTAATATAGATCGTCATCGTGGGGGCTCAAATGAATTTCGAACGTGCGCGATTCAACATGGTGGAGCAACAGGTGCGGCCGTGGGACGTGCTCGACTTCGACGTGCTGGACCTGCTGATGCAAGTCCGCCGCGAGGAGTACGTGCCGCCAGCGCACCGGGCGCTGGCCCTGTCCGAGGCCGAGATTCCGCTCGGTCATGGCGCCTCGATGCTGAAGCCGGTGATCGAGGGCAAGGTGTTGCAGGCCGTCAAGCCGGGACGCAGCGATCAGGTGCTCGAGGTCGGTGCCGGCTCCGGATATTTTGCCGCGCTCCTGGCGGCGCGCGCGGAATGGGTGCGAAGCGTCGAGATCGAGCCGGCGCTGGCCAGGTCGGCTACTGAAAACCTGAAGCGCAATGGTGTCGAGAACGTGGTCGTCGAAGAGGGTGACGGAACGCTGGGATGGCCCAACAAGGCACCCTACGATCTGATCGTCGTGTCGGGTGGTCTGCCGGTGCTGCCGCATGCCCTGCTCGAGCAGCTCAAGGTGGGCGGACGCCTGTTCGCATTCGTCGGTGAAGCGCCGCTGATGAGCGCGCGCCTGGTGACCTGCACCGCCGAAGGCGAATTCCGCACGGAAGACCTGTTCGAGACCCTGGTGCCGCTGCTGAAGAACGCACCGCAGCGCGATCGCTTCGAATTCTGAGGATGAGCCGATGCGCCAGTTGCGGCCGATCGAACTGAAAGCGTGGCTCGACGACGAGCGGCGTGCGTCGCCGGTGCTGCTGGACGTGCGCGAGGTCAACGAGTTCGAGTATTGCCGCATCGATGGCTCCGTACCGATGCCGATGGGCACGGTGCCGGCGAGGATGGAAGAACTGGATGCGGCGGCGCCGACCGTGGTCATATGCCATCATGGTGGCAGGAGCATGCAGGTGGTCATGTTCCTGGAGCGGCAGGGATTTGCCGAGGTGATCAATCTCGCTGGCGGGGTCGCGGCCTGGGCGGGCGAGGTCGATCCGGCGATGCCCACCTACTGACCCGTGGATGTCGAGAAATTCGTCGGGCCGGTCACCGGCCCGTTTTCGTTGAGGGCGACGGTCCGGCGTCGCCAGTCGAGGGCGGAGACAAGGATGAAGAGACTATTGGCCGGGGCTGTCACGAGCGTGCTGGTTTCCAGCGCGGGCGCGATGGATCTGCTCGAGGTGTACCAGGAAGCGCTCGCCAACGATGCCGTCTATGCCGCGGCAAGGGCCCAGGCCGAAGCCGGCCGCGAGAGCGTGGTACAGGCCCGCTCGGGCCTGCTCCCGAACGTGGGCGTGTCGGCCAACACGACATGGAACCAAAACACGTTCTCCGGCGTCGATCAGGACTTCAACAGCAACGGCTACGGCGCGCAGCTTACTCAGCCGCTGTTCCGCTGGCAGAATTGGGTGCAGTATCAGCAGGGAAAGCTCCAGGTCGGCGTCACCGAGGCGCAGCTTCTCAATGCCCGCCAGGATCTCGCGCTGCGGGTCTCTCAGGCCTATTTCGACGTACTCAAGGCGCAGGATGTGTTGCTGGCGGTCGAATCCCTCAAGCAGGCGGCCAGCGAGCAGCTCGCCCTGTCCAAGAAGAGCTTCGAGGTCGGAACGGTGACGATCACCGACGTGCATGAAGCGCAGTCGCGCTTCGACCTCGCCAACGCCCAGCAGCTGGCTGCGGCCAATGATCTCGAGGTGCGTCGCCAGGCCCTGACCCAATTGATCGGCCGGCCGGCCGGAGAATTGGCGCCGCTGCGCACCGGGGTCGACATCGCGGCGCCGCAGCCGGACGACATCGGGAGTTGGGTGGGCGCCGCGGAGCAGAATGCCTATGGCGTGCAGATTCAACGGTTGGCCGCCGAGATCGCCGACCGCGAGCTAGAGCGCAATCGCGCGGCCCATCTGCCGACCGTCGACGTGGTGGCTCGGTACAACAAGGCGAACACCGGATTTTCGACCACGACCGGCGGTGCCGCCGAATCGACGACGCGCAGCATCGGGCTGGAACTGGCGATGCCACTTTACGCGGGCGGTGCCCTATGGTCGCGCGATCGCGAGGCGGCGGCCCTCAAGCTGCGCGCGGATTCGGATCTGGAGGCCGCCAGGCGGGCCGCTGCGCTGGCGGCGCGCCAGGCCTATCTCGGCGTGACCAGCGGCATGGCGCAGATCGGTGCCCTCGAGGCCGCCCAGGTTTCGTCGCGCTCGGCGTTGGAAGCCAACCGCCTCGGCTACGAGGTGGGCGTGCGGATCAACATCGATGTGCTCAACGCCCAGTCTCAACTCTCGGACGCGGAGCAGCGCCTGGCCGCCGCGCGCTACGATACCCTGGTTGCTCAGCTGCAACTGGAGGCAGCCGCGGGGGCGCTCGACGAGGACGACGTTCGGCGCGTCAATGGTCTGCTGTCCCACTGAGGCGGTCGAGCTGCCACGCGACAGATCGGACCCTTGCGGTACGCTCGGAGACTGCCGATACTCGGAGCAACCGGTCGGTCGTCGACCGGGCCTGCCGAGTCCGAACATGGGGGTGTCGTGTGCCGGTTGAGCACGAACGCAGAAGATTCTGGCGAGCGGTATTTCATGCCCCGGCGAGCATCGCCAGCGAAGGGCAGCATCATCGTGTCGACGTCATCGATCTTTCCCTCAAGGGGGCACTGGTCGAGTTTCCCGTCGTCGGGGTCGCGAGCCGTGGCCAGTCTGCGGAACTGAGCCTGCCGCTGGCCGACGATGCCCGCATTGCGATGCAGATGCGGGTGGTGCATGTGGAAGGCCGGCGGGTCGGTCTGCGCTGTGAGCATATCGACCTCGACAGCATTACCCACTTGCGAAGGCTGGTGGCGCTGAACAGCGGCGACAGCGCCCAACTCGAGCGCGAACTCGCCAGCCTCTGCGCCTGATCAGCGGCCCGCGACGAGGGCCGCGTCGAGGACGTCCAGGGTGCGGGCGGTCGCGCCGCGGTGGTGCGCGGCGAACCGGCGACCGGCGGTGGACATCGCCTCGCGCTGGCGGGCATCGTCGAGCAGGGCAAAGGCCGAGTCGAAGCCGGTCGGCAGGTCCGCGGCCCGGCATGCGGCACCCGATTCGATGGCGAGGCGGGTGATTTCGTCGAAATTGAAGGTGTGCGGTCCAACGATCACCGGGGTGCCGACCGCACAGGCCTCGATCAGATTCTGGCCACCGAGCGGCTGCCAGCTACCGCCGATGAGCGCCACCTGGGCCACCGAGTAGTAGGCGAACATCTCACCCATCGAATCCCCCAGCCAGAGGCGGGTTTCCGCTGCCACTGCCTGGTCCGAACTGCGTCGCTGGATGCGGATGCCCTGGGCTTCGGCCAACGCGGCGACGGCGTCGAAGCGCTGGGGATGGCGCGGCACGAGTACCAGCAGATCGTCCTCCGTTGCGCGGCGGGCGAAAGCATCCAGCATGCCTGCCTCTTCCCCGTCCCGGGTACTGGCAGCGAGAACCACCCGGCGCCGGCCGAGCAAGCGCTGAAAGTGCGCGGTCAGTGAAGCCGTCGTTTGCGGCACATCGACATCGAACTTGACGCTGCCGGTCACCTTCGGCCGAGGGGCTCCGAGACTGGCGAGGCGGCGCGCATCGGCGTCCGTTTGCGCAGCGACCGCGACGAGACAGCCGAAAGTCTCTCGCGCGAAGCCGCCGAGCCGGGCGTAGCGATCCGCCGATCTCTGCGACAGGCGTGCATTCGACAGAACCACCGGAATCTTTTCTTGCTGCGCCTCATGCAGCAGGTTGGGCCAGATCTCGGTTTCCATCAACATCCCGGCGCGTGGGCGGAATTGGCGAAGGAAGGCGGTCGCGAGCCACGGCAGATCGTAGGGAAGGTACGCGAGCCGGACTCGCGAGGGCAGGGCCGAGAAGAGCTCCTGCGCGGTCTTGCGCCCGGTCGGGGTCATCTGGGTCAGCAGCACACGGGCCGTTTCGTCGCGCGCAAGCAGGGCACGTACGATGGGTTCGGATGCACGGATCTCGCCGACCGAAACGGCGTGGATCCACCAGGCACCACGAAATCCGGACGCATCACGGTAGCGACCGAGTCGTTCGCCGATGTCGGCTCGATAGCCCGGCTCGCGGCGGCCACGCCACATCAGCCGCAGTATCGCCAGCGGCAGGACAATCAGCCACAGCAGGGTATAGAGCGCGCGCCACATGGCTTCGCAGTTTAGCCTGCATTGCCCGCCTCGCCGCTGCGCGTTGCGGGCCGGGCGGCCCGGATCGCCGTGGCCGCCCGGCCGACCGCCCTCGTGGCAGACATCGGGGGCGAAAAAATTCCGTTCGGGTAAGCAGGGAAAAGTCAACCCGTTTGGGGGGCTGGCCTCACCACCCTTCGACATTATGCTGAAAAAAAAGAAACAAATTGCAGGCCGGAGGGGGCAGGGCTTTCGTACTCGCGCGCCTGGCACGGCGATGTCGACTCGGCATCGTTGCCGCCGGTGCGCCCATTCCTCTACGGCAGTTGTTGTCGGAACCGTTGGTCCGCAGCGGGTCGGTAATCGCATTCGCGTCCGCAGCGGCCAATTCGTACCTAGCCAAGGCGACCGTCGCCGGTCGCCGCAGAGGAGGAATGGATGCCTAGCGAAATCTACGATGTCGGCCTGGAGCGCAATCCGGCGAACTACGTCGCGCTTTCCCCGCTGAGTTACCTCGAGCGCTCGGCCCAGGTCTACCCGACCCGGCCGAGTGTGATCCACGGTGAACGTCGCTTTACCTGGGCCGAGACCTACACCCGCTGCCGTCGCCTGGCGAGCGTGCTGGCGGCACGTGGCATCGGCCGCGGCGATACCGTGGCGGTGATGCTGTCCAACGTGCCGGCGATGTTCGAGGCCCACTTCGGCGTGCCGATGATCGGCGCCGTACTCAACACGCTGAATACCCGTCTCGACGCCGAGGCGATCAGCTTCATGCTGGCCCACGGCGAGGCGAAGGTGCTGATCACCGATCCTGAATTCGCCGATGTGGTGCGCAGCGCCCTCGAAATGCTCGACGGGCCGAAGCCGCTGGTGATCGACGCGCTCGATCCGGAGTTCCCGGGCACCGACCGCCTCGGCGAGATCGAATACGAGGAATTCATCGCCGAAGGCGATCCTGAGTATGTTTGGCAACTGCCCGCCGACGAGTGGGACGCGATCGCGCTGAACTACACCTCGGGCACCACCGGCAACCCGAAGGGGGTGGTCTACCACCACCGCGGCGCCTACCTGAA
>JAGRFZ010000109.1 GCA_020445785.1 Rhodocyclaceae bacterium
CAGCATCACCGCCACGGTGTCGCCGCGGCCGATGCCGCGCGCCGCCAGCGCACCGGCCAGGCGACGGCAGCGGGCGTAGGTCTCGGCCCAGGTGAAGCGGCGCGCGCCGTGGATGACGCTGGGGTAGTCCGGATAGACCTGGGCGGAACGCTCCAGGTAGCTCAGCGGGGAAAGCGGGACATAGTTGGCCGGATTGCGATCCAGGCCCTGGTCGTATTTGTTGCCAGTCACCCTCGACTCCTTCTCGTATGTGGTTCGTGGTCGTGGTGCCGCCACCCGACCACTGTTCTCTTCTTCCGTCATCCGCGGTTCCTGCCGGCGGATTTCGGCGCCCTCGAAGATTCGCAAACAATTTTGTCTCAAGTTGCGCGGAAATGTACTGAATATTGTCCGCCACCCACGGGCCGCCGAACGGCTGGCTAGAATCCAGGACTGGATCCGGCTCGGCGCGCGCGCCGAATCCGGCACCCAGCCCGCCATCGTCCGACGGAACCCGATGCGATGAAACCAGATGCCGCTGGCAGCCCGAAGGCCGATCTTCCCGAGGATCAGGAGATGAAGGTCAGTGATCGCCTGTATCGCGAGATGATGGTGGCGGGGCTGGACCGGCTGGACCAGGGGATCACCGTGATCGACAGCGAACTGCGCCTGATCGCCTGCAACCGTACTTTTCTCGAACTGCTGGATTTTCCGGATGCGCTGTCGCGCCCGGGAACCCACTTCGAACAATTCATCCGCTACAACGCCGAGCGCGGCGAATACGGACCGGGCGATCCGGAACTGCAAGTGGCCGAGCGGGTTGCCGCAGCGCGGGCATTCACGGTGCATGAAACCCTGCGCCAGCGTCCGAACGGCCGTCTGCTGTCGATCCGCGGCTTTCCGCTGCCCCACCGGGGCTTCATCACCCTCTACTCGGATGTCACCGAGCAGGAGCACCAGCGCGAAAAGCTGACGCGCCACCAGACCGAACTCGAACACCATATTCAGCGCCGCACGGCGGAACTCACCAAGGCCAACGCGGAACTGACCGCCGCGGTCGACGCCAACCGCCACATCACCGCAGCCCTGCAGCATTCGGAAGGGCGGTTGCGTCAGATCACCGACACGATCCCCGCCCATATCGCCTACTTCGACCACACGTGGACCTACCGCTACGCCAACAAGCGCTACGCGCGCTGGTTCGGCTGGACGGCCGAGAGCATCGTCGACCAGCCGATCCGCGAGGTCGTCGGTCCCGCCGTGTTCGCCCTGGTCGAAGAGCACGTGCGGCGCGCCCTGACCGGCGAAAAGGTGACCTACGAATACCCCCTGATCGCCCCCAGCGGCGCCACCGTATACGCACGCAGCACCTTGCTGCCGGACATCGGTCCGGACGGCGGC
The DNA here is from genome assembly GCA_020445785.1 of Rhodocyclaceae bacterium. Lineage (GTDB taxonomy): Bacteria > Pseudomonadota > Gammaproteobacteria > Burkholderiales > Rhodocyclaceae > Cognatazoarcus. Next base: position 1,381 of record JAGRFZ010000109.1, read on the forward strand.
GTCCAGGGCTGCTACGTGCATGCGGTGGATGTGACCGAACAACGGCGCACCCACTTCGCGCTCGCCCAGGCACAGAAGCTGGAGGCGATCGGGCAGCTCACCGGCGGCCTTGCCCACGACTTCAACAACATGCTGACCGTCGTCGTGGGCAATCTTTCGGGCCTGCGCGACGGCCTGCCGGGCAGCGCCCTGGTCGAGGAATACGTGGACCCGGCGCTCGAGGCCGCCGGCCGTGGTGCCGAGTTGATCAAGCGGCTGCTGGCCTTTTCGCGTCAGCAGCCGATGGATCCCTGCCCGGTCGACGTCAATGAGCTGGCCCTGAGCATGGCCAAGCTCATCCGGCGTTCGCTGCCGGGCAGCATCTCGCTGCTGACCTCGTCGTCGGCAGGGGATCTGATCGTCGAAGCCGATCCGCATCAACTCGAGAGTGCGCTGCTCAATCTCGTTCTCAACGCCAAGGACGCGATGCCTGACGGCGGCTCGCTGGTGGTGGACAGTTCGGTCGAACAGGTCGATGGTGCCGACGCTGCGGACCTCGAGGTGGAGCCCGGCGACTATGTCCAGATCGCGGTGACCGACAACGGTACCGGGATGGACCCGAAAACCCTTGCCCGCGTGTTCGAGCCCTTCTTCACGACCAAGAAGTTCGGTATGGGTAGCGGTCTCGGCATGGCGATGGTGTACGGCTTCATCAAGCAGTCCGGCGGTGGCGTTCGCATCCGCAGCCGGCAGGCCCTCGGCACCACGGTGGCCTTGCTGTTGCCACGGTCGCGCCGGGCGGTGCGTGCCGAGCATGGCCCGCTGGTGGCGGCAGGGGGTGCCCGGGCAAGCCTGAGCGGCCGTGTCGTACTCCTGGTCGAAGATGACCCGGAGGTGCGCAAGGTCGTGCGCAACCAACTCGCCGCCCTCGGCTGCTCCGTGCTCGAAGCCGAAAACGGCAGCGAAGCGGCCGACATGATCGAGACCATTCCGGCCATTTCGCTGGTATTGTCGGACGTCGTGATGCCGGGCGGCATGGACGGCCGCGCACTGGCCCGATTCATACGGCGGTTTCGGCCCGAGGTGCCGGTCCTGTTGATGAGTGGCTATGCGGAGCAGGGCGAGAAGCGTGCGCTCGGCGAAGGCAGCGCGCCCCTGCTCGACAAGCCGTTCAGCCGGGAACAACTCGCGGAAGCCCTGCAGGCGCTGGTAGGCTAGCCCTCCCGCGACTGCCCTGGTTGCGGTTGGCCCGGCGGATCCGTCGCGGTCCCGGGGGGAGGAATGGGCGACAAGCAGAAAGAATTGATCCACGTGGTCGAGGACGAACCGGCGGTGGCGCGCCTGATCGGCAGCACGCTGGAGAATTTCGGTTACCGCTACGAAGTGTTCGATTCGGGCGGCGAGTTTCTGCGCAGTCTGCGGCTGCAGGTGCCACAGCTCGCGGTGCTCGATCTCGGCCTGCCCGACATGGACGGCATGGAAGTCCTTCATCAGGTCCGAGCCCGTCACCGCTTCGGCCTGCTGATCGTCACCGGTCGCAGCGATACCCACGATCGGGTGATGGGCCTCGAACTCGGCGCCGACGACTACATGCTGAAGCCCTTCGAGCCGCGCGAGCTGATCGCCCGCGTCCGCAGCATTCTGCGCCGCTACATGCCGCCGGCGCCCGATGCCGCGACCACAGCGGTGCGCGCCGCCCGCTTCGGCGGCTGGCGCTTCGACTTCGGTACCCACCTGCTGGTGTCGCCCGATGGTCGCGAGGAAAGCCTGTCACTGGCCGAGGCGCAATTGCTGACCGCATTTCTCGAGCGGCCCAATCAGATTCTTTCGCGCGAGCAGTTGCTGGCCGGACGGGAAGTCTCCGCGCTCGATCGCAGCATCGACCTGCGCGTTTCGCGTCTGCGCCGGCGGCTCGAGGAAAATCCGGTTCACGCCAAGATGATCAAGACCGTATACGGCGCGGGTTATCTGATGGCGGTGGAGGTCGACTGGGAGTAGCCGCCGGTGGTGACGGCGCCGGCGACGCCTCGGCAACGACGCCTGGGCGCGACACGCTGGAGGTTCTTGCGCCGGGTCAAGGGTCCTGCCGATTCGTCGATCGCCCGTGCATGTGGAATCTAGAATGGAAGCGAGAAGAGGATTCAACGCCGTCCAGGCGCCTCGGGAATGATCGTTGGGCCGGCCGGCGCCGCAATGGCAAGCGACCGCAGGTCGCGAAGGAGGCCGAGATGACACGCAGACAGCCGAAATTCCTGCTGCTCGGTGTGCTGGCGATGGTGACTGCCCTGTCGGCACCCGTGCTGGCTGCAGATCCGCCCGCCGGCCAGGCCGCGCAGCCCCTCTATGGACATCAGTTGATGACCGAACAGGAACGGGTAGCGCAGATGGAGCGCATGCGTGCAGCCAGGACCGAACAGGAACGCGAGCAGATTCGTGAGGAGCATCACCGACTGATGCAGCAGCGGGCGCAGGAACGCGGCGTCACGCTGCCCGATCAGCCGATGATGGGTGGAGGCGGCATGGGCCGCGGCGGCATGGGTCAGGGCCGCGGCGGCGGTCGCTGACGGATCGCGGTCTCCGCGATCGGCGGAGCGCGATTTCGGCCCCCCGGCGGAATCATCACCGGGGGGCCGTTTCATCGGCGTAACGTTCAAGCCTTGAATCGCTCTTCGGCGATCGCGTCGGCGACTTCGCCGGTGGGGCGCTCCTCTCGGCGCGAGCGGGCGAAGATCTCGGTCAGATTGTCGTCGATGCGGTCGATGTGGGCGATCAATGCGCTGCGTCCGGCATCGAGGCCCGCGTGCTCGTAATAGACGTCGATGATGCCCCCGGCATTGATGACGTAGTCCGGGGCATAGAGGATGCCCCGGTTCATCAGCGCCAGGCCGTGGCGTGCTTCGGCAAGCTGGTTGTTGGCCGCGCCGGCGACGATGCTGGCTTTCAGCTGGGGCAGCGTGCGGTCGTTGATCACGGCGCCGAGCGCGCAGGGTGCGAAGACGTCCACGTCGATTGCGAAGATTTCGTCGGCGGCGATCACTGTCGCACCGAGTTCGGCCTCCGCTCGGGCCAGCGCCCGCGAGTCGATGTCGCTGACCCACAGTTCGGCGCCGGCCGCGTGCAGCCGGCGGGCGAGGTCGTACCCGACGTTGCCGATCCCCTGGACTGCGACCCGGAGGCCTTCCAGCGAGTCGCGCCCGAGGCGTTCGCGCACGGCCGCACGAATGCCGACGAAGGTGCCGTAAGCGGTCGACGGCGACGGATCACCACTACGCATGCCTTCGTCGGAGGGCTTTTCCTCGACGCCGGCGACGAAGGGCGTGCGCTTGCGCATGTGCTGCATGTCGGGTACCCCGGTGCCGGAGTCCTCGGCGGCGATGTAGCGACCGCCGAGGCGATCGATCGCCCGGGCCAGCGAGTCGAGCAGTGCCGGAGTCTTGTCGGTGCGGGGGTTGCCGATCACCACCGACTTGCCGCCGCCGAGCTTGAGGCCGGCCAGGGCCGACTTGTAGGTCATCCCGCGCGATAGCCGCAGCACGTCGCAGACCGCTTCGTCCTCGCTGGCGTACGGCCACA
>JAGRFZ010000018.1 GCA_020445785.1 Rhodocyclaceae bacterium
CGACCGGCTTCGGCTTTCTCGACCGCACCGCTGGCTTCGCGATCCTGCAGTCCCTGATCCCGTACAGCGAGACCTCGACCTACGGCCGTACTTTCGTCGTCGGGCTGCTCAACACGATCCTGGTCTCGGCGCTGGGCGTCGTCTGCGCGACCATCATCGGCTTCGTCGTCGGCGTGCTGCGGCTGTCGTCGAACTGGCTGGTCAAGAAGCTCGCGACCGCCTACATCGAGACCTTCCGCAACATCCCGCTGCTGCTGCAGATCTTCTTCTGGTATTTCGCGATCGGTTTCAATCTGCCCGGACCGCGCCAGAGCATTGCGATCGGCGAGTCCGTCTTCCTCAACAACCGTGGGCTGTACGTGCCGGCACCGGTGCTCGGCGAGGGGTTCGGCTGGACCCTGGCGGCAATCGCCGTCGCGATCGTCGCGGTGATCGTGCTCGCGCACTGGGCACGCCGCCGTTTCGAACTGACCGGGCAGAGCTTCCATACCGTCTACGTGTCGCTGGCGATCCTGCTCGGACTACCGCTGCTGGTCTTCGTCGCCACCGGCGCGCCGCTGTCGTGGGACATGCCGGCGCTGAAGGGCTTCAACTTCCGGGGCGGCCTCACCGTCATCCCCGAACTGTTCGCGCTGACGCTGGCGCTGTCGATCTACACGGCAGCGTTCATCGCCGAGACCGTGCGCAGCGGCATCCAGTCGGTGTCCCACGGCCAGACCGAGGCGGCCAGCGCACTCGGCCTGCGCCCGTCCTGGACCCTGCGCCTGGTGGTCATTCCGCAGGCGATGCGGGTGATCATTCCGCCGCTGACCAGCCAATACCTGAACCTCACGAAGAATTCGTCCCTGGCACCTGCGATCGGCTACCCCGACCTGGTCGCGGTGTTCGCCGGCACCACCTTGAACCAGACCGGACAGGCGGTCGAGATCATCGCCATCACGATGGCGGTCTATCTGACCCTGTCGCTGGTGATCTCGCTGTTCATGAACTGGTACAACAAGCGCATGGCGCTGAAGGAGCGCTGAGCCATGGCCGAATTCGTTCCTCATCCCGAGCTGCCGCCGCCCGCCAGTTCGGTCGGCGTCGTCGGCTGGATGCGCCGGAACCTGTTCTCCGGCTGGCTCAACTCGCTGCTCACCGTCGTCGCCCTGTACCTGGTCGTGACCGCGCTGCCGCCGCTGCTGAACTGGGCCTTCTTCAGCGCCGATTTCGTCGGCGAAAGCCGCGATGCCTGCGATTCCGGTGGTGCCTGCTGGGTCTTCGTCAATGCCCGCTTCTCGACCTTCATGTACGGCTTCTATCCGGCGGCGCAGGCCTGGCGGGTGGATCTGATCTTCGGCACCCTGCTGTTGCTGATGTCGCCGCTGTTCTTCACGGGTTTCCGCTACAAGCTGCAACTCGGCGGCTTCATCCTGTTCGTCTATCCGTGGATCGCCTTCGGCCTGATGCATGGCGGGCTGCTGGGCCTGCCGGTGGTCGAGACGGCCAAGTGGGGCGGCCTCTCGCTGACCCTGCTGCTGGCGGCGGTCGGCTGCATTGCGGCACTGCCGTTGGGCGTGCTGCTGGCCCTCGGACGGCGCAGCACCGACATGCCCGTGGTTCAGACCATGTGCGTGGTGTTCATCGAGTTCTGGCGTGGCGTACCGCTGATCACCGTGCTGTTCATGTCCTCGGTGATGCTGCCGCTGTTCCTGCCCGAAGGCGTCAGCTTCGACAAGCTGCTCCGCGCGCTGATCGGCATCACGCTGTTCCAGTCGGCCTATATGGCGGAAGTGGTGCGCGGTGGCCTGCAGGCCATCCCCAAGGGGCAGTACGAAGCGGCCGACGCACTCGGCCTGGGCTACTGGCGCAAGATGGGGCTGATCATCCTGCCGCAGGCCCTGAAGATCGTGATCCCAGGCATCGTCAATACCTTCATCGCGCTGTTCAAGGACACCACCTTGGTCATCATCGTCGGCCTGCTCGAGATCCTCGGCATGGTGCAGAACGCGCTCAACGACCCGAACTGGCTCGGCTTCTCGACCGAGGGCTACGTGTTCACGGCCTTCGTCTTCTGGATCTTCTGCTTCTCGATGTCGCGCTACAGCCAGTGGCTGGAGCGCAAGCTGCATACCGGACACAAGCGCTGAACCATCGCCCGCCGACGCCAGCGATGGTGGGCGGCATCTGGAGACTGCAATATGGCTGAATCGGCAAATGCGGCGCAGGCCCCGAGCCAGCGCACCGACGAAGTGATGATCGAACTGCGCGGCGTCCATAAGTGGTACGACAAATTCCACGTGCTGCGCGACATCAATCTGACCGTCACCAAGGGCGAGCGTATCGTCGTCTGCGGCCCTTCCGGATCGGGCAAGTCGACGATGATCCGCTGCATCAACCGGCTCGAGGAACATCAGCAGGGGCAGATCATCGTCGATGGCACCGAGCTCACCTCCGACCTCAAGCAGATCGAACACATCCGCAAGGAAGTCGGCATGGTGTTCCAGCATTTCAACCTGTTCCCCCACATCACGGTGCTGGAGAACTGCGTGCTGGCGCCGATGTGGGTGCGCAAGATGCCGCGCAAGGAAGCCGAGGAGATCGCCATGAACTACCTCGGTCGCGTCAAGATCCCGGACCAGGCCATGAAGTATCCGGGACAGCTTTCGGGAGGGCAGCAGCAACGGGTGGCGATCGCCCGCAGTCTGTGCATGAATCCGCGCATCATGTTGTTCGACGAGCCGACCTCCGCGCTCGATCCCGAAATGATCAAGGAAGTGCTCGACGTCATGGTCGAACTCGCCGAATCCGGCATGACGATGATCTGCGTGACCCACGAGATGGGCTTCGCCAAGACGGTGGCGGATCGCGTCATCTTCATGGACCGGGGCGAGATCATCGAGCAGAATGAGCCCCACGAATTCTTCAACAATCCGCAAAACGAGCGTACCAAGCTGTTCCTGAGCCAGATCCTGAATCACTGATGCCGTCCGGTGCGGCGGGTCGAGGTCCGACGTTTGCGCCCACGCGCGTCATTGCGGATGCGGCCACGCGGTCGGCGGAGGCCGATCCGGCGTCGAGGCGGCAGCACGGCGCGCTACGCGCGAGGCAATGAACGAAACTGCTCGACTGCCCCTGTTTCCGCTCAATGCGGTGCTCTTCCCCGAAGGCCGTCTGCCGCTGCGGGTATTCGAGCCGCGCTACATGGACATGGTCAGCGCTTGTCTGCGCGAAGGCACGGCATTCGGCGTGTGTGCGATCGCTTCGGGACGCGAGGTCGGCGAGGCGGCGGTGCCGCGGCTGGTGGGTACGGAGGCTCGGATCGAGCGCTGCGACATGGCGGAGGCGGGCATCCTCGAAATCGTCGGCCGCGGCGAGCGGCGCTTTCGTATCGTCGATCACGAGGTCGAGAGCGGCGGGCTGCTGACCGCGACGGTGCAGTGGCTGGACGAACCGGGTCCCCTGCCGGTGCCGGAAGCCCAGGCCGACCTGGTGCCGCTGTTGGCCGGCATTCTCGCCGAACTCGGCGAGCGCGTCGCACGTCCGCACCGGTTGGACAACGCCGCCTGGGTGGGCGCCCGCTATTCGGAGCTGTTGCCGATTCCGCTCGACGCACGCCAGGCCCTGCTCGAACTCGACGACGTCGTCAGCCGGCTGGAGATCATCCAGACCTATCTGCGGCAGCACAAGCTTCTGGGCGCGGCGTGAGCTGCGGCACCCCGTCGAGAATGCGCCGTACGGGTGCCGGCAGGGGCAGGGCGTCGAGGCTTGTGGTGTCGGCCCAGCGCGTGCCGGGCTGCGTGATCGCGCGCGCGCTGTCGGCGACTTCCACCAGCCAGGGCCGGATCTCCAACGTGAAATGGGTGAAGGCGTGCCGCAGGGCCGGCAGCGGCGCGACCGAGTTCGGCCGCACACCGTGGTGCGCGGCCAGCCAGTGTTCGACGTCATCGATCGCGCCGTCGTAGCCCGGCAGCACCAGCAGCCCGCCCCACAGGCCGTCGGCAGGGCGCTGCTCGAGCAGCACTCGTCGTCCCCGGTCGCGCACCACCAGCATCTGCTGGTGGCGGTGCGGCCGTGGCGCTCGCCGGCGACGGGCGGGAAGTTCCGCGACGCGGCCGTCGCGGTACGCCACGCAACTGCCACGGACCGGGCATCGCCCGCAGTGCGGCTTCGTCCGCGTGCAGACGACCGCGCCAAGATCCATCTGGGCCTGGATGTAGGTGTCGACCCGGGCGGCCGGCAGCAGCGATTCGGCGAGCGCCCAGAGCCGGGCAGTGACGGCGCTGCTGCCCGGATCGCCGTAGATCGCAAAATGCCGGCACAGCACGCGCTTGACATTGCCGTCGAGGATTGGCGCACGCGCGCCGAATGCAAACACCGCGATCGCGGCCGCCGTCGACCGACCGATGCCGGGAAGCATCGCAATTTCGTCCGGCGATCGCGGGAAGCGGCCCCGGTGCCGGTCGACGAGGCGGCGTGCACAGGCGTGCAGGTTGCGTGCGCGGGCGTAGTAGCCGAGACCGCTCCACAGGGTCAGCACCTCATCCATCTCGGCGCCGGCGAGCGCCCCGAGGGTCGGAAAGCGGGCCAGAAAGCGCGCGAAGTAGGGAATCACTGTTTCCACCCGAGTCTGCTGCAGCATGATCTCGGACAGCCAGATGCGATACGGGTCGCGACCGCCCTGCCAGGGGAGATCGTGGCGACCGTGGGCATGCTGCCAGCGGATCAGTTCTCGCGCGAATTGGGACATCGGCCGTCAAGGGCTTCGGGAGTGAGGATTGTGCCCGCAAATGTCGACGCCGTGCGCCGCAGCGGGCGATAATCCCCGAAACCGCATGCGGCAAGGCAAGTCCCGCCGGGGCGCCGACCGCCGCCAACGACCATGAGCCCTCATTCCCAGCATTTCACGCGTGAACTGCGAAACGCCCTCGGTTGCTTCGCTACCGGAATCACCGTGGTGACCGCCCGCGACGCCGATGGCCAGCCGGTCGGTCTGACCGTCAATTCCTTCAATTCGGTCTCGCTGGAGCCGCCGCTGATCGTCTGGAGCCTCGGCCTGCAGACCAAGGTACGACCGGTCTTCGAACATTGCCGCTACTACGCGGTGAACGTATTGGCCGAGGACCAGGTGCATATCTCCCATCGTTTCGCATCGCGCGACGACGACAAGTTCGCCGGGCTCCACCTCACCGACGGCATCGAGGGGGTGCCGCTGCTGGACGGGTGTTGCGCGCGCTTCGAATGCCGCAACACGGTGCGCCATGAAGGCGGCGACCACCTGATGTTCGTCTCCGAGGTGGTGCGCTTCGGCTCGAGCGACCGCACACCCTTGCTTTTCCACGCGGGGGCCTATCGCAAGCTCGCCCCGCGAGAGTGAAGCGGCCCTGGATCGAGGCCGGAAGCGGTCCGGTCGCCGTGGTGTTGTTGCACGGGGTATCGACGCGTGCCGAGGCGTGGGCCCCGCTGCTGCCGTCGCTGGCCGCGCCGGGACGACGAGTGCTGGCCTGGGATCTGCCGGGTTATGGCGGCGCTGACCATGAGGCGCTCACCGGTTTCGAGGGCTGGAGCGAGGCCCTGTGCCGGATGCAGGATGCCGCCGGCGTGCGCCGCTGTGTCCTGGTGGGCCACAGCCTCGGCGGCATGATCGCGCTCGACTTCGCCGCGCGCCGGCCGGAACGCGTGCTGGCGCTGGCTCTGGCCTGCACGACCCCCGGCTTCGGTGCCGTCGATGGACGCCGCCAACGCGAGTATCTGGCGCGTCGGCTCGATCCGCTCGCCGCCGGGGCGTCCATGGCGGAGGTTGCCGCCCAAGAGATTCCGTCGATGATGTGCGACCCGGCCGACCCGGCGCTGGTCGCGCGCCTGTGTGCGTTGATGGCGACGATTCCGCCCGCGGCCTACGCCGCCGCGATCCGGGCGATCACCGCGTTCGACCGTCGCTCGGCGGTCTCGGCGCTGCCGATGCCGGTGCTGTGCATCGCCGGCGGCGAGGACCGACTCGCGCCATCCGAGGTGTTGGCCTCGATGGCGCGTCGTGCGCCGAAGGGCCGGATTGCTGCGCTCGATCAGGCGGCGCACCTGGCACCGTTCGAGCGACCGGAAGCATTCGTCGCGCTGCTCGACGAATTCGCCACGGCCGCGCAACGGGAGGGGGCATGAAGCCGGCCCGGCGGTCGTCATGGGTCGCGGCAGTTGCGTCGCTCGCCGTCTTCGCTCTGTTGCTCGCGGGCCTGCTGTGGTTTCGGGCGGACACCCTGCAGACCACCTACGGGCGGACGGTCGGCTGCGACGACTGCTTCGTCGGCAATGTCATGATCCACGATCTCACCTACCTGAGCGTGCTGTTGCTGGCCGCCCTGGGCGGCTTCTGGCTGCGCCCGCGCTTGCTCAGCCTGCCCTTGAGGCTGCTGGCGCTGGCGGGCCTGCTCGTCTATGGGCTGGATGTCGTCGTTGCGCAGCAGTTCGCGACACGTCTTCGCTTCGGCGACATGGTCGTCTACGGCGCCCAGCCCGATGTGATCTGGAAGCACCTCGGCAATACCGGAATGCTCGCGCCGCCGGTGCTCGCGGGGGTGGCGGTCGGCCTCACGTTTGCCGGCCTGTTCCTGCTGCTGCCGTCGATCGGTGGGACGCGCTCACGCGGTTTCATCGTGATCGCGTTGCTGCCGGTCGGTGGTGCCGTCGCCGGTCAGGCCCTGCACGCCGATCAATACGTGCACAACTGGGCCCTCAGAAACGTCCTCGCGGTGAACCTCGGTAGCGGCGTCTCGCGGCCTTACTCGGCGGAGACGGTCGGGCGCGTGCTGGGCGCCCCCCCTCCGAGCGAGGTCTGTACCGCGGGGCGCGAGGAGCGACTCGATCTGATCGTGCTGATCCTCGAGTCGTGGTCGCCGTATCAGAGCGCCTTGTTCGGCGGTCTCGCCGACTGGACGCCGCGTCTCGATGCGATCGCCCGTGGGAACGCCTACTACACCGATTTCCGCGCGGCCGGCTTCAGCACCAACGAGGGATTGATGGGCATCCTGGTGGGCATGGAGTTTCTGTCGCCGACCAAGCGCTTCTTCGAATTGTGGCCCTTCGAGACGACCTGGGGGCTGGCCAGGACACTGCCGAAGATGCTTGCCGCACGCGGCTATCGAACCTCTTTCCTGACTTCGGGCAATCTCGCCTTTTCTCGCAAGGAACAGTGGTTGCCCGACATCGGCTTCGAATACGTGGAGGGGCACGACCACCCTGCCTACGATGGTCTGCCGAGATTGCATTTCGATGCCGCGCCGGATCATGCGTTGTACGATCGGGCGCTCGCCCACCTCGACGAACTCGGCGATTTCGCGCCGCGCCTGTTGGTGATCGAGAACGTTTCGACGCACCACCCCTACATCCACCCCACCAGTCGCAAGCGAAGTGCGGAGGCGGTATTCCGCTACATGGACAGCACCGTGGGCGATTTCTACGATGCCTTGCGCGATCGCGACTTCTTTCGCCACGGCCGGCTGTTGATCGTCAGCGATCACCGGGCGATGGTGCCGGTCGGGGCGGCGGAACTCGCGCACTTCGGCCCGCGGGGCCTTTCGCTGATACCGGCGATCTGGGTCGGTCCGGGGGTGCCGGCGGGGGCGGTCGACGTGCCCTTCCACCAAGCCGACATTCTCGACACCCTGGAGCGCAGCACGGCGCGGCGCAGTTGCGGTGCGTCCGGCGTGCGCGACATGCTGGCGCCTGCCGAGAGCCGGCCGCGCTGCCTGTTCCACGCCCGCGGCGACGATCGTGACCTGATCGACGTGTTCTGCCCGCAAGGGGAAGCAACGGTCACGCTGGCCGGCGACGACAGCCGGGTCAGCGCCGGCGATGGCTTTCCGCCGCATCTCGCGGCCGAGGTTCTCGCTCGGATTGCCCGCACCCGGATTGTCGGCGACGCCCGGGAAAGTGCCTGGCGCGACGCCCAGCACATCCGCTAGGCGCAGCGCTCCGCGCGGGCAACGTGTTGTCGCGGGCCTACGCCTTGCGGGCGACGACCCAGTAGCCGCCCACCGGCTTGCCTGCCTCGACGCGCAGCCGGCAATCATGCACTTCCACGGCGTCGGCACCACTGACGTGGCACAAGGCTTCGACGTCGTGCCGGCGGTGGGCGTAGCGCCCGCTCGGTCGCAACACCAAGTCGTCCTCGTCGTCGGTGGCCCGCTCACAGGAAAAGACCAGTTGGCCGCCCGGCTTGACGAGGCGCAGAGCATCCGCCAGCACGTCGGCAAGCTCGCCGACGTACGGAAAGACGTCGATGGCCGCGACGACCTCGTACAGGCCCTCCGGCGTGTCGCGCAACGCGTCGCGCAGGTCCACCCGGTGAAAACGCTGGTAGAGGCCGCGCCGGCTCGCCACGTCGATCATGCCGGCGGAGATGTCCACGCCGATCAGATGTCCGTCGATGCGCCCCAGGCAGGCACCGAGCAGGCCGGTTCCGCAGCCCAGGTCCAACAGGTTCAGCGCTCGCTCGGGATACTCGGCGTGCAGCCACTGGGCAATGTCCTTCGGCAGGCGATAGCCGGCCTCATGGACGCTTCTCCGCTCGTAGACCTGGGCGATGGCGTCGAACCAGGCCTCGGCCACCTTGGCCGGCTGTTGGCGCGGGGCCTCGTCGCTTGCCACGGCCAGGTGGTAACGATAGACGTCGTCCTCCGGGAAACGCTCGCTCAGGTTGCGCCAATCCGATGCCGCGTCGCGCCCCGCCGCTTGCGCAGCGCGGGCACGGCTCTCGCGGATTCGCGGATCCTCCGGCTGCTCGCCGACCAGTTGGTCGAGCAGGGCCAGTGCCTCGTCGGTTCGGCCCAGCGCGGCCAGATCGCCCGCCAGCAGCCTTCGATATTCGGTGTTTTCAGGGCCGGCAAGGCCGATTGCCTGGGGCAGCAGTTCGATCGCCATATCCAGCGCACCTGCCCGATGCGCCACCTGAATGGCACCGTCCACCACATGGATGTCGTGGGCCGCCAGGCGCACCGCCCGGGCGGCCTCGCCGAGCGCCTCTTCGAACTGATTCTGCCGTGCCAGGCACATCGCCAGGTCCATCCGGGGCGCGCCCAGATGCGGCGCGGTGCGGACGGCCAGCCTTGCCGCCTCCAAGGCCTCGGACGGACGGCCAGCCGCCTCGGCGACGCGCATTGCAACCATGTAGATACGAGGATCGCCCTGCACCTGTCGCTGCAGGGCGTCGAGAATCGCCGCGGCACCCGCAATGTCGCCGGCCTCGAGTGCGGCCATCGCCTTCTTGAGTTCGGCGCTGGAGAGCGCGGCGGGGGTCTGGGACGAGGGGGCGGGTCCGGCCATGGGCGCCTCTGGGCTGGGGTTGATCGGGGCGCGCGGCGCGGATCGCGGCCGGCGTGGATCGGCCCAGGCGCTCGCCCTGCCTGGCGCAGGGCTTCTCTGGAGCGGGTGAAGGGAATCGAACCCTCTTCATCAGTCGGGTAAGGAGGATGGCCTCGCGGCCACCTCCTCCCCTAAGAACCGTACGTGCGAGTTCCCCCGCATACGGCTCAAG
>JAGRFZ010000110.1:0-11136 GCA_020445785.1 Rhodocyclaceae bacterium
TGTTGTCGGTGGGCATGCTTTGCAGGCCCATCGTGACCTTACCCCAGCTCCCCTCCAGATAAATGCTCTTGCCGAGCGTACCGATCGTATCGCCGGCGCCCGAACCCCCGGAAGCGCTCTGGCTCGAGAACAGCAGCGGCGTCTCGCTGCTCTGGTTGGGCTCGAGAATGATCTCCATGCCGGCTTTCATGCTGGTGTTGGGCACGTCGGCCGAAGCGGAAAAGGTGATCCGGCTGTTCAGCGTCGTTCCGTTGTCAGTCGTCTGGAAGGTGTCGCTATCTACGCCGTCGTCGTAGTAGACCATGCCCTCATTGACCCAACCGGAAATGTTCAGATTGGACTCGGACAGCGCTGCCTGGGAAAAACCGAGTGCCATGATGCCGATGGCAATTTTCTTGGCGGAACCGATACTGTTTTTCACTCTATACTCCTCCGGGTTTTTGCATTGGCCGTGAATCTAGCGGTACACGTGTTGCCGCTCGCGAGCCTACATTGACGCCAATGCGAACACAATGACTGCGGGAAAGTGCTGTAGGAAAACTGCAACAACGTGTTTTGCGCCCCTCGCTGGACGAAACTCGACGACGCGCCGCCGCTTTCTGCGGAGTGTTCCGCTTGCTGCGGAAGGCGGGTCTCGCGACCACTCGCTCCGACCCCGCGGTGCCTTCGCACGATGCCGTGTCGGAACGCGTGCATCCCGATGGAATACATTGCGGCGGGCGAATCAGGAACGATCGGCCGCAGTGACGAAGGGGATTGGCACGCGTTGCGGGTCAGCCTGATACGAAGCTTGGGCGTATTCGGCGCGCCGAGACAATGCTCTTCTTCATTTAGATATCTCCGGAAATTGATCTATTGATGTCCTGCTTCGGCTGACGATCGGTGCTGGGCCGCCGCGTAAGGAACAAGAACCAAGCGCGACGATCGTGCCCAGATCCGGGGGATTCCCGGCGCGGTCCAAAATCAGTTTGTAACCATATGAGTTTTCTGGGAATTTTTGTCGACACCGGCGGTCCGCTTCGGCGCCCCCAGAGCCCCTGAGTGTTCAATAAATGGACAGTTGCGTCGTGGTCGGTGTGGCATGGCGCAGCACACGGGCCGCGTGCCGAAAGCGTCGCCGATGCACGGCTGCGGTGACGCCAGCGACGCGCAGGATGCGCGCCGGCCCGGCGCCGCAGTGCGGTTTCGGGTCGGCGCTTCGCGGTACTTCGCTGCGGTGTTTCAGTTGAATCGATAGCGGGCGCCGATGCCGGCATACCAGGCGAGGCCGGTGCCTGGTTCGTAGAAGCGTCCATTGCGGTCGCCGACAATCACCGAACTCACGTATTGGCGATCGAAGACGTTGTCCACCCGCAGCAACTGCTCGATGGTCCAGTCTCCACGGCGTTGGTCGGCGCTGAGCCGCAGGTTCATGATCGCGTAGCTGGGTGCCGACTGTTCGGTATTGCTGTCCTCGACGAATACCTTGCTCCGGTAGAAGCCTTCGATGGCTGCGTTCAGGCCGTCTGCCGCTTGCCAGGCCAATTCCGCGAACGCCGTGGTACGCGGGATGCCAGGCATTCTTCGACCGGCTTCGATGAGCGTGCCGCCGGCGTCGAAGCTGTCGTCGTAAATCGCCCGCAACTGGGTCAGCGCGGCGCGGACCCGCAGTGCGCGGCTCAGTTCCGAGTCCACCGCCAGTTCGAAGCCTTCGCGCAAGGTCTCGGCGGCGTTCTGGTACGAGGTCCGACCGCCGAGCGAACTTTCCACCACCAGCTCGTCTTCGGTGCGAATCCGGAATACAGCAGCGTTGACCCGTGTCGCATCGCCGACCAGGGCCTTGGCGCCGAGCTCGAACTGGGTGCTTCGCGCCGCCTCGAGGTCGAAGCCGAAGCTGCCGTCCTCACCGGAATAGGACAGTTCACCCAGCGTCGGCGTTTCGAAGCCGCGGGCTGCGCTGGCATACACGTTGATTGCGGGGCTGACGGCATAGGCGATGCCGACGGCCGGCGTCGTCTTGCGATAGCTGACCGAGCCGCCATCGTTGCCGTTGGCCAGAAAGTCGTCGTCCACGTCGAATTCGACATGGCTGTGGCGCAGACCGGCCTGGAGGGTCATTGGTCCGCTTTCCCAGGCCACTTGCACATACGGGTCGAGGCTGGTGACGGTGTCGGTCTCGTCGCGGCGCAGAGCGCCTCGCACGCCGATGCTGTCGCCGATGAAGTTTTCGTAGCCTTGGCGATCGTCCTCGGAGCGGTCGTAGTCTGCGCCAGCGGTCAGCGTGAGGCTTCCATCGGCGATCGCGAATGCCTGAATCCAGCGTGCCGCGAGGCCGTGGAAGCGGCGGTCGAAATCGATGACACCACCGGAATGGGTCGGGCTGGCCTGCACGAAGGTCGGAATGGCCAGCACCTGCATCACGCTGCGCGTGCCCGCGTAGGCAGAGAATTGCAGGCGACCCGGGCCCATTCGGCGCTCGTAGTTGATGCCGCCCTGGGCGTGCTCGATGTCTTTTCGGGTGTCGAACTCGAGCGCGCGATCCTCGACCCCGGCGGGGTCGGTCTGGAAGGTTTCCCAGGTCAGGCCGAGCGGGTCCTCGGTGTCGTCCTGACGTAGGCCGTTGGCCACCAGACTGAGCTTGCTGTCGGCGTCCGGGCGGAGCGTGATCTTGGCGAACGCCTGGTCGCGGGTGGCGGCGCTGTGTTCCCGGTAGCCGTCGGTGTCGAAGCGGGATGCATCCACCAGAAAGCCCCCGCTGCCAAGCGCGCCCTCGGCACCGAGTTCGATCTTCGTGGTCGAGTACGAGCCGCCGATCAGGCGCCCGGACAGCTTGGTCGGTCCCTCGCCGTCGCGCGTGAAGAGTTGGATGACGCCTCCGGAACTGTTGCCGTAGATGCTCGAGAATGGTCCGCGCAGGACCTCGATGCGGTCGGCCATGTCCAGATTGAAGGTCGCCACCTGGCCCTGGCCGTCGGGCGTCGAGGCCGGAATGCCGTCGGCGATCAACTTGACCCCGCGCACGCCGAAGGCCGAGCGCGCGCCGAAACCACGCGAGGAGATCTGCAGGTCCTGGGCGTAGTTCTGGCGATTCTGGATCACCAGGCCCGGCACCGCCACGAGGGATTCCGACGCATTGACGCCGAGTTGGCCCTGACGGATCGCATCACCGCCGACCACATCGATCGAAAAGGGCTGTTCGAAGCTCGACGCTTCGGCGCGGCTGCCGGTAACCGTGACCGGCTTGAGGGTAAGGGCGGCGTCCTGCTGCGCGCAGGCCGGGGCGGCCAGGCCGCAAACGCCGAGCACGGCAGTGGCAATCGGCGTAAGGTGCCGGGAACGGCAAAGGGCGATCATGCATTCTCCTCGATGGTCCATGGGGCGGCGGGCGTTGTGCCGGCCGAGACTCTAGCGCCGTTGCGGTCGTCGTGCATCGGCCTTCGATCGTTTGGGGCTAGCGAAAATCATGAGAGTTGGCCGGCCGGCGCAGGATCGGGCGTGCGGTGGCTTGATGGAGGCTTGGATGTCCACTTTCCGTTCCTTGGCACTGCTTGCGCTCTTGGTGGTCGGAATCGCCGGCGCCGCCGACGATGACGCCGAACTCGACGACATCCTGCGCAACCCCACGATCGGCAACTACAAGGGCTACGCCGAATTCAAAATGGGCCGGTACGAATCGGCCCGCCGCATCTGGGAAGCGCTCGATCGGGCTGGATTCGGTGAAGCCGCCTTCAATCTCGGCATCCTCTACGAAGACGGCCTGGGGGTGGACGCGGACATCCAGCGCGCGCTGGCACATTACCGTCGCGGCGCGGAGAACGGCAGCGTCAAGGCCCAATTCAGAGTCGGCAAGCTGTTCTGGCTCGGGGCGCCGGGTGTTCCGCCGGATCGGGAGGAGGGACGTCGCTATCTCGCGATGGCTGCTGCCCATGGCGACCGCGAGGCCGCCGCCTATCTTGCCAACGGTGCCGATGCCAAGGGGCCGCTGGCCGAGGCCGACCTCGCGCTCGCGGCTGGCCAGTCGCAACGCGCAGCCGAAATACTCGCTGCCGCAGCGCTCGATGGCGACGTTCGGGCCCAGACCCGACTGGCGTGGTGTTACGAAGCCGGCCGCGGTGTGGCGCGCGACTTGTCGATGGCAGCCCAGTGGTTCGAGCGGGCGGCCCAAGGTGGCGACCCGGAGGCGATGTATGCGCTGTCGGTGATGCATGCCACCGGCAGCGGCCGTGAGCAGGATGACAATCTCGCGCGCCAGTGGCTGCAGCGCAGTGCCGCGGGCGGATATGCTCCGGCAATTTCGGAACTGCGCCCTTAGCCCACGGCCGGGCTGCGGTGCGCGGGTCCTACGGCGGCGAAATCACCGCGTCGTCGAGCGCTGCACGAACTTCCTCGGCCAACTGATCGATGTGGTAGGGCTTGGTGATCAGGCGAACCGGAGCGGACAGCGCCTCGAGTTGCTGAATCGCGTTGCCGGTGTAGCCGGAGGTGTAGAGCACCTTCAACGCGGGTCGGCGCGCCACGGCCCGGCGTGCGATCTCGGGGCCGTTGAGCCCGCCCGGCAGTACGACGTCGGTGAATAGCAGACGAATGTCATCGTGCTGCTCGATCAGCGCCAGACCGTCGGTGCCGTCCGCCGCATCGACGACCTCGTAGCCCAGGGAGCGCAGAACCCGGCAGGCCAAGGCGCGAACCTCCGCTTCGTCTTCGATCACGAGAATCTTCTCGTTGCCGCCGACCCATTGTTTGGCGGGCCGGCGGGCGGTCGTGGTCTCCGTGCCGCCGCTGCGCTGCAGCTCCGGCAGGAACAACTTGATCGTCGTGCCGAATCCGGGTTCGCTGTAGATCTTGACGTGCCCCCCCGACTGCTTGACGAAGCCATAGACCATCGCCAGCCCGAGGCCACTGCCCTTGCCGGTCTCCTTGGTCGTGAAGAAGGGTTCGAACGCGCGCGCGACGACTTCCGGATCCATGCCCGAACCGGTGTCCGACGCCGCCAGCATGACGTAGCGGCCGGGCGTGACGTCGGCCTCCAGCGACGCGTAGTGCTCGTCCAGTTCGACCGCCGCGGTCTCGATCGTCAGCACGCCGCCGCCGGGCATCGCATCGCGTGCATTGACGGCGAGGTTGAGCAGGGCGGCTTCGAGCTGCGAGGGGTCGGCCAGCGCCGGTGGGAGATCGATGCCGTGGTGGATTTCGATGCGCACCATCTCGCCGAGGGTGCGCCGTAGCATGTCGGCCATGCCCTCGACCAGTTCCTTCATGCTGATCGGCGCGGGTGTCAGTCGCTGGCGCCGCGAAAACGCCAGCAGGGTTCGGTTGAGGTTGGCACCTCGCTCGACGGCCCGGGTTGCGGTCCGGATGAGATCGGTCGCGAACGGATCCTGCTCCAGGTGCCGAGCAAGAATGTTCAGATTGCCCATGACGACCGTCAGCAGATTGTTGAAATCATGGGCCACACCACCGGTGAGCTGGCCGACGGCTTCCATCTTCTGTGCCTGGTGGAGCGCCTTTTCCGCCTGCTTGCGGTCGGCCACCTCGTTCTGCAGCGCCTGGTTGGCCCGCTCCAGCTCCGCCGTACGTTCCCGCACCCGCTGTTCGAGCCCGTCCCGCGCGTTGCGCAGCGCCGTCTGCACCATCGCGCGCTCGGTGCTGTCGCGGACTGCTGCCGCGACCAGCATACCGTCCTCGCCTTCGATCGGACTCAGGCTGATTTCCACCGGGATCATGCGGCCGCCCTTGCGACGGGCGAAGAGTTGGAGCTGGACGCCCATCGGCCGCACCGATGGGCGGTCGAAATAGCCGTCGCGGTGGGCGAGGTGAGGTTCACGCATGCTTTCCGGTACCAGCAGCTCGATCGATTCGCCGAGCATCTCGCCGCGGGGATAGCCGAACAAGTCCTCCGCCTGGGCGTTCACGAGCACGATCCGCCCGCTGCGATCGACGACCACGATGGCATCCGGAGCGGCATTCAGGATGTGGCGCGCCCGTTGCTCCCGGCATTCCGCCTCGGACAGTTCGGTCCGCAGACGCTCGATTTGCCGTCGGGCGTCGGCGTCGACCGGTGGCGCATCGGCCGCGGGCGCGCGCGTTTCCCGGTCGCTCATGGCCGAATTCCTCGCCCCGCGGCGCCGCATGGGGACGGCGACCCGGTGACGTGCGGCGGGCAGGCGTGGATGCCGTCGTCAGGGTTCTGCATGGTTGGGGTCCCGCTCACGATCCGATTGTGTCGCTACCGCTTCGGCCCTTGCTGCGCGCCTGCGGTGCGGCGTTTCTCTGGCCACATCGGGTGTCGAGTACAAGTATAGGCGCCTCTTGGGTCAGGAGGCACCGAGCGAGAAGCCTATTTGTCGAGGTCGCGGGTATAGGCGAGCCGCTTCGCCGAATCCAGCGTCAACAGCTGCATGAAGGCTCGGACCTCACCGTCGGATCCGGTCGGCGTGCCGGCGCCCGATCCGAAGACATTGGTCGGGACCGAGCGGCGGGCAAAGGCATCCGCCCATAGTCGCTGGATCTCGATCTCGGCGTCGAGCTTCTGCGCGAGCGCATTGTCCGCCTTGAGAATCTCCCGTTTCTTGTACGCTTCCGCATCGGCCAGCGTGCGCTGTGTCTCGGCCTCGATGCGTGCCTTGTCGAGATTGATCTGCGCGGTTTCGCGCTCGATCCCGGCCTGTTCCTGGAGCTTCGTCGCCTGGGTCAGGGCGAGTTGCTTCTCCGTTTCGGCATCGGTCGTCTTCTGGATCTGCTCGACCTTGGCCATCGCTTGGCGCTCGGCGACCTCGCGCTCCCCGCGCGCGATGGCGAGCAGCCTCTGTTCTTCTTCCTGGATCCGTTGCTCGCGGGCGATGGCGCGGTCGGCGGAAGCCTTCTGCTTGAGTTGCATGCGCTCGACGAAACGATTGTTCGGCGTCATGTTGGTGATCCGGGCGTCGACCACACTGATGCCGAAGCTCGTGAACTTCTGGGCCTTGCGCAGCGGCGTTCCGCTGTCGTCGCGGACCTTTCGCACTTCGTAGACGACCTTGGACTCGTCGCCGTACTCTTCCTGCTCGTTGCCCTGGGCCAGGTTGGCGGTTCCCTTGACCTTGCGCGGCGAGTCGGCATACACCTCTTCGCGCCGGACCAGGTAGATGCCGTTGTTCATCTGGTTCTCGAACTCGCTGTTGAACTCGGTGCGCGCACCGCTGTAATACTCCTCCGCGCTCATCAGCGAGGCGGTTGCCTGCAGGGTTTCCTTGAATGCCGGCATCAAGGCGGTGCGCAGCAGATTTGCCGGCGTGCGATATTCGTGGGCGAGTTGGAGGAAGCCTTCGTCGTCGGTTGGTATCGAGAAGCGGACGGTGGCCTCGGCGTCGGCGTCGACCTGATCGAGAAACATGATGTTGAGCGGCGGCATGTTCGCGCTGGTTTCCGTGCCTTCGATCTCGGCATAGGCCAGATCCTCCTCGGCACCGGCGACAGACTGGACCGTCATCGCTCGCTTCCAGGCGTTCCAGCGACCCCAGAGATAGAACTGGTAGCCGACGTCGGATACCGCGTGTTCCTGGCCAGTGATCGTGCGTACGTGATAGACGTAACCTGGCTCGGCGTAGAAGATCGATTCCCTGGAAATCAATGCGACGGCTGCGATCGCGGCAAGCGGGATCAGCGCCTTGGCCGGCGCGGAGCCGAGCTTGCCGGCGCCGGCGAGTTTCTGGAGAAATGACACGGTGGCTCCACGGATGGACGGGTTGTGTGAACCACGGATTCTATTTGTCCATCATCGCCGGGGTGCGCCGACGGCAGCGCGAGTGGTCGTGGTGGCCGGACGAGTGTGGTCGCGGCCGCCTTCGGGATGGGTCGTCGATCAGTGACTCGCGGTCTTCGAGGCCCCGGATTTTTCCTTCTTCGCGCCGCTGGCGCTGGTCTTCTTGGTGCTGCCGCTCTTGTTCGCGCTCTTCTTGCTGCTGCTCGACTTGGCGCTGGTGCTCTTTCCCCCCTTGGCGCGGCAATAGGCCGCAACCTTGTTGCCCTTCTTAGTGGTGTAGCTGTCGACCCAGGTACAACTCGACGACGACGCGCATCGCCCCTTTTCGAGGCCCTTGCAGTTGCTGGCGGCAAGGGCCGGAGTGGTCAGCGCGAGTCCCGTGGCGGCGAAGGTGGCAATGGCGAACTGCTTGATTCTGGCCTGTAGCATGGCTTGGATGGTCTCCTGTCACTTGCGGCGGAAGTGGCGCGTTGACGCGCCGGGTTGTATTGGATGCAATGCAAATGACATTGTCACGAATCGCGGGCAGGGTCAAGCGTCGCCCGCGTGATCCGTGCAAACAAGGGTTGAGGCCGGAATCCGGTGGTCGGCAGTGCGGCTGCCGACCACCGGCGATGGGGTCAGCGGTCGCGCGAGATCTGGCCTCGGATCTCGCCGGCCGGATTGGCCACCGTGTGGACGTTGACGTAGGTCATGCCGGCCTCCATCGAGGCCGCGATGTCGACCAGTGTGGAACCACAGGCATCGTTGACGATGTTCTGGTCGGTCACTGTCGCATTCGCCACCCACCAGCCGTCCACGTCCCAGCCGTTGGCGTGAAATCCCCCGAGGAAAATCACCGGCGGACCGTTCTGGCCTTCGGGGCCGCAGTGGATGTGTGCCTGGGTGACGCGGACACCGTCATTGACCCGTAGCCGGAAGGTGGCGGCACTCATGTCCTCGTTGAACTCGAGTCGAAAGCGCCCGCGGGTTTCGGTGTCGACCGGAACGGTCTCCTGCTCGCCCGTCAGGCGGGCGTGATAGTCGTTGCCGTGTCGTCCGTGGCCACGACCGTCCGCGTTGGCGACGAGGGGCGGCGCCAGCAGTACCGTCGATAGCAGTGCGGCGAATCCAGCAGATTTCATGATGTCCTCTCTCCGTTGGTTCTCGATTCGGCGGCCGAACCATCGATCGCCGCGGGAAGGCCGCACCCGCTGCCTGGGCGCGTCCGTCGTCCCGAATCTCAGCATAGATGGCGCGCGTGGCCACGGCATTGCTTTCGACGACGCGGCGAACGGTCGTCAACCGGATTCCGACAGGACCGAAATCCTGACGCGCGCGGGACCGAGCGGGTGGACCGAAGCCGCCCGGTGGGAGGGGCTTGCTCGAGCGAGACGATGTGGGCTGCCTGCCCGGGTTTGCGCTGTGCGCCGGCTACGCCTTCGTCGAAGGGGGCGGCGAAGACCGGCGGCGATGCGGGCACGCACAAGGCCCCTCCTGTGCCCGGGTCGGCGGGGCGAGGTGCCGCGCGACTGGCGGCTGCGTCGCCTGCCGCTGGAAGAGCGGTTCGCGAACTGGATCACGGAATCGTCCGGAATGGACAAAAAAAGGGCAGGACCGGAGTCCTGCCTTGCACAAGAGGAGGGAGGGTTCAGGGCCGTGGCCCTGGGATTGTTATCGACCGGGGGGCATGAGTCTTTAGGGGTTTCGGGAGATTTCCGAGGCAGGTGTACCCGCTGTCTGCTTGAGCGAGCCGATGTCGGCCTCCTGTTCGGCATGGCCCAGGTCGGCGCTGGTGCGCGGATCGACGTTCTCGATGCGCACGTCGGACTTGCGCTGCGTGCCGACCATGCCCTGATCGAAGGGAGTGGCGAATGCCGAGGTGGCGACGAGGGCCTTCATGACGACGCTCCGGCGTGGGCGGGGCATCCCGAAGGGCTTTGGCTGCCGATCCGGTGACCGATTCGAATGTTGTGCGGATCCGGTTGGCGAATTACTTCGCTGCCGGTGGCGGCACGTCCGGCAGTGCCGCGACGATGCGCAGAATACCGGGCCACAGGGCCAGCCAGCAGCAGGAATGATCGAAGCCGTCGATGATGCTGAACCAGGCACCGGGATTGATGGCAAGGTAGCCCTGCAGCAGGACCGGCGGCACTTCGGCGTCGTCGCGACCCGCGAGATGCCACTGCCGCAGCGTCGGTGGGAGAGCCGGTTGGCGCGCGGGATCGAGCGAACCGACCAGCTTCGAGTACGCATGGGTCGTCGTCCACGCGTCGACGTCGAGGTTGGCGGCGATGGTGACGACGGCCCGGGTCTGCGGAAAGCGTGCGGCGAGCAGGGTCGCCAGCGTACCGCCGCCGCTGTGGCCGAAGAAAACCAGGGTGCGGGCCGGGTGGCGGTCGAGGAAGGCGCGCAGCGCGGTTGCAAGGCTTTCGACGATGGCCGGTGCGTAGCGCTGGTGGGTCCACGCCAGTGGCGTGCAGTTGGCGCGCGTCAGCCCGATGAATTGGCAGGGCCGTCCCAGGTACAGGGCGGCGCCGGTGTCGAGCAGCATCGCGTCGAACATCAGCGTTCGGTGGGGCGTCGGATCGGCACTGGGGAGATCCGGGCGTAGCCACGCAAGGCCGTCGCCTTCGAGGTACACATGGAGGCGGCCGGCGGGGCTGCCGCGGGCGTAGGCGAGGTGGGCAAAGCCTCGACCTTCGAGTTGCAGTCTCGTCAGGCCGCCCTCGTGGGCCCGACGGTCGAGAACCTGCCGGGGCTTGGCACAGGCCGGCAGCATGGCCAACGCGATGGCGAGCGCCATGACCCAGGGTAGGCGACTACGCGCTCCCATGGCGGCGGGGTAGGCAGAGTTGTCGGCGACGCGCGCGAGAAATGCCTGGGTTGCTCTTGTCTTTCTCGCGTGCGTCGCCGGTCGGGCCGGGACGTGCCCGGCCGTGGGCAGGCTCAGAACTCGACGCGTCCGCCGAGGGTGAGGGCGTAGCTGCGGGTCTCGGCGAGACCGAGGGCGGTGTCGAAATTGACGAAGGCGGCCAGTCCGTGGGGGAAGACGGCGGAGGCACCGAGCGACAGGGTGAAATAGTCGCGATCCGGATCGTCGGAGGTGATGGTGAAGCTCTCGTTGAACGGATCGTTGGCATAGCGGGCGACGAGAGAGGTCTCGTCGTTCTGGAACTCGTGGTTCCATTCGATGCCGGCATAGGGCGTGAAGACGCCGCTGGCGGTGCTGTAGGTGCGCGCGACGCGCCCGCCGATGGCCGACTGGAGCGATTCGGTGTCGTGGTCGTCGATGGTGAGCCCCATGCCCTCCTTGTCTTCCCGCTCGGTGAATCCGTCGACGTCGAGCTTGAGGTAGTCGAGTCGGCCGTACGGGGTGACGGTCATGCCGGCGACGTCGAAGTTGTATCCGCCGCCGGCGTTGAAGCTGACCTGAT
>JAGRFZ010000110.1:11165-50328 GCA_020445785.1 Rhodocyclaceae bacterium
TGGTGTCGATGCCCTCGGCGGCGGTGTTGCTGTTGACGACGATGCGCCGCTCGGTGTCGAAGTCGATCCTGGAGAGGGCGAGGCGGCCATCGACATACCAGGTGGCGGTGGCATAGCTCATGTACAGGGAGACGCCGAAGTTGTCGGACTCGACGCTGCCCAGGTCGGCATCGAAATCGGCATCGGTCTTCGACCAGGACAGGGCGACGCCGCCGACCAGGCCGTCCATGAAGCGATAGTCGATACCGGCGGTAAGGCCGGCGTCCGAGAAGTCGAAGGCGTCCTCGTTGCGCGATGCATCGCGATCGCCGGAATTGTAGTTGGCGTTGATGAAGCCGCCCCAGCGGCCGCCGAACTCGCCGTCGCCGGCGGAGCCGCCACGGCTTCCGGCGGGCAGGATCTGGGCGAGGGACAGGGCATTGCCGTCGATGGTGACGCCGGAGCCGGCGAGCAGCAGGCCGCGACCGCCGGATCGCAGCGCGAGCAGTCGGCCGTTGACCGGATTGGACAGGGAGCCTTCGACCGCAATGCGGCCGGCGGCGGTCATTTCCTCGGGGGCGACGGCCTGCAGCGCGGCGGCGAGGTCGGCGGCGGCCAGGCCGAGGTCGAAGTCGCTGCCATCGGCCAGGGCGCTGACGACCAGTCGGGTGCAGGTGTCGGAGAGGCGGGCCTCACCGCTGCCGAGCGGATCCGGGGCGACGAGGAAGGGACAGATGGTCTCGGTGACGCCGGCGGC
Organism: Rhodocyclaceae bacterium; assembly: GCA_020445785.1. Taxonomy (GTDB): domain Bacteria; phylum Pseudomonadota; class Gammaproteobacteria; order Burkholderiales; family Rhodocyclaceae; genus Cognatazoarcus. The sequence goes on from JAGRFZ010000110.1 coordinate 11,902, forward strand.
GGCGGTCTGGACCTGGTTGAGTCCGGCCACGCCGGTCAGCACCCCCTCGGCCGGGCTCTGGCCCGGAACCTGGGCGTGGGCTGTGCCCAGGCCGAAGATGCCAAGTGCGACTACCATGGGACGAATTCGGTTCGCCTTCGAGCATTCGTTGTTCATTTCGTTGACCCCTTGGTGGAAAATTGCCCGCGATTGACTTAAATCAAGACCGGAGCCTAGCCGAAGGTCGCCAACATTGCCAGATGCGCCGTCTCGCCGACGCCGCGGGCGTTGGTGTTCTGCCACGAATCCTCCCGCTGCTCGCGGCCCGAGGACGGAATTGAACCAGTGGGGGCCCGCAGGCGACTCACTTCTTGACGACGCGGCGATTTCCGGCCGCGCCGACGTGCCATGCCGTCTTGCCGCCGTTGCGCGCCGAACGGCATCCATCACGATGCGGAGACATCGATGAAACCTGTAAAGCAAATTCTCACCGGCCGCCTGGGCGCGCTCTGCATCGCGCTGCTGGCGCCGATCGTGGCCCCGGCCGTAGGTGCGGCCGAAACCCTCAGCGCTGCGGCGGTCAAGGCCGTCGAGGATCTGATGATCGTCGATTGCCTGCTGCCGGGCCAAGTGCGTCGGCTGGGTGCCCAGATGACCTATCTCAGCGCCCGCCGCCCGGCCAAGCTCAACGCGGCAGAGTGCGCATTGCGTGGCGGCGAATACGTGGTGTATGACCGCGCCGATCTGAACAGTGCGCTGAAGGTGTGGATGGCAAAGGCGGAGGATGGCGACGCCGAGGCGCAGACCTACGTCGGCGAGATCTACGAGCGGGGCGTCGGCAGCACGCGACCCGATTATACGGCAGCGGCCCGCTGGTATCGGGACGCGGCCGACCAGGGATTCTCGCGTGCCCGCATCAACCTTGGGCACCTGTACGAGCAGGGGCTTGGTGTGGAGCGGGATCCCGCCAAGGCGATCGCTCTGTATCGTCAGGCCGCGGGACTGGGCGACGCGATCGCGCTCGATGGCGGCGACGACGGCCAGCGCACCCGCGAGATCGAACGCCTGCGGCAGGAACTCGAAGCCACCCGGCAGCAACTCGACGAGGCGCGCAAGGCACTCGAGCAGCAACGCAACGATGCCCGCCGAGAACTGCATTCGCTCGAACAAGGAATCCGCAAGGCCCAGGACGAAGGGCGCCAGGCATTGGTGACAAGCCTCCAGCAGCGACTGCAGGCACGCGAGGCAGAACTCGAACAGCGAGCGCAGCAGGTGGCGATGCTGTCGGCCAACCTGGCCCAGTCGCAGGATCAGTTGCGAACGCTCGAGGGCACGGCGACGGCCTTGCGTGAGCAGCTCGACGTTGCCCGCGCACGACTGACCGAAAGCGAGGGCGAACTGGAGGCCCGACGGGCCAGTGCCGCCGAAGACGAGCAGCGGGTGAGCGAACTGAGAGCGCAGCTCGCCCGTCAGAAGCAAGCCGGCGACGCCGCCGCCCGGGCCGAACTGACCAAGATCCAGGCGAGGCTCAAGCTGCGCGAGGATGAACTCGCGCGCCAGCGGGACGAGATTGCCCGGATCGAGCGGGAGGCGCGCGACTATCGCCAGCAGCTGGTCGAGCTCGAGGCGCGGGACCGGCAGGAGCGTTCCGGCGAACCGGAAGTGGCGGCGGCGCCGCCGAGCATTCAGTTGATCGACCCCGCGGTGGTACTTACCCGCGGTGCGGCTGAGGTCCGAATCCGCGGGCGCGTCGAGAAGCGCGAGATCGTCGGCAAGGTCACCGCGCCGGCCGGGCTGCTGTCCTTCACGATCAACGACCTCAGCCTCGGCACCGATGATCGAGGCTTGTTCAAGACCGAGGTCGCGCTGTTGCGCGAACGGACGCCGGTGAGTCTGGTGGCGGTGGACCGCCAGGGCAAGAAGGCCAGCGTGGAGTTCGTGCTGGTGCCCGAAGGCGGTGCCGAGGTGGCGCCGCCGCCGGAGCCCCCCAAGTACCTGAGTTCGGTCGAATTCGGGCGATTCCACGCGCTGGTGGTCGGCAACGAGGAATACGGTCTGTTGCCCAAGCTCGAGACCGCGATCGAGGATGCCAAGGCGGTTGCCGGCCTGCTGCGGGACAAATATGGGTTCGAAGTGACGCTGCTCACCAACGCCACCCGCTACCAGATTCTGTCGGAGCTCAACCGGCTGCGGGCGGATCTCACCGAGAAGGACAATCTGCTGATCTACTACGCCGGCCACGGCGAGATCGACCGGGCCAATCTGCGCGGCTACTGGCTGCCGGTCGACGCCGAGCCGAACAGCGATGCCAATTGGATTTCCAACGTGTCGATCACCGATTTCCTGAACGCGATCTCGGTCAAGCACGCGATCGTCGTGGCGGACTCGTGCTACTCGGGTACCCTGACCCGATCGTCGATCGGACAGCTCGAGAGCGGCATGTCGGAGGAAGCCCGGGCGCGCTGGCTGAAGGCGATGGTCAAGGCCAGGGCGCGAACCGTGCTGACCTCGGGCGGCGTACAGCCGGTGCTCGACGGCGGCGGCGGTAAGCATTCGGTGTTTGCGCGAATCTTCCTCGAGGTGCTGCAGGAGAACAATGATGCGATGGAGGCCCAGCGCCTGTACCGGGAAGTCGCCGCGCGGGTGCTCGACCAGGCCAGCCGCTTCCAGATCGAGCAGCGACCGGAGTATGCACCGCTGAAGTTTGCGGGCCACGAATCCGGCGACTTTCTGTTCGTACCCCGCAGTATGGTCGCCAGCGCCGACTGAGGGTGCCGCCACGCCGGCGGCGGCAGGGACCGTGAAGCGCTCGCCGTGTGCGGGCGCTTCGTTCGTGGACCGCCGCTGCGGATGCAGTAGCATTCGGACTGGCCCCGCCGTCGAAAAAATTCTTTGAACCGGGCTGCGCCGCCCTGCGACTTATTTCACGAGAGCTTCATGGAACTGAACAACGAAGAGGTCTTTGAGCTCCTCAAGGCCGTCGGAAAAGGTAGCGAGGATGCCATTCGCAAACTCTACGACGCGTACAGCAGACGTATTTATGCGTTTGCACTGAACCGGATACGAGACGCCTCGCTGGCGGAGGAGATTGTGGTGGATACGATGCACGAGGTCTGGAAGCACCCGGACCGCTTTCGCGGAGAGTCCAAGTTCAGTACCTGGCTGCTCGGCGTCGCCCGCTACAAGGTCCTGACGGCGCTGCGCGCCTCGAAGCCGGAACATGAGGAACTGGATGACCAGATGCCGTCCGATGGCGAAACCGCCTTCGACGTGCTGGCACAGAAGCAGCGACGCGAAGGCGTGCAGCACTGCATGGGAAAGCTCTCCGACGAGCATCGCGAGTGCATGCACCTGGTGTTCTACGAGGGCTACACCCTCAAGGAAGTCGCCGAAGTCCAGTCCGTACCGGAAAACACCGTGAAGACCCGGCTGTTTCACGCGCGCCAGAAGATCAGGAACTGTCTCAGGCTGCTGCTGGAGCGTGAATAGGGTTTGCCGAGGAGCGCGAAATGATGAATCAGGAAACACGCCAACGCTTTGACGAACTGCTGCCTTGGTACGTCAATGGCACCCTGGACGAGGACGGGCGGCGCTGGATCGAGTGCCAGCTCGAGGCGCATCCGGAATGCCGGGGCGAACTCACCTGGACCGAGTCCCTGCAGACCCGGATGCGCGAGTCGAAGCCGGCCTTTGCCGATGGACAGGGCTTCGACAAGCTGATCGCCAGGATTCGCCACGGCCAGGAACACAGCATGGTGCGCAAGACGTCGCCGGAACGTCGCGGCGCCCTGGCCAAGCTCACCGACTGGCTCGCCGGCATCGGATTGACGCCAGCGCTGGCCGGCGCGGCGGCAGTGGTCGCGGTGCAGTTCGGCGTGATCGCCCTGCTGGTCAACCAACAGGGAGAGCTGGAATCTGAATTCGATCGCTTCCGATCGGTCAACACCGGGGAAGTGGTCACGGGCCCGGCACTCGAAGTCGTGTTCAAATCGGACGCGCTGGAGCGGGAAATCCGCGAGACCCTGGTCCGTATCGGCGGCACCCTGGCCGGAGGCCCGGGGCAACTCGGGATCTATCTGGTGTATGTGCCGGAGAATGAAATCGACGTCGCCAAGGCGATGCTGGAAGGCAACCCGATCGTCGAGGTGGTCACCGTGTCGCGGGCCTCGCGGGCCCACGGCGCGTCCGGAGGCTGAATCGAATGAGTGCGCCGATCGTGCGCAGGTGCATCTGGCTGTTGGTCGCGGTCACCGCGTGGCTGCTGCCGGGGCTGGCGTCGGCACGCGCCGACGGGGGCCGCGTCGCCCTGGTCATCGGCAATGCGGACTACCGTCAGGCGCCGCTGAAGAATCCGGTCAACGATGCGCGTGCGGTGGCCTCGGCGCTCCATGGTCTGGGCTTCGATGTGATCATGCGCGAGAACGCCGATCTCGGTGAGATGCTCGAGGCGATCCGGCAGTTCTCGATCGCTGCCCGCCGCAATCAGGTGCGGCTGCTCTACTACGCCGGCCACGGTGCCCAGGTCGAAGGCCGCAACTATCTGATTCCGGTCAGTGAAAAGATTTCGGGCGACGACGACATCGCCCGCAAGAGTGCCGACATGAGTGAACTCGTGAACCAACTCGGCCAACTGGAGGAAGGCACCAACATCCTGATTCTCGACGCCTGCCGCAACAATCCCTACAAGGCCGCCGGCTTCAAGACCGCCGACGGCCGCGTGATCCGCCTTCGCGGTTCCATGCTCAATTCCGGTCTGGCCCGGGTGCAGGCGCCCAACGGTACCGTCGTCGCCTTCTCGACGGCACCGGGCGCGATCGCGATGGACGGTCAGAACTACGCCAACAGCCTATATACGAAGCATCTGCTCGACCACATCGGAACGCCCGGTCTGCCGGTCGAGCAGTTGTTCAAGCGCGTCCGCATCGCCGTTGCCCGCGATACGCGTCGCATGCAGATACCGTGGGAAAGCAGCAGCCTGATGGGCGAATTCTGCTTCCGCCCCGCACATGGCGGCGCCTGCAACGGGGTTGGTGGCATCGGCCTCGGCATCGCCCCACGCTGAAGCTTTTCGAGGAAGCGCCGGAGCGGGCAGTGACCAGGGGGTTCCCGCGGAAGCGAACGGCTGCCATCGCGGAATCGCCCGGCCGGACGCGCTCAGAATCCCAGGCTTGCCGAAAGGCTCCATCCCACCACATCCGGGCCGAAGATGGCCAACATGCCCAGCCTGACCGATTCGATCGGCTGCGCACGATCGGCCAGATCCAGTTCGATGCCACCGCCCGCTTCGACGAAACGATCGAATCCGAGGGCATCGCGTTGCGCGCCCAGATGGGCGGTGGCACCCAGACTCAGGTGGGCGCGGGTCGGGCGGCCCGCGACGCGGTACGCGATGGCGCGGCTGGCGTCGCTGCGTATCGTCAGCGCGGCCCCGGTGGCATCGAAATCGACGAACTCGCTGGAACTGCTGAAGGTATCGGCGCGTGCGCCACTCAGGCGCGTGCGCAGTTCCAGCCGCCAGGGTGCGAAATCGCGGCGGAAGTCGGCACCGACCGCCACGCTGTATTTGGCCGCGTCGGCGTGCCAGTCAAAAATCAAGCCCTTGAACAGGGGCGCTAGCAGGGTCTGGCCGAGGACGCCGCGGTAGTGGGCTCGATTCTCGATACGGACGACCCCGATCCCACCCTGGACGATCCAGGTCCAGTGGCCGCGTGGGATGCGCACGCCGAGACCGACGCTGCCACCGTAGGCGGTCCATCGCGTGCGCACGGCCTCACCCAGCAGCTCGAAACGGATCCCGAACTCCATCAGGCCGAGGCTGGCGTGGGCGAAGGGTTGCCACGCCCGGCCTCCTTCGCCCAATGACCACGCCAGCGGCAACTTGTACAGGCGCATGGTCGGTTGTGCCGATGAGCCGTCGCGGATGCGGTAGGTTGCGGCAGAGATCTCGGGGGCGGTGGTGACGCTGACCATCGCGGCATAGGCTGCCCCCATTGCCTCTGCGTCGATGTCGCTCTGCAGCGCGCTTCGAGCCGCGGCCAGATCGTCCGGCTCGATCGATTGTTGGGCGAGGCTGGCCGTGGCGGTCAAGGCCAGGATCGGCGCCAGCAGTCGTTGTGGGGCTCTGGGCAAGGCGGATGTCCGGGTGACGACGGGGGCATCCGATTGTGCGCCAAGCATCGTTGCCGGCGCCAGCGAATCGGCGCCGGTGACCCTGGGAACTCGTCCACGAAGCCTTGTCGATGCCGAGAATCCCGTCGCAGACCCGGGCCGGCCCGCCGCGAAGCGCATCGCTGGTGTGGTGCGACGTGACGTCCGCAAGCCCAAACACGGCTTGGCGGGCGTCACGGCTCAGCCGCCGGCGCGTGCGAGCGTCGCCGACGGCTCGAGGCGAGGGGCCGTTGGGGTCAATTCAACCGCCCGGGGCAGGGCGGCCGGCGCTTTTCGGCAGCACCAGGCAGACGGTTTCGCCGAGGTCGACCACCTGCAGCGGGCCGTCACCGGTGCGGGCCTTCAAGGCCAGCCGCGATCCGGCGACGCTGGGCATGTCCTCGAGCGTGCGGGTGTCGAACAAAAGGCGGCCGTGCTGCCAGCAGCGCAACTGGATGCGGTCCTGATCCGGCTCGATGGTCACGCCGGGGTCCGTACTCGGTACGGAGCCGGTGGTCTGACCCATGCCGGCCATGGCCAGGCACGAGGCGGTGGCGAGGACGGCCCCGATGGCCGCGCGCTTATCGTAGATTGACATGGAAGTACCCCTCCGCGAGTTGTCCGCCTGCAGCCGTGCTGTAGGCCGTTCTGATGTGATTCAGTGAGATCCCGGGCCGTCCGGGCCGCCAGCCGAGCCGGTCTCAGCGGTCGGTGCCGATCGGGGTTTCCTGAATTGCTGTGCCGCCGAAGGCGTGGTTGCTGCGGAATGGCCCGCCGACCCGGACGTGGGTCGAGGCGCGGCCACCGAGGGCCGCGCCGTGGGTGGATCTTGCCTCCTGCATCGCCCGGTGGGCCTCGTCGGGGATCACCTCGGCGCCCGCGGTGCCGGCACGAAAGGCCACCAACAGCAACCGGGCAAGCCCGTTTCGTCGGGTCACGACGGTTGCTCAACCGCGAGCAGCGCGGAACTCGACGCGGCGGTTGCGGGGCGCGAAGGGATTGCCGGCGTCGATCGGCAAGGCTTCGCCGTGGCCCTCGACCACCAACTGGTCGGGCGCGATGCCATGCCGGTAAATCAGGTAGTTCTTGACCGCTTTGGCGCGCGAAAGGGACAGGCGTCGGTTGTAGTCGTCGCTGCCGACGGCATCGGTATGGCCCTCGATCACGACTCGTACGCTGGTGCCGGCGAGGCGGATGCCCTCGGCCACGGCGTCGAGTTGGAAGGTCGCCGAGGGTTGGATGTTGGCCGAATCGAATGCAAACTGGACCGGCAGCGCGAGCCCCTCCGCCGGCGGCTCACTGGCGACCGGTTCCGGTTCGTAGGCGGCGACCGTCGGTTCGGCGGCGAAGCCGGTATCGAGCGGCGTGCTCTCCTCGGTCTGGATGAGATGGATCGATCGCGTGCGGATCGACCGGGTGCGGATCTCCGTGTCGGCCGGCGCCGGCGCGGCGCCCAGGATGCGAGCGACGGTCTGCGGATCGGGCCGTTCGTCGGCACGGTAGTAGATGACTTCGCCACCGGCATGGGCCGCGGCGCTGGCGAAGGCAGCGATCAAGCTCGTGGCGATCAGTTTGCGGGTGTTCATGTTCATCTCCTGGGGTTCGTACTGGGTGCTTGTTGGCTGGGTTGCGCTGAACCGGCTTGCGGTTCAATGATTCTGTTGCCGGCGCCGCGTCAGATCACGAGCGCGGTGGTGATCGCCAGCGCCACCACCGCTACCAGCGTCACAATGGCATAGATGCGGGCAGTCTCCATGAGCTTCTCCTAGTGGTTGCGCCGTGTGCAGGCATGGGTCGCAGCAATGCCGTGGCCGGTTCAATCAAACTGCTGCGCTCCGCTGGCGGCGCATCGCCGGTCGAGCCGGGGCGGGCCTGGCCGCGGGCAGGCTCAGAACTCGACGGGTCCGCTGAGGGTGAGGGCGTAGCTGCGGGTCTCGGCGAGACCGAGGGCGGTGTCGAAATCGAGGAAAGCGGCCAGTCGGTGGGGAAGTCGGCGGAGGCGCCGAGCGACCGGGTGAAACAGTCTCGATCCGGTTCGGCGGAGGTGATGGTGAAGCGCTCGTTGAACGGACCGTTGGCATGGCGGGCGACGCGCCCGCCGATGGCCGACTGAAGCGATTCGGTGTCGTGGTCGCCGACGGTGAGCCCCATGCCCTCCTTGTCTTCCCGCTCGGTGAATCCGTCGACATCGAGCTTGAGGGAGTCGAGACGGCCGAAGGGGGTGATGGTCATGCCGGCGACGTCCAAGTTGGCGGACTCGACGCTTCCCAGATCGGCATCGGATTTCGACCAGGACAGGGCGACGCCGCCGACCAGGCCGACTGCGTGCGGGCGGATCGGGTTCATGGTTCTTCTCCTTTCGGTGATCACGCAGGCAAACAAAAAAAATGGGCAGGGCGAGCGCCCTGCCCAAACCGCGAGGAGCACGCGCGAATTACTTCAGCGAGCCGATGTCGGCGTCCTGTCCGGCATGGGCGAGGGTGGCAGCGGCGATGGCGATGAGGGCTTTCATGAGGCTTCCCGTATGCTTCGGTCGGGGGTTCGGACGGGCGAGTTGCCGCCCAACTGGTGGCTGAGTCGCGCACGCCGGAAAAGAGGTTCGAGAACTGGATCACGCTTGCGGGGACTCGGCCCGCGGCGGCATCATGGGCACGGTGCGCAGAAGGGGGGGCTGTGCGATGAGCAGCGTCGAATTGCTCGAGATCCGCGATTTTCTGGCCGAGGTGCCACCGTTCTCGCTGCTCGAGGACGATGCACTTGGTGCGTTGGTCGATGCCATGACGATCCGCTACCTGCGGCGGGGCAGCGCCTTTCCGCCACAAGGCGAGAGCGAAGCCCAGTGCTACGTATTGCGCAAGGGCGCGATCGAGGAGCGCGACGACGACAATCTCTTGCTGGCCAAGTACGCCGAGGGCGACGTCTTCGATGCCGCCGAGTTCGCGGCCGGCGGTGGGCACTTTCGTGCGGTCGAGGATTTGCTGCTGTACTGCCTGCCCTCGGCGCGCTTGCGCGCGTGCCGGCGCGAGGCGCCGGAGGTCGACGCGTTCTTTCGACGCACCCTCGGCGAACGCCTGCGCCACGCGCGCCACGGTGTGGCCGACCGGGTGCTGTTCCGGCCCAATCTGATGAGCATGCCGTTATCGTCGTTCATCACGCGGCACCCGGTGACCGCCCCGCCTGCGACTTCGATTCGTGACGTCGCGGCACTGATGGGCAGCCAGGCGACGGCCGCAATGCTGGTGGTCGAGGACGGACGCCTGTGCGGCATCGTCACCGATCGTGACTTGCGGGCCCGCTGCCTTGCCACCGGCCACTCGCCCGAACGGCCGATCGCCAGCATCATGACCGCCGATCCCCGTACCCTCGGGCCCGAGCATCCGGCCTTCGAGGCCTTGATGGTGATGACCCGCCGCGGCATCGATCATCTGCCGGTGGTCGAAGACGGCGAAATCCGGGGTCTGGTGTCCACCCGAGACCTGCTGCGCTGGCAGAGCGCCAACGCAGCCCACCTGGCGATGCTGATCCGAAGCTGTGACGACGCCGCCGAACTGCCGGCGCTCAGCGCCGAACTGCCCGAGTTGGAGATCCAGATGCTGGCCGGCGGCGCCACTGCGGGTCAGATCGGCCAGGCGATTTCCTCTATCGCCGACGCGCTGGCGAGCCGGTTGCTGGAACTCGGGCAGAGCCGGCTGGGGCCCGCGCCGGTGGGATTTGCGTGGCTTGCCGGCGGCTCCCAGGGGCGGCAGGAGCAATCCACCCACTCCGACCAGGACAATGCCCTGATTCTCGCCGACGACTACGACGAGGGTGAACACGGTACCTATTTCGAGGCGCTCGCGCGATTCGTGAACGATGGCCTCAACGACTGCGGCTTCCGTTATTGCCCTGGCGAGATCATGGCGAGCAATGTCAAGTGGCGTCAGCCGTTGATGAAATGGCAGGACAGTTTCCGGGTGTGGATTCGCCACACCGACGAGACCCTGGCCAAGGTGCTGGTCAATTTCCTCGACCTCCGGCTGGTGGCCGGCGCGCCGGAGCTTCAGCAGGCAATGGCAAGCCATGTCGTGGCCGAGTGCCGACACAGCGAGCGCTTTCTTGCACAGTTGGTGGAGAACATGCTCGCCAATCGGCCGCCGCTGGGCTTTTTCCGCAGTCTGGTGCTGATCGCCAGCGGTGAGAATGCCAAGACCTTCGACATCAAGACCCGCGGCATCATTCCGATCGTGGACCTGGCACGGGTCCAGGCGCTCGCCGCAGGCATCACCGAAGTCGGCACGGTGCGCCGGCTTCACGCCTGTGTCGCGGCGCACGTACTGAGCGAGGAGTCAGCCAGCGAGCTGGAGGAGGCCCACGAATTCCTCGGCCTGTTGCGCATCCGCCACCAGGTCGAACAGCTCCGGGACGGCCAGTCTCCGGACAATTACATCGACCCGGAGCGTCTGACCTCCCTCGAGCGCAAGCACCTGAAGGATGTCTTCGCCGTGGTCGGCGACATGCAGCGCACCCTCGCGGTACGCTATTCCGCCGGTGGGGTCGCTGCGTGACGGCGGGGCGGACCGGATGTGGCGTCGTAGGTCGGCGGGGCGGCTGAGTTGCTCGGCCTGTTCGGTCCCGACGCAAGGCGCCGAAGCCTCCTCCGGAAGGCGCCGGCCGGCGCGTTGCGAGACTATCTGTCCGTGCCTTTCCCGTCCCGCCGCAGCGACTGGCGCGAGGTGCCGTTCGTCGCCCTCGATCTCGAGACGACCGGAGGCGATCCGGAGCGGGACGAGATCGTCAGCTTTGGCTGGGTATGCATCGACCGCGAATCCATCGTGCTGTCATCGGCGCGCCACCGGGTGTTGCGGCTACGCGGCGAGATGAGTCCGACATCGGCGGTCATTCACAGTATCACCGACGACGAGTCGGCCGCGGGGGCGCCGCTGGAAGCGGTATTGTCGGAATTCCTCGGCGTGTTGGCCGGTCGGGTGATGGTTGCCCATTACACGCCCACCGAAGTCGGGTTCGTCGCGGCCGCCAGCCGGCAAGTATTCGGCGCAGAGATCCTGACGCCGGCGGTCGATACCTTGACCCTGGCCACGGCAGCGGCACGGCGCGAGCATCGCAGGCCGGCCCGCGGCGAATTGCGCCTCGGCAACCTGCGCCGTCGTTACGGCTTGCCGCGCTACCCCGCGCACAATGCCTTGAGCGACGCATTGTCGGCGGCTGAGCTGTTCCTGGCGCTGGCGGCGGAGCGGCGCGGGCCGATCGACCTGGGCATGCTGATGTCGCCCAAATGACGCTGTGCTTCGCGCGGACAAGAAATCGGCGGGATCGGAATCCCGCCGGCGACCAAGCGGGGGGCTCGATCTCCCTCGGTCACGATGCCGCCTACTCGAGCGAGCCGAAGTCGGCTTTCGGCTCGGCATGGCCGAGGGCGGCGGCGATGGGGGCTTTCATGATGATCTTCCTGGGCGCGGGTGCAATATCGGGAACGGCTTCCCGCTACCCGACCAAAGACTGAGTCGCGGGCATCGGAGCATCGGGTCCGGAGCGGCGTCACGACGGGGCAGCGTGGTCAGAACGGCGAGACGTCCGACAACCAGACGATGGTGACGTAGCGCAGGCCCTTGCCGAGGCCGACCAGCACGAGGAAGACGTCGAGGCGCACCCGCATGATGCCGGCGATCAGGGTCAGCGGATCCCCGCCGACCGGCAGCCACGCCAGGAGCAGGGTCCATACGCCATAGCGTTGGAACCAGCGCTGGGCCTTTTCGATCTGGGACGGTTTGAAATAGAACCAGCGGCGGTCCTGGAAGTGCAGCAGGTAGCGGCCGAGCCACCAGTTGACCGCAGCTCCGAGGGTGTTGCCGGCGGTCGCGGTGAGTACCAGCGAAACCGGGTCGCCGCCGTCGCGCAGCAGCGCGAACAGCACGACTTCGGAATAGAAAGGAAGAATCGTCGCGGCGAGAAACGAGGTGCCGAAGAGCAACAGGTAAGTGCTCAGGGGACTACCCTCCGGTCGCGATACGCCACCGGCGGGCCGGCTTTGCATCGCCTACCCGTTCGGCAGGCGCGAAGCCGTGCGTCGTGAATCCCCTGGCACCCCCCCGCGGGAAGCGTTGTGCGCACTTCGGTCGGCCGGGCGGGGGCGCTCATGATTCGGCCTGGTGCACCAGCCAGTGAAACAGGCGCAGTTGGGGAGGCAGGTAGAACAGGTACTCCGGGTGCCATTGAACGCCGATGATGGCTCGCTTGTCCTGGTGCTCGAAGGCCTGCACGATGCGGTCGAGGTCGTGCCCCACCACCACCAGGCCGGCGCCGCAGTTGCGCACCGCCTGGTGGTGCAGGCTATTGACCCGGATGCGCTGTCGCCGGCAGATCGTCGCCACTCGGGATCCGGCCGTCAATGCGACTTGCTTGGTCGGCAGCAGTCCGGGCCGGTTGTAGGTGAATTGGCGCATGCCGCGGATGTCCTGGTGCAGATCGCCGCCGAGCACCACGTTGATCAGCTGCGCCCCTCGGCAGATGCCGAGCAGGGGCACATTGCGGGACAGCGCCCATTCGATCCATTCGATTTCGAGCGCGTCACGTTCCGGATCGAGTCGGACCTGCTCGTGCAGGTCGCCGCCGTAGTGCTCCGGGCTGATGTCTTCGCCGCCGCCGATCACCAGGCCGCGGTAGTCGTCATGGCGCGGGCGGTGACGCACGCTGATCCGCTCGGCGCGGGCCCCGGTCAGCAACAGCGCAGTGCGGGTTGCCCACCAGGACGGCGACCAGCGCCGGGCCGAACCGGTCACACCAATCCGCGGTCTCGCAGCCATTCGTCCAGGTGTGTGCTCCAGCCGCTGCGGGAAACCCCGAACAACGGACGCTCGGCCGCGAGGAAATCGACCGACAGCCGGTCCAGGAGCGACGGCTCGTCGGCCAGGCGTTCGACCACCAGCCAGGGCGCCCAGGCCGAGGCCAGCGACCAGCCGGCCTCCTCGATGCGGCAATCGGGCAGGCGGTAGTGAAAGGTCGGGCGTGGATTGATGAGTTCGTCGTCGAGCGCTGCGCGAATCCGCTCGGAATCGAGATGCATGAACAGCGGCAGCATGTCGAGGGCTCGATTGCGGGTTGGATTTTCCTCGAGGTAGGCATCGATCAGGTGCGCCAGCGATCCACCGGAGTCGTGGTTCGCGAGCTGCTGGACGTAGCGCTCGGGATAGAGGTCCACGTAGGGGCTGAGTCGGCGCGAAAGATCGATCTGCTGGCTGTCCACCAGCCACCATTGCAGCAACCCGAAAGCCCGGATATATCGCTCGATCGCTGCAAATTCCAGGCTCGGCAGTTCCGGGTTGATATGCACGCCGAGCGCAGCGATCACCGAATCACCGGTGCCGCGGGCGCCCGACGCGCGCAGTGCCTCGATGACCGGCGGCAGTGCATCGAGTCGATCGAGCCCGACCGGCGGACAGACCAGCTCGAGTGGCACGATGTCATGGCTGAGCCGCTTGAGCAGATCGACCCACTGTGGGCTGCCTTCGCCGACGCGGCTGGCTTCGGCCTGCTGCTTGAGGTAGGCCCAGTCGACTTCCAGCCGGAACTCGCCGAGCGCCGGCGCGTCGAGACGGAAATCGACTTCGGTGCGCTGCTCGCACTTCGCCGACAAGGTGTCGCCGCAGATTCTGGCGGCGTGCTCGATCTGCAGGCCGGAAAACTCGATCTCGAAGCCGACACGCCGCCACTCGCCGTCGTCACGATGCGGTCGTGGCGGGAGCGCGAGGGCGGGGGCGGTCTTCATCGGCGGCGATTGCCGCGGCGACCGGGGTGGTCGCGCGATGGCAATGGAAACTTCGCGGTCATGGCGCCAGTATATCCCGCCCCCGGGTCGGCGCCGGCACGGTCGAGGAGACGACGGCAAGACCGGGGTCGTGCCGCGCGCGGGATGGGCCGTGTGGATCGGCGACGCCCGGTGGGAACGGCCGACTTGCGTGAACTGATTGGGGGCTTGCGGCTGCCCGTCTGCCGACTGCAGTCGCAGCCGTGGCCACGGGGTTTCGCGAAGGGATGCACGCCGGTGGGGCCGAAGGTGTCGCGACGGCCGCGCACGGAACTTCGCCGCGAATTCGTGCTTCAATGTCTGCATGAACCTGCTCTGGCTGCAATCCGGCGGCTGCGGTGGCTGCACGATGTCGCTGCTGTGCGCGGATTCCCGTGATCTGCCCGGCCTGCTGGGCGGGGCCGGTATCGACCTGTTGTGGCATCCGAGTCTTTCGGAATGCAGCCTGGGCGAGGCGGTGGCCGTGATCGAGGACTGCACCGCCGGGGGCACGCCACTCGACATTCTTTGCGTCGAGGGGTCGATGTTGACGGGCCCCGACGGCAGCGGCCGCTTCCATGTCTTCGGCGGCACCGGACGGCCGATGGTCGATTGGGTGCGGGCACTCGCTGTCCACGCTCGCTACACCGTGGCGGTGGGCACCTGTGCGGCGTTCGGCGGAATCACCGCAGGCGGTATGAATCCTGCCGGGGCGATCGGCCTGCAGTACGACGGCGATCAGCCGGGCGGCCTGCTCGGCGCGGACTATCGATCCGCCGCGGGCTTGCCGGTGATCAATGTCGCCGGCTGCCCGATCCATCCCGGCTGGGTGCTGGAAACCCTGCTCTCGCTGGCCGGCGACGGACTTTCTCCGAATGAGCTCGATACCTTCGGCCGCCCCCGTTTCTACGCCGATGCGCTGGTGCACCATGGTTGTTCCCGCAATGAATTCTACGAATTCAAGGCGAGCGCGGAGAAGCCCTCGGACCTCGGTTGCCTGATGGAGCACATGGGGTGCAAGGGGACTCAGGCCCACGCCGACTGCAACCTCCGGCCGTGGAACGGACAAGGCTCGTGTACCCGCGGTGGCTATGCCTGCATCAGCTGCACCGAGCCGGGCTTCGAGGAACCCGGCCATCCGTTTGCGGAGACGCCGAAGGTGGGCGGCATCCCGATCGGCCTGCCGACCGACATGCCCAAGGCCTGGTTCGTCGCGCTGGCGGCCTTGTCCAAGTCGGCCACGCCGCAGCGAGTACGTGCCAACTCGGTCGCCGATCACGCCGTGGTGGCGCCGGCGGTGCGCAAGACCGGTCTCAAGTGAGCGTCGGGGACTGAGGATGCGGCGTGTCGTACTCGGCCCGTTCAATCGCGTCGAGGGCGACCTCGAAGTCAGTCTCGAGATCGACCGCGGGCGGATCGTCGCGGCGCGGGTCAATTCGCCCCTGTTCCGGGGGTTCGAGCAGATCCTGCTGGGCAAGCACCCCCTCGATGCGCTGGTCTATGCACCGCGGGTCTGCGGCATCTGCTCGGTTTCCCAGTCCGTCGCCGCGGCCGGCGCTCTTCGTGATGCGATCGGCCTCGTCGTGCCTCGAAACGGCGAGTTGGCAACCAACCTGCTGCTGGCCAGCGAGAACGTGGCCGATCATCTGACCCATTTCTACCTTTTCTTCATGCCCGACTTCGCGCGTGACGGCTATGCGGACCGTCCCTGGCACGCCGCGCTGGGCCCGCGCTTCAAGGCCTTTGCCGGATCCGCTTGCCGCGACATGCTGCCGGCCCGCGCCGGCCTGCTGCAGATCATGGGGCTGCTCGGAGGCAAGTGGCCCCACACCCTGAGCGTGCAGCCCGGTGGGGTCACCCGCGCCGTGCACCCGGGCGAGAAGCAGCGCCTGTTCGCCTTGCTGCGCGACTTTCGAGGTTGGCTGGAACGCTACCTGTATGGCGATGCGCTGGAGGCCGTGGTGGCGCTCGACAGCGATGGCGCGCTGCGCCGCTGGTGCAGCGGGGGGGCACCGGCTGCGGCCGACATCGGTGCGTTCCTGGAACTCGCGGACGACCTGGCCCTGGCCGAGGCGGGGCGCGCCAGCGATCGTTTCCTCAGCTACGGCAGTTATCCGGTCGATGGCACGGCGGGCTACCGCAGCGGGGTGTGGGGCGGTGAACTCCTTGCCCTCGATCAGGCCGATGTCGCCGAGGACTGCAGCCATGCCTGGCTGCATGCGCCCGCACGGGCGCTGCATCCGTGGCAGGGGCTGACCGAGCCCGACGTCGATCGCGATGGCGCCTATAGCTGGTGCAAGGCGCCCCGCTGGCGAGGCCGCGTGGTCGAGTGCGGCGCGCTGGCTCGGCAAGTGGTCGATGGCCATCCGCTGGCGCGTGCCCTGGTGGCGCAGGGGGGCGGCAATGTCCGCAGCCGGGTGATCGGCCGGCTCCTGGAGATCGCCCGCAGCGTGATCGCGATGGAGTGCTGGGCGCGTGCGATCGAACCCGGCGCGCCGTTCTGCACCCAGGGCGCGTTGCCGCAAGAAGCTCGGGGTGTGGGCCTGGTCGAAGCGGCGCGTGGCGCGCTCGGTCACTGGCTGGTGCTGCGCAAGGGCCGGATCGCCAACTACCAGATCGTCGCGCCGACCACCTGGAATTTTTCGCCGCGAGATGCTGCCGGCACGCCGGGCGCCCTCGAACAGGCGCTTTGCGATCTGCAGGAAGAGGATTGCGCACGCCGCGAACTGATGGTGCAGCACATCGTCCGCTCCTTCGATCCGTGCATGGTGTGCACCGTGCATTGAGGGTCGCGCGATCGCCTCGCCTTCCTGCGCGACCCGCCTGTCGTTGCAAATTGTGCCAAATGACGTGTTGTGCCCCGTTCGTCCACTGCCTATGCTGCGCCACGCGTGCAAGCGCGTGGCAGGAGCGAGGGCTCCGTCATTCACAACAATTCGAGGGAAGAACCATGAAGAAGATCATTGCGGCCATGGCCGTCGGCTTGTCCTCCACCTTCGCTTTCGCGGCGGATTACGGTAGTTCGGCCGAAGCCAAGGCGATGCTCGAGAAGGCGGCGGCCGCGGTGGCGGCCGACAAGGACGCGGCGCTGGGCCAGTTCGCCAGTGGCGAGGGCGGCTTCAAGGACCGCGATCTGTATCCGTTCTGCGGTGGCCCGGATGGCAACTTCACCGCGCATCCTTCGCTCACCGGCAAGAGCCTCAAGGGCCTGGTGGACAAGGCCGGCGAGCCGGTCGGCGAGAAGATCTATGCCGCTGCCAAGGAAGGCGAGATCGGCGAGGTTGCGTACATGTGGCCCCGCCCGGGCAGCACCGATCCGGTCCAGAAGGTCAGCTACGTGACCCGAATCGGTGACCAGGTCTGTGCCGTCGGCTACTACAAGTAGGCCTGTCCGGTCCTCCCGGCCCCGCACGGGGTCGGAATCGATGGCGGCGCCCATATACGGGCGCCGTTTTCGTTGCTGCCACGGATTCGAGGCGCGCGCTCGGTGTGCCGTCGCCGATACCGGATCGGGGCGGCCGCTGGCCGGGCCGATCCGGCGATCGGGGGGTCAGAGCTTGAGGTGGCTACCGTCGCACATCGGTGCGGATGCGGAATGCTTGCAGCCGCAAAAGTAGGCCGTACCCGATTCGGTGGGGGTGTGGGCGACCGGCGCGAAATCGCTGCCCGCGTGCGAACCATCGCAGAACGGTTGGTTGGCGCTACGGCCACAGGCGCACCAGTAGTAGGTCTTGCCGGCTTCCACCTCTACCGGAAACGGGGATTTGCGGGCGATATGCGGTGAGTCGGCCATGCTTGTTGTCCTCCTGCGGGCGAAATGAGCACTCATTGTGTCGGCAGACGGCTGCAGGATAAACCCCGCGATCCGGCATGCCCGGTTGCCGGTCGCGCAATCGGCGGTGCCGAGCGGAGATCATTCGGCGAGGGCATCGGCCAGCGTTTCGAGGTTGTGGGTCATCATCTGCAGGTAGCTCGCGGCCTCGCCACCGGCGGGCGATAGCGAATCGGCGTACAGGGTTCCGCCGATTCGGGCGCCCGTTTCGCGTCGGATCTGCTCGATCAGGCGCTGGTCGGCAACGTTCTCGACGAAGGCGGCGGAAATGTTCAGGTCGCGGATCTGCTGGATCAGCGCCGCGAGCCGGGCAGCGGACGGGCGTGCCGCGCTGGAGCGGCCGACCGGCGCCACGAACTCGAGGCCGTAGGCGCGGCCGAGATAACCGAAGGCATCGTGGGAACTCACCACGCGGCGTCGCGCCTGCGGCAGCGTCGCAAACCGGGCCCGATATCGCATGTCGAGCGCTTCGAGGCGGGCGGCATAGGTCCGGTAGCGGCCGAGATAGGCAGAGGCACCGTCGAGATCCGCCCGCGACAGCGCCAGGGCGATGTTGCGCGCATAGATTCGGGCATTGGACAAATCCTGCCAGGCGTGGGGGTCGAGGCCGTGCCCGTGCCCGTGCCCATCGTCGTGCCCGTGGCTCTCCGTTTCGATCAGGCGCGCGCCATCACTGGCCACGACGAGCTCGCCGCGGTGCCTGGTGGACTCGAGCAGGCGCTCGATCCAGCCCTCGAAGCCGAGCCCGTTGACGACGACGAGGTCGGCCTCGGCGACGGCTCGCGCGTCGGCCGGACTCGGCTGGTAGGCATGGGCGTCACCGCCGGGCGCGATGAGGCTGTGCACGTGGACCCGATCGCCCCCGATCTCACGGCACAGATCGGCCAGGATGCTGAAGCTCGCGACCACTTGGAGTCGTTCCGCATGGGCAGGCAGCGGCAGGAGCACGGACAGCAGCAGGAGGATCAGCAGACGCAGCATCGGCTCAGGACGTGTAGTGCCAGCGTGGCCGCAGGCGGCGTGCGAAGCCGCCGACCGGGCTGGCCAGCAGGGACAGCAGATATAGCGCGCCGAGGGACAGCACGATCGCCGGCCCTGAGGGCAGGCCGGCGTGAAAGGACAGCAGCAGGCCGGCCAGGGTACCGGCCACCGCGCAGCCCACCGCCGAAGCCAGCATCGGCGCCAGATCCTGGTGCCACAAGCGCGCGCAGGCGGCCGGCAGGATCATCATGCCGACGGCCATCAGAGTGCCGAGGGCGTGGAAGCCGGCCACCAGGTTCAGCACCAGCAGCACCAGAAATCCGAAGTGCGCGACCGGGCTGGCTCGGCTGACGCTGCGAAGAAACGCCGGGTCCACGCATTCGAGCACCAGCGCGCGATAGCCCACGGCCAACGCCAGCAGGGTCGCCGTCGATATTCCGGCCAGCAACAACAGGGTCCCGTCGTCGAGCGCCAGCACATTGCCGAAGAGCACGTTCATCAGGTCCACGCTGCTGCCCGACAGCGAGATGATCATCACGCCCGCCGCCAGCGAAATCAGGTATACCGCCGACAGGCTGACGTCTTCGCGCAATTGGGTGACGCGGGCGACACCTCCGGCGATCAGCGCCACCGCGAGCCCCGCGACGAGCCCGCCACCGGTCATGGCGGGCAGGGACAGGCCTGCCAAAAGATAGCCGATGGCTGCGCCGGGCAGAATCGCGTGGGCGATCGCGTCACCGGCCAGGCTCATGTGACGCAGCATCAGGAACACGCCGATCGGCGCGGCGCCGAGCGACAACGCGAGGCCGCCGGCGAAGGCCCGCCGCATGAACGCGAAATCCAGAAACGGCTCGATCAGCCAGTGCTCGATCATGCCGCTTCCGGGTGCCGATGACAGACCGGCGCGTGCTCGTCGAAGGCTTCCGCGAGCCGCCGCGCGCGCACCAGGTTGGCGTTGGTCAGGACGTCTCCGACGGGGCCCCGGGCGATCGCCTCGCGCGCCAGCAACAACGCCTCCGGATAGTGGTTGCGCACGTGGTCGAGGTCGTGGAGGACTGCGATCACGGTGCGCCCCTCTGCGTGCCAGCGCCTCACCAGTGCGGCCATGTCGTCGACGGTTTGGGCGTCTACCGCCGCATAGGGCTCGTCGAGCAGGATCAGCGGTGCGTCCTGCAGCAGCAATCGCGCGAACCTGGCACGCTGGAGCTGGCCGCCCGACAGGGTGCCGATCGGGCGCCGTTCGAAGCCGCTCAGGCCGACCTGGGCCAGCGCCTCCTCCAGCCGACGGCGGCCACCGCGGCCGAGGCTGCCGAACAGCCCCAGGTGTCGCCACAGGCCCATCGCGACCAGGTCGGCGACCGAGATCGGGAAGGCCGGATCGAGTGCCGCCTGTTGGGGCAGATAGGCGAAGCCATCGGGAGCCGGGTCGTGGCGACGAATGCAGCCTTCGATCGGCGGCAACTCGCCGGCGATGGACTTGAGCAGGGTGGACTTGCCGGCGCCGTTGGGGCCGAT
The DNA here is from genome assembly GCA_020445785.1 of Rhodocyclaceae bacterium. Lineage (GTDB taxonomy): Bacteria > Pseudomonadota > Gammaproteobacteria > Burkholderiales > Rhodocyclaceae > Cognatazoarcus. The sequence continues at coordinate 32,136 of JAGRFZ010000110.1, forward strand.
CAGGGCCAGCAGCGCCCCATGGCCGACCTCGCCGTGCAGGTGGTGGACCACCGGGTGACGATCGTAGCCCAGGGTCAGGTTGTCGAAGGCCAGCATCGGTTCGCTCACGTCAGCGCCCACAGCGTGGCGATCCATACCAGCGCGATGCAGCCGGAGGCCAGCGCCAGGCGTTGGCCGGCACTGGCGCACAGCAGCGACGATGTTCCCGTGCGGCGGTCGGCGTGCTCCCCCCGGCCATGGACGTCATCGGTTCTGAAGGGTTTCATGGTGCAATCTTGTTGCGATTGTGTCCCGCGTCCGACCGCAGCGGGCCGGGACAGCTGGGACACAGGCCGTGAAAGCTCAACTCGGCGCGGCCGAGCCGGAAGCCGCTGGGCAAGGTCGCAGCGATCGCCGGCTGCAGCGATTCGAGGCAGAATACGCGGCCACACAGATCGCAGTGAAAATGGGCGTGGCGGTGTTCTTCATCGCCCACCGCGTTGAACCGCCAGGCGCGATCCGGTCCGGCGACCTTGTGGGCCAGATCGTGGCTTACCAACCAGTCCAGGGTGCGGTAGAGGGTGACGCGGTCATGACTCACACCGCGGGCGTCGAGGGCCGCACCGACTTCGTCGTGGCTGATCGGCCGGCCGGCGTCGAACAGCACCGACAGCACTGCGGTACGGGTGCGGGTGACACGACCGCCGCGGGCGGCGATCAGGGCGGCGGGATCTTGCGGGCGTTCGGGCATGGTGGGCAGGTCGGCGGCTAATGCAACAGTGTAGCGTTTGTCTGCGGCGCGCTCAAGCCGCCCACTTCCTGCCGCCGGCCGGTGGGCTCAGGCGGATGCTTGCGAGCGCCGCACCGGCGACTGGGCGTCGGCGCAATAGGCCTCGAAGTCGCCGGCCTCGAGCGGCTTGCTGAAGAGATAGCCTTGAACGCTGAAACATCCCCAGTCGTGCAGCCGCCGCAGATGATCGTCGGTCTCGACGCCCTCGGCGATCACTTCCAGATTGAGGGTGTGGGCCAAGGAGATCACCGCGCGCACGATGGCCGCGTCGTTCGGGTCGTGACTGAGGTCCTGGATGAAGCTTCTGTCCACCTTGAGCCGGTCGATGGCGAAGCGACGGAGATAGGCGAGGCTCGAGTAGCCGGTGCCGAAGTCGTCGATCGCCAGTTGCACGCCGAGGTCCGACAGCGATGCCAGCAGACGGGCGGCGTCGTCCGGCCGCTCCATCAGCATGCTTTCGGTGATCTCGAGTTCGAGCAGTTCCGGTTGCAGCCCGGATTCTTCGAGGATCGAGGCGACCGTGTCCAGCAGGTTCCCGGCGGTGAACTGGCGGGCCGAGATATTGACGCCCATGCGTATCGGTTGGGGCAGTGTCCGTTGCCAGCGGGCGGCCAGATGGCAGGCCTCCCGCATGACGAATTCGCCGAGTTGCACGATCAGGCCGCTGTCCTCCGCCACGGGCACGAAACGGGCGGGCGAAATCATGCCTTGGGATGGATGTAGCCAGCGCACCAACGCCTCGGCGCCGATCACCTGGCCGTTGCGCGTGTCGATCTGGGGCTGGTAGTGGACGATGAATTCCCCCCGCTCGAGTGCGCGGCGCATGTCGTGCTCGAGTTGCACCCGCTCGGTGACGACGGCGTTGAGCGAGGCCGTGTAGAACTGGAAGTTGTTCCGCCCCAGTTCCTTGGCGTGGTACATCGCCGTATCGGCGTTGCGCAGCAGGGTGTCGGCGTCGAGACCGTCTTCCGGATAGGTGCTGATGCCAACGCTGGCCGTGACCTGGAACGCGTGGCCACGCAAGCTTACCGGCGCGGTGATGGCCGACAGGATGCGGCCGGCGACGAGTGACGCCTGCTCGGAAAGATGGACCGCCGGCAGGACGACGACGAATTCGTCACCGCCGAGGCGGGCGACGGTTTCGCCGTCCCGCACCACGACGGTCAGACGCTGGGAGATTTCCTTGAGCAAGGCGTCGCCGAAATCGTGGCCGAGCGAATCGTTGATGAGTTTGAATCGGTCGAGGTCGAAGAACAGGATCGCGACGTGGAGCCCGTCGCGCCGAGCCGACGACAAGGCCTGATTAAGCCGATCCTGCAACAGGAGGCGGTTGGGCAGACCGGTCAGTGCGTCATGGTGGGCGAGGAAATGAATGCGGGCTTCGGCCTCCTTGCGTGCGCTGATGTCGAAGAAGCTGGCGATGTAGTTGCGTCGCAGCCCGTCGGCGTCGTCCACCGCGGTGATCGTCATCCACTGGGGATACACCTCGCCATCCTTCCGGCGATTCCATATCTCGCCGATCCAGCGACCGTCGCGGGCCAGATCCCGATCCAGTTCCTCGTAGAATTCGTCGGGATGTCGCCCCGAGCGCAGCATGCTCGGCCGGTTGCCGATCAGTTCGGCCGGACTGTAACCGGTGATGGGCTCGCAGGCGGCGTTGGCCGAGATGATGCGCTGCTCGGCGTCGGTGATCAGAATCCCTTCGGCGCTGCTCTCGAATACCGAGGCCGCCAGGCGCAGTTCGCCCTCGAGTTGCTGGCGCGCCAGTTCCATCGCCGCCCGGTCGGCGAAAATGGAGATCAATTGGGCGAATTCGGGCTGGCTGGTGAGATCCCGCTCGGCGAGAACCAGCAGCGTGCCGACGCCGTTGCCATGGCTGTCTCGCAGGGTCGCGCCGAGAAAGGTGTGCAGCGGGCGGTCGGAGCGCAGTGGTCGCGGGCAGCGGTCGGCGGCGAGTCGATCGGCAAGTACGCCGCGGTCGCAATGCAGCAGTGCCTCGCAGGGCGTGCCGGCGATCGGGTAGCTCAGGTTCTCCCGGAAACCATTGTCGGACCAGACCGCCAGCGCATGCATGGTGGCGCCATCGCTCGATCGCCGGGACACCAGGGCGTGTTCGACGTCCAGGGTGCGCGCGATGTGCAGCACCAGCGATCGGAAGAAGCCTTCCCCCGACTGGCGGGCGGTTGCCGCCACCAGTCCGCGCATCGCGTCCTGGCCCCGACGCATGTCCGAGATGTCGCGTGCGATGCCGCGCACCCCGATCAGGCTGCCGTCTTCGCCGTGCTCCCTGGTGAGCGACCAGAGCACGCGCCGGACCGCGCCGCCGCGGGCCACCAGGCGATTCTCGATGCTCAGTTGGTCGTCGTCGGATCGCAGCCAGCGCAGGATGCGATCGCGGGTGGATTCGCGATCGTCGCGGTGTACCACGGCGAGCAAGGGCATGCCGAGGCAGACCACCGGATCGCGTTCCAGCAGCTTTTCCACGGCAGGATTGCAGAACTGGATGGTCAGCTCTGCGTCGAACTGGACGATCAGGTCGTCGATGCCGTCGACCAGCGAGCGGTAGCGATCCTCGGTCGCCGCCAGCGCCCGCTCGCGCGACACGATCGAGGTCACCATCCGGCCCATCGCTTCGCCGAGGCGGTCGAGTTCCGGCCATGGCGTCGGGGGCGGCGGCGAATCGTAGTCGCCCCGGGAGACCGTCACGGCGTGGCCGACCAGGGCTTCGAGGGGTTCGCCGAGGTGGCGCGACAGGCGCGAGGCCAGCGTCCAGCTCAGCATCGCGATCGCCATCACGGCCAGCACGATCACCGCGACCGCGCGGTCGACCTGGTTCTGGCTGTGGTCCCTGGGCTGGGCGACGACAGCGACCCAGCCCGGGCCTTCGACGCGACTGGCGGTACCTTCGTAGCGCTTGCCGCCCATCTCGAAACCGTGCGACTCGCGGTTTCCGGCACGGCCGTCCCGTACCACCGACAGTTGGCTGAGGTTGACCTGTTGCAGGCCGACGGCGGGATCCGGATGGGCCACCACCTGACCACGGCGATCCACGATGACGACGAGCAGGTGGCCGCTGGCGCCGACCCGCTGGGCAAACTCGGACAGGCGGCGCAGTCCGATCTCGCCGACCAGCACGTGTCTGCCCACCGGTACCGCGACGGCGACGGTGATCTGCCCGACCAGTGCCGACAGGTGGGTGTCGGACCACACCGCCTTTCCGAGCGCGCGGGCCGACTGGATGTGCTCCCAGCCCGAGACGTCGAGATCGCGCAGTTCGGCGCTGCCGCCGAGCGGGTCGTCGCCCGACAGGATGCCGGCGATGACGCGGTCGTCCGGTCCCGCCAAATAGAGGGCCTCGAAACTCAGGTTCGACAGCACCGCTGCGCGCAGCAGCCGATCGACCAGCTGCGGCGAGAAGTCCGGCGCGAGATGCTCCGCGAGCCGCGCCAGTTCACGGGCGGGGTCGTGCAGAAGCTGGTTCACCTCGGCCACGACGGCGTTGCCGAACGCCTGGTTTTCGGTTTCGAGGTCGTCGTGGATGGTCGCCAGCAGAATCGTTCCCAATGCCGCCGATACGGCGATCGCCGGAACGAGCGAGAGCCAGGCCAGGTGCCGGAGCAGCCAGCTGCGGATGGTTCTGCTTCGCATCACGGTGGATCCGCCACGGTTTGGAAGCGGCCGTTCCGGACGGTGACGATCCAGGGTTGGCGCTGGCCGTCGCCGAAACGGTCCAGGGAAAAGCTGCCCGTTGCCGCGGTAACGATGGGTCTCGAACGCAGGCGCTCGCGCAGGCTCTGCCCGGGATCACCATTTGCGATGGCGTCCATCAGGGTGTTGGCCGCGTCGAAGCCGGTCAGGCCGCCAAAGCCGGGCGAACGGCCGAAGCGCTCGACATATTCCTGCCGAAAGGCGACGAAGGCCGGAGACGCGTCGGCTTCGTCGAGGAAGCTCGTCAGCGCCATGCCCTCCACCGCACGACCGCCCATTTCGGTCAGGCGTGCGGTGGCCGCCCACTCCGAGGCGGCCAACTGGATCTTCGGATCGAGTTTTCGCACCTGCTGGGCGATCAGCGCCGCGTCGAGGGAATTGGCGACAATCAGAATGGCGTCGGGCGACTCGGCCAGCATGCGCTGGGCCGGCACCAGGAAGTCCCGGTGGGTGCCGGATTCGAAGGTGAGCACGATCGCCACCGAGCGATCGTCGTCCTCGTAGTCGTGGCGGAAGTCGGATAGCCAGCTCGAGGCATAGGCTGCGTTGGAGGCGTCGTAGATCGCCGCGATGCGACGTCGGCCCAGGGTTTCCGCGAGGAAATGGGCGGTGCGTCGGGTGTACGTGCGGGTCGGCGCCACTACACGGAAGAAATGGTCGTCCCTTCCGGACAGCGCATTGGTGGTCGCCGTCGGACTCATCATGACGACGCCGGCTGCTTCGGCTTCGCCTGCGAGGGCGACCGCGATCGAACTCGTCATCGGGCCGATGATGCTGCGGCAGCCCGCGGCTGCCAGTTCGTGCAGGATACGGCGGGCGTGCTGGGGATCGCCGCCGTCGTCCCGCACCAGCAGTTCGACCCGACGGCCGTCGATGCCACCCGCGAGGTTTCGTTGCTCGATCGCCAGCTGTGCGCCGTTGCGACCGCTGATACCGAGGTCCGCGCCGCGGCCCGAGATCCCACCGATGAAGCCGATCTTGACCGGTTCGGGCGGACCGCAGGCGGCAAGCAGGAACGCGAGCACGAGTGCACCCGCCCAGCGCGTCCAGCGCCCGCGCGGCGACTCGGGCCGGCCCATGCTGCCCGCATCGTTTTCCCGGCTTCCGGCCGGCGTGATCGCCCGAAATGTCATGTCATCGTAAAGCCTTTGGAGACAGGGCCGTTATCGGCAGAGTTCGCCTGCCGGTGGCCATGCCCCGGCCGAGTGCTTATCGGCCGGCCGGTCACATTCTTCAGGGCGCAATGACCACCGGTAGCCAAGCGCAGCTGGCCGCCGCATCACAACAGGAGAAAACGATGAACGATCAATCGAGGCGGACTGTCCGTCGGGGCGTGCGCATGCTGGCCGCGGCCCTGATGATCCCGGGGGTCGCCCTGGCCGAGCGACCGATGGCGGTCGACGACGCGGGCACTCTCCCGCGCGGCGGTGCCAAGGTGGAGCTGGGCTGGAGCCGTGACGACGCAGTCAAGGGCTTCGAGGGCGCCGTCGGCTACGGTCCGATCGACAATGTCGAAGTCGAACTCGGACTGTCCCGGGCCAAGGACGACGACGTTTCTCCACGACAGACCTTCGAAGGTGTGGGTGCGGCGGTCAAGTGGGTCCCGCTGCAGCAGGAGGTCGGCCTGTCGGCCGGCCTCAAGTTCGAGTGGGGGCGCGAAGAGGCCAGCGACGACGCCGGGCTCGACGAGACTGCCGAGGGCATCGCGCTGATCGCGTTGCTGGGCTGGGGGTTCGAGTCGGGCCAGACTCTGCACCTGAATCTGTCACGGGAATGGATCGAGGTGGACGACGACACCGAAGCCGACAACGGTTGGGGCATCGGCACCGCCTATCCACTGCTGGAAGGGCTGGCGATCACCGCGGAGGTGTTCGGCAGCCTGTACCATGCGCCGGACAAGGCGCTCGGCCTGCGCTACGAAGTGGCGGAAGGACTCAAGCTGTCGGGCGCGGTTGATCGCGGCAGCTCCCGCAGCTTTGCCAACCTCGGCGTCGCCTGGGAATTCTGACGGGGTCGGGAAGTCCCGGGCCCGGGTGCGGCGCCTGCCCTGCCCGGGCAGCGCAACGTATGCATGGCCGCCGATGTTCTTGAGCCCGGCACGGGCCGGGCCTATCCTAGCGCCATCGACTTGGGAAAGGAGCCATCGCCGATGGCATCGACAGGGGCGCACGGGCGAGCCGCCGACCGGGCAGCGGCAGCGCGGCCGGCTTCGCCACGGCCGTGGGGCCGGTGACGTGGGCAGCAAGTCCCGCCGGGGCGACGTGATCGGCGCCACCGGCCATCCGGGCGAACTCACCGGCGTCGGAGAGGAGGTGTGGATGGACGTCATCCACAAGATGGATGAAGTCTATTCCGAGCTGCTGCAGTACGAGGTTGCGCTCGAGCGCAAGAACGCCAAGCTCGAGGAATCCCAGCAGTTCATCCTTTCGGTGCTGACTTCGATCTCCGACGTACTGGTGGTGTGCGACCGGAGCGGTCGCATCGAAGACGTCAATTCCTCCCTCGAAGCCTTCACCGGACGGAGCGCGGACAGCTTGAAGGGCGGTTCGCTCTTCGACCTGTTCGCCGACGATGCAGGCCGGCGGCAGGCCCGCGAGATGCTCTCGCACCTGGGCGAGCGGGCCGTGCACGACTGCGAATTGCCGCTGCAGGCAGCGGACGGCAGTGCGGTGCCGGTGTCGCTCAACTGCACGCCGCGCTTCAACGCGGTCGGCAAATCGCTGGGGATGGTCGTCACCGGCCGCCCGGTGGGCGAGTTGCGTCGCGCCTATCAGGCCTTGCGCCAGGCCCACGACGATCTCAAGCGGACCCAGCAGCAATTGCTGCAGTCGGAGAAGATGGCGTCGCTCGGTCGCCTGGTGGCGGGTGTCGCCCACGAGCTCAACAATCCGATCAGCTTCATTCTCGGCAATGTCCATGCCCTGCGCCGCTACGCCGACCGGATCGAGCGCTACCTGGCCGCGGTGCACGACGGAAGCACGCCCGTGGCGCTGGCGTCGCTGCGCCGCGAACTGCGGATCGACCGCATTCTCGAAGACCTCGAACCGTTGATCGACGGCACCATCGAGGGCGCCGAGCGCACCCGCGACATCGTCGACGGCCTCAAGCGGTTTTCGGCAGCCGATCGCGACGTGGCGCAGACGTGCGATCTGACGGAGGTGATCGGGCGCGCGGTTCGCTGGGTCTGCCGCGCGGCACGGGACGATTTCCAGGTGGAGACGAAACTGCCGCCCCGGCTCGCGGTACGGGGGTCTCCAGGCCAGTTGCAGCAGGTCGTGATGAATCTGGTACAGAACGCTCGCGACGCCACCGAGTCGGTCGCCCAGCCGAGGCTCGAGATCCGCGCCGAGACGGACGACGGCTTCCTGCGCGTACACTTTCACGACAACGGGCCGGGCATCGACGACCAGCACCTGGCCCAGATCTTCGATCCCTTCTTCACCACCAAACCGGTCGGGCAGGGTACCGGCCTCGGGCTGGCGATCAGCTACGGCATCGTCGAACGTCATGGCGGCACGCTGGTCGCAGCCAACGCCGCCGACGGCGGTGCCGAATTCGTCCTCGGCCTGCCGCTCGCCGGCTGAAGTCTGCAGCCCGGGCCCGGTGCTTGCTAGCATCGACGGATCGATTCGATCATCGCCGGCCCGTTGAACGTTCCCCGACCGCCCTTCCCATCCGATGCCGCCCTCGACGGCGGCGCCGACCCGCTGCAGCGCGTGGTCAAGGTCCGGCGCGACTACAACACTTGGGTCGCCCGCGAGACCCTGGAGGACTACGCGCTGCGCTTTACGCCCCACGGCTTCCGCCGCTGGTCGGAACTGCGGGTGGCCAATACCGCGTTCGGCGCGGCGTCGTTCCTGGTGCTCGAGGCGGTCGGCGCCACGCTGCTGGTCGAGTACGGCTTCATCAATGCGGCGCTGGCGATCATCGCGGCCGGCGTCATCATCTTCCTCGCAGGGCTTCCGGTCAGCGTCTATGCCGCGCGCTACGGCGTGGACATGGACTTGCTGACCCGGGGCGCGGGCTTCGGCTACATCGGTTCGACCCTCACTTCGCTGATCTACGCGTCCTTTACGTTCATCTTCTTCGCCCTCGAGGCGGCGATCATGGCCTACGCGCTGGAGTTGGCGCTCGGTATTCCACCGAGTTGGGGCTACGTCATCTGTGCGCTGGTCGTGATCCCCCTGGTGACCCACGGCATTACTGCGATCAGTCGGCTGCAGGTGATCACCCAACCGATCTGGCTGATTCTGCTGGTACTGCCGTTCGCCTACGTCCTGACCGAGCGGCCCGACATCTTCGGGTCCTTGCCGAGCTACGGAGGAAGCAGTGGTGCGGGCACGCATTTCGACCTGCACCTTTTTGGTGCAGCGCTGACCGTCGGTGTCGCGCTCATCACGCAGATGGGGGAGCAGGCGGATTACCTCCGCTTCATGCCGGCCCAGCGAGCCGACAACCGGCGACGCTGGCTCGCCGGCGTATTGGTAGGGGGGCCCGGCTGGGTCGTGATCGGCGTCGCCAAGATGTTCGGCGGGGTGTTGCTGGCATGGCTCGCCTTGAGCTACGCCGTGCCCGTCGACAAGGCGGTGGACCCCAACCAGATGTATCTCGTGGCGTATCGGCTGGTCTTTCCCAGCGAGGGCTGGGCGATCGCCATCACCGCGATCTTCGTCGTCATTTCGCAACTCAAGATCAACGTCACCAATGCCTACGCAGGCTCGCTGGCCTGGTCGAACTTCTTCGCACGGCTGACCCACAGTCATCCTGGTCGCGTGGTGTGGGTGGTCTTCAATACCCTGATCGCATTGATGCTGATGGAGCTCGACGTCTTCCAGGCGATCGGGCGCGTGCTCGGCCTGTATTCGAACATTGCAGTCAGCTGGATGATGGCGGTCGTCGCCGACCTCGTGATCAACAAGCCGCTGGGCCTGTCGCCACCCGGCATCGAATTCAAGCGGGCCCACCTCTACGACGTCAATCCGGTCGGGCTGGGTGCCATGCTGCTCGCGTCCCTCCTGTCGGTGGCTGCCTACTTCGGCGCATTCGGCGATTCCGCCCAGGCCTTTTCGACCCTGATCGCGATGGGCGTCGCCTTTGCGACGGCACCGCTGCTCGCCTACCTCACCGGCGGTCGATACTATCTCGCGCGCCCGCCCGAGTCGGCCGCCGGGGAGTGCGCCGAATGTGTGATCTGCGGGCAGCAGTACGAATCCGAAGACATGGCGGGCTGCCCGGCCTATCAGGGACCGATCTGCTCGCTGTGCTGTTCGCTGGATGCCCGCTGCGAAGATCTGTGCAAGCCCGATGCCCGCCTCTCCGCGCAATGGTCCGCCGCGCTGCGGCGGGTGCTGCCGAAGGCGGTGTGGCCGGTTCTCGATACCGGCCTGGGCCACTATCTGCTGCTGATGTCTGTCACTGCCGTCGTGCTGGCGATGGTGCTGGGCCTGCTGTACAACAACGAACTGAGGTTACTCGGTGACGCCGCCGGCCCGCTCGGTTCCGGACTCAAGCCCGGCTTCATCAAGATCTACGCGATTCTGCTGCTGGTATTCGGCATCGTCGCCTGGTGGTTGGTGCTGACCCACAAGAGCCGGCGCGTGGCCCAGGAGGAATCGAATCGACAGACCGCCTTGCTGGTCCGGGAGATCGCCTCGCACCGGCGCACCGACGAGCAACTGCAGCGAGCCAAGCAGGCGGCCGAGCTGGCCAATCAGGCCAAGAGCCGCTACATCAACGCGATCAGCCACGAACTGCGCACGCCCCTCAATTCGATCCTCGGCTATGCCCAGATTCTCGATGACGACGACGCGATTCCTCCCCATCGGCGCAACGCGATGCGCGTGATCCGACGCAGCAGCGACCACCTTCTGTCGGTGATCGAAGGCACCCTCGACATCGCGCGCATCGAAGGCGGCAAGCTCCGCCTCGATGTCCGTCCGCTGGCCTTCGCCCGTTTTCTCGACGAGATCGTCGAAATGATCGAGCCCCAGGCCAGTGCCAAGGGGTTGCAGTTTCGCTTCGAGCCGGTCGGCACGCTGCCGCCGGCGGTACGCGCCGACGAGAAGCGCCTGCGTCAGATCCTGATCAACGTGCTCGGCAACGCCGTGAAATACACCGGGCGCGGCAGCGTCCGGTTTCGTGTGCGCCACGTCCGCGAGATGGCAACCTTCGAGGTCGAGGATAGCGGGCCGGGGATCTCGGCCGAAGAACTCGATCGGATCTTCGAGCCCTTTGCCCGGGGCAGCGCCGCCGAGCAGGCGGGTGGCGCCGGCCTCGGCCTGACCATCAGCCGCATGTTTGCCGATGTCATGGGTGGCCAGTTGTCGGTGGAGAGTCGTGTCGGCGAGGGCAGCCTGTTTCGCATTCGCCTCTACCTACCGCAGATTCGAGCCGAGCGTCTGCCGGCGGGACGGGTCGGGGCGAGACGCATCGGGTATCACGGACCGCGCAGGCGCATCCTGGTGGTCGACAACCAGCAGACGGACCGAGAATTCCTGCTGAGCGCCTTGGAACCCCTCGGCTTCGAGCTTGCCGAGGCGGCATCGGGCTACGACTGTCTCTCCCGCCTCGCCGAATTCGAACCGGATCTCATCTTCATGGATCTGGCGATGCCCGGCATCGATGGCTGGGAAACGATCCGCCGGATCCGTCGCGACCGCCTGTCGTCGGCGCGGATCGCGGTGATTTCGGCGAACGCGTTCGACAAGGGGCTCGAACACGAGAGCAGCGTCGCGGCCGAAGACTTCATTCTCAAGCCAGTGCGGGTCAGCGAATTGCTCGACTGGATCGGTGTCCGTCTCGATCTGTCCTGGGTCGAAGCGGCGTCGCAGCCGGAGCCGCCGGCCTCGGGCGATCTGCGTTTGCCTGCTCCGGAGGAACTGCGTGCCCTCGGCGAGCTCGTGGACATGGGCTATGTCCGTGGCATCGAGCAGGAGCTGGCGCGAATCGATGCGCTCGGTGCCGAATTCGGGCCCTTCGTCGAAACCGCCCGCGGCCAACTGCGGGCATTCCGGCTCGAGGCTTTGCAGGCATTGATCGCAAGTGGAGGCAAACAATGAGCGGGGTCGGTCAGGCGGCGATCGGAATCGTACTGATCGTCGACGACGTTCCGGAGAACCTCGCGGTGCTGCACGACGCGCTCGACGAGTCCGGCTACATGGTTCTGGTCGCGACCAACGGCGAGAACGCGCTGGCGCGGGCTCGGCAGCGGCTGCCGGACGTGATCCTGCTGGATGCCGTGATGCCCGGCATGGACGGATTCCAGGTCGCGCGCGAACTGAAAGCCGGGCATGTGACCGAGCACATCCCGATCGTGTTCATGACCGGGCTCACCGACACCGAACATGTGGTCGCGGCCTTCGAAGCGGGCGGCGCGGACTACGTCACCAAGCCGATCCGCCCGCGCGAGGTGCTGGCACGCATTGCCGCCCACATGCAGGCCGCGCGCATGACGCGGCAGGCGCGTACTGCCCTCGACGCCCACGGCCAAGCCACGATCGCGGTCGATTCGACGACTGGCCGGCTGGTCTGGCAGACGCCCTTGGCGCGGGAGCTGCTCGAGCGCTTCGACCTGGGCCGAGGCCCGCTGGCGCCCATCGAGTTGCTGGGTTGGCTGGCGTCGGCCGCCAGCGAAATGGCGGCCGGCCGCGAACCGGTGGTGCTGTCGATGCCGCGTGCGGGTCGTCGCCTGGTATGTACCGCGCACGAGCGTACTGCCGAAGGAGAGTGGCTCGTGGTCATGCGCGAGGAGTCGGACGCGGCGGTGATGGAGGGACTGAGTGCGGCATTTCGCCTGACCGCGCGGGAGGCAGAGGTGTTGCACTGGGTCATCAAGGGCAAGACCAACCGCGATATCGGCGACATTCTGGGGCTCAGCCCACGCACCGTGCACAAGCATCTGGAGCATGTTTTCGAGAAGCTCGGCGTCGAGACGCGGACCGCGGCGGCGGCGATGGCGATCAGCCGGGTGCGGGCCGCGGGGGACGCCTGATCAGCGATTTGCTGCAATGCACAAAAAGTGCTTGACATGAGGAAACGGCTCATGCACACTGCAATTGTGCACTGCAGCAACAAGGACAGCCGAGGCGCTGCAGACGGAATTCGCAACACCCAGCCAGCAATCTTAGGAGAGATCAAAATGAACGTCACCCCCGAAAAATTCGCCGCCGCCAACAAAGCTTCCCTCGATACCGCCGCCAGCGTTGCTTCGCTCGGCCTGAGCACCGTCGAGCGCCTGATGGCCCTCAACCTCAACACCGTTCGCGCTGCGATCGCCGACGCCGGCAGCAATGCCGAGGCACTGCTCGCCGCCAAGGACCCCAAGGCCGCCCTGTCGGTGCTCTCCGGTCTGGCCGAGCCGACCCTGGCCAGCGTGCTGGGCTACTATCGCAGTGCCTATGGCATCGTCGTCGATAGCGGTGAGGAACTGGGCAAGATCGCCGACGGTCAGATCGCCGAGCTGAACAAGGCGGTGACCATCGCCCTCGACGAGATGACCAAGTCGGCACCGGCCGGTTCGGACGTCGCGGTTGCCGCCGTGAAGTCGGCCATCGCCGCCGCCAACGCCACCTACGACAGCGTCACCAAGGCGACCAAGAAAGTGGTCGAGATCGCCGAGGCCAACGTCACCAGCACCACCGGTGCCGCCGTCAAGGCTGTCGGCAAGGCCGCCAAGAAAGCCGCCTAAGCGACCAGCAGGTACCTCCTGACGCCCGCGTTCGGCTCCGCCGACGCGGGCGTTCTCGCGTCTACCGACCTTCGTCGGTGCGTGCCGTGAGGCAATCGATCGGCCGTCCCGGCCCGCAACCTGTCCGGGCCTGAGGCCGGGCAGCCCGGTGTTGCCGGGAGGGGTCGTGTTCCGCTGGCGAAAGGCGACGATCGTCCCGCCGCCGGCGACGGCCCCATCCCGGGCTCCCAGTCGGTCAACCACGCCTTCTGGGTTCATACTGCCGTTCGAACCGAAACCATTGGCCGCATTCGCTCCGCCGCTCGCCCCCGCGATCCGGCGAAACCGCCCAGATGACGCTCGAAGCGCCCGCGACAGCACAACCAGCAGATGTACCCGGCGCCATGCCCTGGCAGTGGCTGGCCATGGCCACCGCGTACTTCGTGGTCGGCATCATGGGCCTGCTGGTATCGCTGCCACAAGGTTTTGCAAGCCCGCTCTTTCCCGCCGCCGGTCTCGCCCAAGGTCTGGTGCTGCAGTTCGGCACTGCGCGAGCGGTTCCGGCGATCTGGGTCGGTGCCCTCGCGATGTACCTGGTCACCGCATCGCGCCAGTCCGGCGCGCCTGCCGAATTGGTGTTGTTGTCGGCGGCATTGGCCTGCGGCAGCGCGCTGCAGGCCGCGGTGGCGGCAACCCTCGTGCGGCGTTGGCTGGGCGAACGCTGGAAATCGCTCGAACAGGAGGCCGACACCTTTCGCCTGCTGCTGGCGGGCGGCCTGATCGGCTGTCTGGTTTCGGCGAGTTGGGGGGTCGGCGTGCTGACGGCGAGCGGCGCGCTCGCCACCGCGGGCGCGGGCTTCGAATGGTGGAACTGGTATGTCGGCGACGTGCTCGGTGTGTTTCTCGTTACGCCGCTGGTGATTCTCTTTTTCACACGCAATCGACCCGGAGGTGTCGGCCGTCTGCGCGCCACCGCGCTGGCCAGCGGCATCCTCTTGCTGATGGCGGGCCTGGCCTTCGCGGCGGCCATGCACTGGGACCTGCAGCGCCAGCGTCAGCGCTTCGCCGCCCAAGGTCAGGTGCTGAATCGCCAGCTCGACACGCGCATCGAAGTGCTGGAGAACAGTCTGCGGGCGCTGACTCGGGCGCTGGAACTCGATCCCGGGGTTTCCCTGGCTCGATTCGATCGGCTCGGCGGCGATCTGTTGGTGGCCAATCCGGACATTCGTGCGCTGATGTTCGGATGGGCGCTCGACGACGCCCGACGAGGGGCCTTCGAGCATCGCATGGCGGCCCTCTACGACCAGCACGGTTTTCGCTTGCGCACCCTGGATGCCGGGGGGGAGCTGCGGGTTGCACCGCCTGCCGCCCGCCATGTCGCCGTCAGCCATCTGTTGCCGCGTCAGCTCGGACGCGGATGGCTGGGGCTGGATCTGTTCTCGTTGCCCGGCGCCGAAGCTGCGCTCGAACTCGCCCGCCGAAGTGGCGAGATGGCGGTGACCGCGCCGCTCGCCGTGGTCGCGCCCGGTATGCCGGTCGATTGCGTACTGGCGGCGTTTCCGGTGCGCGGCGTGAGCGCGTCGGGAGCGGTCATCGGCTATGCATTGGCGGTGCTGAAGGTGTCCGACGTGGTCGCCCGCGAACGTGAGGCCTTGCCGCCCGGTGAGTTGCTGATCCGCATCGTCGACTCGGCCGTATCGGATCGCGCCCTTTACGAGGAGGCCGGGGACGCGATGGCCGGCAGCGGGCTCGACTGGGGCGCACGACTGCCGGTCGGCGGCCGCCAGTGGCTGGTGTCGGCAACGCCGACCGGTGCCGGCGTTCAGGCCAACCGCCAATGGACGAGCTGGGCCATCGGTGCCATCGGCATCGTGTTGGTGGCGCTGTCACAGGTGCTCTGGTTGGGGGCATCCGGACGCGCGGCCCAGGTTCGTCGTCGGGTCGCCGAGCAGACCGCGGAGATCATTGCCACGCGGGCGCAGCTCGAGCGCAGCGAGGAGCGCTACCGGACCTTGTTCGAGTGCGCCAGCGCACCGATGCTGCTGCTCGATCCGCTCGCCAGCGGCACGCTGGTCGACGTCAATGTCGCCGCCGCCGAGTTCTATGGCTATGAAGCCGATGCCATGCGCGGGATGCGCGTCGCCACCCTCAACGCGGTTCGCGACGAGGAGGCGGAGAGTGCCGCCCGGCTGCTGGAAAGCGGCCGTCGGCAGGCTCTGCCGACGCGGCATCGCCTGGCCAGCGGCGCATTGCGCGACGTCGAGGTGCGCGCGGGGCCGATGCAGATCGACGGCCGGGACCTGGTGTTTTGGATCGTCACCGATGTCACCGATCGGCGTCGCCTCGAACAGGCCCGCCGGCGCCAGATCGCGGGGCTGACGGTGCTCAACGCCTTGGACGGCATCGGCGGCGAGTCGCTGGCAGACCGTTTGGCGCAGGCCGTCGACGTGGCCGCCACCTGGTTGCGGATGCCCCATGGCGGTCTGGTGTCCCGCAAGCACGGTGTCGGGGTCGAAGTGGTCGCCGGATTTTCCGAGTTGGCCACGGCGGTCGGTGCGGCACGAAGCGAGCAGTTGCTCGGCGAGATCGCCGACGTGCGTGATCTGACCTGCTCGGAGCAACATGGCGACGGTGCGCTGATCGCGACGCCGGTGAGCGCTTCGGGCGATGATTTCGGCGTGCTTGCCTTCTGGTCGCCACGGCGCTACCACCGCGAACTCGATGAAAACGACCGGGAATTCGTGAACTTTCTCGCGCGCTGGTGTGGTCACCAGATCGAGCGTGAGCATGCGGCACGGGAAATATCGCGGCAGGGCGAGCTGCTGGTGGGCACGATGGAGGCCCTCGACGAAGCCTTCGCCATCTACGACCATGACGACCGCTTGGTGTTTTGCAACGACAAGTACCGCGAGATCCATACTCGGATGGGCTCGGTCATCCAGCTCGGTGCCGGATTCGAAGACCTGCTTCGCTACGGTGCCGCCCACGGCCAATTCCCCGATGCCGCCGGGCGAGAGGACGAATGGCTGGCGTGGCGGCTGGCGGAACACGGCAAGCAGACTTCGGTGCTGCTGCAGGCCCTCGATGGCGGACGCTGGGTGCAGGTGCGGGAGCGGCGGGCCGCGAGCGGATTCACGGTCGGGTTCCGGATGGACGTTACCGAACTGATCCGGGCGCGCCAGGACGCGGAGGCGGCCAACCTGGCCAAGAGCCGCTTCCTTGCCACGATGTCGCACGAGATCCGGACGCCGATGAACGGCATTCTCGGCATGGCCGAGCTGCTGCTCGACAGTGATCTCGACGATGGCGAGCGGCGCGAGTTTGCCGAAGCCATCCTCGGCTCGGGGCGGGCGCTGCTGAATCTGCTCAACGACGTGCTGGATCTGTCGCGCGTCGAAGCCGACCGCATGCCGCTGGTGGTCGAGTCCTTTTCGCCCGCCCGCCTGATGGAGGAATGCGCCTCGCTGTTTCGCAGTCTGGCGCGCCAGAAGGCACTGGCGCTCGATTGCCACTGGGACGGGGAAGCGACGTGCCGGTTGCTGGCCGACAGCGGACGCATTCGGCAGATGCTCGGCAATCTGGTCAGCAACGCGGTCAAGTTCACCGATCGGGGCTGGGTTCGCATCGAGGGTGGCTTGCGCGAGGACGACGGCGTAGTGAAGCTGCGCTTCGAAGTGCACGATTCGGGCATCGGCGTGGCGGAGGACAAGCGCACGCTGCTGTTCGCGCCGTTTTCCCAGGTCGATGACAGCAATACGCGGCGCTTCGGCGGATCCGGACTCGGTCTGTCCATCGTCAAGGGCATGTCTCAGATCATGGGCGGCGATGCCGGCTTCGCGCCGCTGGCGGGAGGCGGCTCCGTATTCTGGTTCGAGGCGCAGGTGGTGCGGGAGGGCGCGTGCGAGGAAGCCGCGCAGGTGGCCTTGCCGGCGCGCGACGACGATGACGGCTCCCAGGCTGCGCAGGGCGCCGCCGGGCGCATCCTGGTGGCCGACGACAACGCCATCAATGCGCGCTTGACGGCTCGCATGTTGCGCGCCCGTGGCTTTGCCATCGATTTCGCCGAAGATGGCCGCGTGGCGGTGGAACTGGCGCTCACGAGCTTCCCCGACCTGATTCTGATGGACTGCCAGATGCCGGAGATGGACGGCTTCGAGGCAAGCCGCACGATTCGCGCCGCAGAGCGTCAAGCCGGCCGGGTCGGGGTGCCGATCGTGGCCCTTACTGCGGCGGCATTCGAGGACGACCGCCAGCGCAGTCTCGACGCCGGCATGGACGACCATCTGGTGCGTCCGGTCGGGCGGGATGTGCTGCTGGCGGTGGTGGCTCGCTGGCTGGCTGGGGGGCGCGAATCGAACTGAGTGCTTTTGCCGCAATGGGTGCGGCGAGCAGCGCTTGTTGGCAGCCTGTCGGACACTCGTTATAGTGGCCCACCGGAGCGGACCGGAATTGGCGACGGTCGGTATGGGAGAGCATCGTGCAGTCGTCGGCGCCCGTTCCGTATTCACGGACAATCAAAGAGGGAGAATCATGAGCAAGATTGCCTACGTCACGGGCGGCATGGGTGGTATCGGCACGGCGATTTGCCAGCGGCTGGCCAAGAACGGATTCACGGTGGTCGCCGGGTGCGGCCCGAATTCGCCGCGCAAGGACAAGTGGCTCGCCGACCAGAAGGAACTCGGCTACAACTTCGTCGCATCCGAGGGCAATGTTTCCGACTGGGACAGCACCAAGGCGGCGTTCGACAAGGTCAGGGCCGAGGTCGGCGAGATCGACGTGCTGGTCAACAACGCCGGCATCACCAAGGATGGCCAGTTCCGCAAGATGTCGCCGGAGCAGTGGCACGCGGTCATCGACACCAACCTGAACTCGCTGTTCTACGTCACCAAACAGGTCATCGACGGCATGTCCGACCGCGGCTGGGGCCGGGTCATCAACATTTCGTCGGTGAACGGCCAGAAGGGCCAGTTCGGCCAGGTCAACTATGCCGCCACGAAGGCCGGCGACCTCGGCATCATCAAGAGCCTGGCGCAGGAAGGCGCGCGGGCCGG
>JAGRFZ010000002.1:0-250 GCA_020445785.1 Rhodocyclaceae bacterium
TCCTGATAGCCCATGCGTTTGAGCGCACCATTGAGCGTGTTCTCGCTGATGCGCTTCTTCAAGTCGCTGTCGTGCCGGAACAGGTAGCGTTGGGCCGGCTTGAACTCCTCCAGCAGGTGCCGGACGATCTCCATGGCCTGAATCGACAGCGGCACGATGTAGGGCGGGATGTCCTTCGGCTGCTGCCGCTTCTTGCGCATATCCACCTGGAGTTGCTTCACGACATCGGGCGGGATGATCCACAGCCCAC
>JAGRFZ010000002.1:304-599 GCA_020445785.1 Rhodocyclaceae bacterium
GTCGCAGCTCTCCGGTTCGCACGCCGGTCAGCAGCAATAGCCGCAGCCCGAGCTGGGTCTGCCGCCTGCCGCGATAGCTGCGCAGCCGCTGCAACAGCTTCGGTAGCTCGGCCATGCGCAGGAACGGGTTGTGGTTGACGGGTGGCAGTGGCAGCGCCACCACATCGAGATCGGAGGCAGGGTTCTGCTCCAGGCCCGGCACGATCACCAGCGCGTAGCGGAACAGTTGGTTGAACCACGTCCTGACTTTCTCGGCGACGGAGAGCGCCTTGCGCTTCTCGATCTTGGCGATCAC
>JAGRFZ010000002.1:675-42897 GCA_020445785.1 Rhodocyclaceae bacterium
AGGGTCGTCTGCCGGCCTTCCTTGAGGCTGAGCCCGCGATGCTTGAGCCACTTGCGATACACCGCCTCGAAGGTGTTTTCGTCGGCGAGCCGGACAGCGGTGCGCTTCTGCTTGCGGTGAACGCGAGGATTGGTGCCTTTGGCCAGCAGGGCGCGCGCTTCGTCGCGTAGGCTGCGGGCCTCGCGAAGCGTCACCTCCGGGTAGGTGCCGAGCGACATCCGCTTCTGCTTGCCCGCCCAGTAGTAGCGGAAGTGCCAAGTCCTGCCCCCTGCAGCCGTGACGGCCAGGGAGAGGCCATCCAAGTCAGGGAGGGTGTATGCCTTGCCAGTTGCCTTGGCCTGTCGAACGGCCAGGTCTGAGAGTGCCATGCTCTTGCTCCTGAACATGAGTCAGGAACCAGATGCTGGTCACGTCGACCTCGCCCCTCCATCAACAATCCGGAATCAGCCGCGCCCGCAAAAATGGACTTGTTTGTGGACTTAAAAGTCCCGGCTGTAGGCGGATCGCAGTGGACTACGGCAGAACGTCAAAGAGAGGAAAAGTCCTTGTGTGGCAACGACTTGCAGACTCTCTTGGACTTCTGCGGAAGTCCGCAGAATGATGCGGTGGAGCGGGTGAAGGGAATCGAACCCTCGTCTTAAGCTTGGGAAGCTTCAGCTCTGCCATTGAGCTACACCCGCCCGACCCCGAAAGGAGGACGCAACATCCCCGGCGGGGGATATTACATCATCCCCGTCGGGCACGAGTGACAGACCTGTCTTGCGACAGATCACCAGATGGAAGTCAGCACGCTTTCACGTCGGGGCGATCGTTTCATCCCCTATCCGCCCCATTACAGGACGGCATTCGCTTTTTCCATCATCCTTTACCCACTACGACTTCAGACGACCTTGCGGGCGTCCTTGTCCGCCATACCGGCCAGACGTCGAGTTGGGCTTACCGCGTTCCGCACAAGTAACAGAGTTGGGAAGGTCCCGTCATTTCGCCGGTGATCATCAAGTCAGCGTGTCCGCACCAAGCAAACGGACAACCGATCACGTGCCCTTTTGGCAGAGCCCGATACTGCAAGTTGCGTTTGGCTCGTTCCAGCTTTACGACGTTTATCAACGGTTCACTTTCGTTGACCGACCAACTCAGCCTAGCGCCTCATTCGGGTGCAACTCCCGAAATCACACCAGACCCCTCACGGGATATGGCGTACCCCGCAAGGTGGCTACATTGTCAGAGCGCTCAGTACCCCACCGTTACCAGTGACGCACCGCTCCTAGGCTACAGAGGGCTGAACCCCTGGATCAGTCATCCCTGGCGGGATGCGGATCAATTACTTGTGCAGCCTTCGCTGCATAGGTTGAACCGGACGAAGCCGGTTCAATCATGGGCCGCGTTTAACGACCCCGGACCTGTGGATCTCGGGTTTGGCGTACCGAGTAGGCCAGGCACCTATGCGACTCGCGTCGCACGCTTGGGAAGCTGAGGTAATACCATTATACGACACCCGCATCGCCGGCCCGGCAGCCTGCCCGGCGCGAAGTGGCCGCATTGTAGCGGCCCGCGCGTGCCGTGCGCAACGGGCCGCGTCCGACTCAGAACGGCATGCGCAGGGACAGTGACAGGCGGCTGTCGTCGAGCTCGTCGCTGCCGATCACCGAGGCCAGGTCCACACCCACCATGGCGCCGCCGATCGCACCGACGACGCCGAGGTTCGCGGTGGCGTAGTCGTCGGCCCTGGCGGCTGCGTCGAAGGCCACGAGCTGCGGCGCCGCACTGGTGGCGGCGCGGACCTGCCGGCTGCTGCCGTCGGCGTCGTGACTGAGCACCAGGCTGCCATACGGTGTCCAACGCCCGGCGCGCACGAAGGCCTGCCAGCCGACCGAGAGCAGCGTGGCGCTGCGTCGCTGCTTGTCGTAGGTCATCGAGGTCGAGGTCGACCCGTCGCTCGCCCGTTCGGCGAAGCTCTTGACCGAGACTTCCTGTAGCAGCGCCGAAAACAGCGGCCCGTGGTGCACCGGCCCGGCCTCGATCGCATAGCTCGCCTGGACGCCGAGGGCGGCGCGGTCGCCGTCCGGATCGCCCTTCAGGACCCGCCGGGCATCGCCCAGCCGGACTTCGCGCTCGGTTTCGTAGTCGATGTTCGCCAGGCTCAGATGGGCGCCGACCGACAGGCCGCCGTGGCGCCAGCCGAGATAGGTGGACAGCGCCACTTCCTCGGCATCGAAGCTGCCACCGTCGGGCCAATCCGGGTCGCTGCGTTCGAACGACAGGGCCACACCGAGCACCGTGCCCGTGGCGATGCGGCGGTCGACACCGATCGCGAGGCCCCACGGCGAGCCATCGGTACCGTCGACCTCGATGTCGCCGCCTTCGATGCTTGCCCAGGCGCCGTTGCCGTCCGGGGCAGCGGTCGACAAGGCAAGCTCGGTGGTCTGCCACAGCCTTCGCGAGAGCGCCACCTGGCTTCGCACGGGCACCTCGGCAAGCTGTGACACGAGCGCCGGAGCGGCCAGCACGCTGGCCGCATATTCCGCGAGCAGTGCGTGGGCGGCGGTGGTCGGATGCACGCCGTCGGCGAAGACGAAGCTCTGGTCGGCGCCGGGCACGACCAGATCCGAGGCGGTGCACAGCAGCGAGGGTGTCGCGCCGCAGGCCGGCAGGCTGGCGTCCGCGAATCCGTAGCGCGTGGGGTCGGCCTGCACTTCGCGCAGCAAGGCGAAGCTGTCGAGCCGGATCGCCGCGACGCCGGCGGCCGCCAGGCTGAGATCGAGCAGTTGATTGTAGCCGGCCGACAAGTCGGTCAGGCCGGCGGCGCCGGCAACGCCCTGGGACACGCCGAATGGTGACGCGCCGATGTCGGGCACGCTCCACACGATGATGTGGCGGGCGCCGGTGGCCGCCAGCCGGGCAACCTCGGTGGCGAGTTCGGCGGCGGTGGTCTGCAAATAGGCCTGGGCTGCCGCCGGATCGGTTGCGGCCGTCGGTGCGATGGTGAAGATGTCGTTGGCGCCCGCCCAGACCGAATACAGGGCGTCGGGGTCCGATACGCCACCACGGGCGGCGAGGTGATTGGCCACCTGGTCGGTGACGGGGGTCGCGTTGTCGGTCGGCGGTGCATCGGGCACGCCCGGTTGCTGGCTGACGCGGGCGCCGCCTTCGGCGTGGTTCGTGCCCCCCTGGTTGGCCGGCATGATCGTGAAACCGAAACGGCTGCCGAGCACCTCGGTCCACACCGGTCCGGGATTGGTCGTGAAGCGCCCGGTGCCCGGTGGTAGGGCGGGCGCGTAGCTGCCCGCGTCCGACAGGCTGTCGCCGAAGAAAATGGCATTCGAATAGTCTGCGGCCTGTACCGAAGCGCAACACAGCGCTCCGATGGCGGCGCTCAGCAGGCGCAATTCCGGCATCGGTGGTCTCCTCCAAAGTGCCGCGTCGAGCGGTCGAATCCAGGATGCTGGCATGGCGTGCTGCCCGCCGCAAGTGTTGCCGGGGGCGGCTGGCGGCCGGGAGAATCGACGTCCGCGCCGGAATGCCGCCCGGCGCTGGCGACGCGCTTGCGAAACCGGGCTAGAATCGGGATCTCGCGCTCCCGCCGAAGCACCGGAAAATGATCGAAGTGACCCTGAATGGCCAGTCCGAGCGACTCGCCGAGCCCACTACCGTCGCCGCATTGCTCGAATCGCGTCAACTCGCCGGCAAGCGCCTGGCGGTCGAGCGCAATGGCGAGATCGTGCCGCGGAGCCGTCATCGCGAGACGCCGATCGAGGACGGCGACCGGCTCGAGATCGTCGTTGCCGTCGGCGGCGGCTGAATCGGATGGATCGGACGCACGACATGAACGATTCTCTTCAGATCGCCGGTAGGCGCTTTCGCTCCCGACTGCTCGTCGGTACCGGCAAGTACCGCGATTTCGACCAGACCCGGCAGGCCATCGAGGCCAGTGGCGCCGAGATCGTCACCGTCGCGATCCGCCGCACCAACATCGGCCAGAATGCCGACGAACCCAACCTGCTGGAGATCCTGCCGCCGCAGCACTACACTATCCTGCCGAACACGGCGGGTTGCTACAGTGCCGACGAGGCCGTGCGCACGTTGCGCCTCGCCCGCGAACTGCTCGACGGCCACGCGCTGGTCAAGCTCGAGGTGCTGGGCGACGCCCATACGCTGTTCCCCGACATGCCGGAGACGCTCAAGGCGGCCGAGATCCTGGTCAAGGACGGTTTCGAGGTGATGGTGTATTGCGCCGACGACCCCATCCAGTGTCGGATACTCGAGGACATCGGCTGTGTTGCCGTGATGCCGTTGGCGAGTCTGATCGGTTCCGGCATGGGCATACTCAATCCATGGAACCTGGGCCTGATCATCGAGCAGGCCGGTGTGCCGGTGCTGGTCGATGCCGGCGTCGGTACCGCATCGGACGCTGCGATCGCGATGGAGCTCGGTTGCGACGGAGTGCTGATGAACACCGCGATCGCCAAGGCGGAGGATCCGCTGCGCATGGCCCGGGCGATGAAGCTGGGCGTCGAGGCCGGCCGCGAGGCCTTCCTCGCCGGCCGCATGCCGAAGAAGACCTACTCGGCCAGCCCGAGTTCGCCCAGTGCCGGCCTGATCGGCGCCTGATCTACGCACCGGCGATCGAGAGGGGCGGTGCCCCGACACCAGCGATGAACGACAGCGACGAATCCCGGCGCCTGACCTCCCGGTCGATCCGCAGTTTCGTGTTGCGCCAGGGGCGGATGTCCCCGGCGCAGTCGCGCTACCTCGAGCACATGATGCCGCGCGTGGGGATCGACTATGCGCCGTCAACGATCGACCCCGGCGCGGTGTTCGGTCGCGAAGCGCCCGTGGTGGTCGAGATCGGCTTCGGCATGGGGGCGGCCACCGCCGAGATCGCGCGGTCGCGGCCCGACGAAGACTTCATCGGCATCGAAGTGCATGCCCCCGGGGTCGGCAACCTGTGCAAGTTGATCGCCGAACAACAGATCGGCAATCTGCGCATCGTCCAGCACGATGCGGTCGAGGTGCTGCGCGACATGATCGCGCCGTCAACCCTGGCCGGCGTGCATGTCTATTTCCCCGATCCGTGGCCGAAAAAGCGTCACCACAAGCGCCGTCTGGTGCAGCCGGCTCTGGTGCGGCTGATGGCCGAACGCCTGGCGCCGGGCGGTTATCTACACTGCGCTACCGACTGGCAGGACTACGCCGAACAGATGCTCGCGGTGCTGGCAGCCGAACCGCTGCTCGAAAACACCGTCGAGGGCTTCGCGCCTCGGCCCGAGTTCCGACCGCTGACCAAGTTCGAGGCGCGGGGCATCCGGCTCGGGCACGGCGTCTGGGATCTGCTGTTCCGGCGACGGGCCTGATCGGCGCCGAAGGTGGTGATCATCCCGGTGCGCGGCCGCAGTCGGCGTCGCCGCATCGTTCACTGCGCGACCAGAAGATCTGATTCCACAGCAGCGGATTCCACGAGGCGTTTCGATTGAAGACCAGCATTTCCCCGCCCGGCAGCCGCCAGCCGGCCAGGGGCGTGCCGAGACCTTGCCGCGGTTCGCCGTGGGTCGTCGGGCCGAGGGCGCGCTCGAGGGATCGGCGCATCCGACGATGGGACCACCACGGCACGGCAATCGCCAGGTGACCGAGGCGATTTGCGGTGAAGTAGGCGCTGACGAACATTGCCGGAATGCCGTTGAAGGCCTCGATGTCGGCGTCGCAACGCCGCTCGCCGATACCGGCGCCGGCGGGCAGCGACCGGCAGCGAAATTCGATCTGCGGAAAACGGGCACGCAGCCCCGCCTCGTCCCGCGTACGAGAGATTTTCGTCCAGGCGATGGACACCCGGGGGCGGGCCTCGGTCAGATATAGCCGGTATTCGCGCGCGTAGTCCGGGAAAGCGGCGATCCCGACCAGGGTGGTAAGCAGGACCGCGCCGACGCCGACGCCCAGCATGCGCTTGGTCGCGACCGCTCGTGGTGCCGATCCCGGCGGCGTTCGTGTGGAAACCCCCGGGCGGCGGCCCGCGCGGGCAATCTGTTGTCGGATCGATGGATCCGTGAGGGCGATGGCGACCACCCCGTTGAGGTAGGCGAGCGCCGCCGCGATGGTGCCGCCGACAATGCCGGCAATATCGAAGCCGAGGGCGTGGCCGACCCGGAATCCAGCCCAGACCAGCATTGGCATCAGTGGCAGCAGCAGCCACGAGCGCCCGTCGCGAAAGGCGCGGGCGCGCATCGACTGCCAGACCCGATCGCGATCGTCGCTGTCGAGGTGTCGCAGCAGAGGGTGGCGGGAGAGGGAGAGATGGAGCGACATCGCGGCGGCCGGCGTGTGACCCTGCGATTATGCCATGAGGGTCGTCAGCCGCCGTGGCGGATGCCGCTCAATCTCCGTGGCTGGCCTTCTTCCCGGGTCCCAGCACCTTTTCCATGATCTCCACGGGCACCGGGAAGACGATGGTGGAGGAGCGGTCGCCGGCCACCTGGGTCAGGGTCTGCAGATAGCGCAACTGCATCGCGGCCGGTTCCCGAGACAACATCGCGGCCGCTTCCATCAAGGCCTGGGCGGCCTGCTTCTCGCCGTCTGCATGAATCACCTTGGCACGTCGTTCGCGCTCGGCCTCGGCCTGGCGGGCGATGGCGCGAACCATCGTCTCGTTCAGGTCCACGTGCTTGATCTCGACATTGGTGACCTTGATGCCCCAGCTCTCGGTCTGGGCGTCGAGGATCTTCTGAACATCGAGATTGAGGCGCTCCCGCTCGGACAGCATCTCGTCGAGTTCGTGCTTGCCGAGTACCGCCCGCAGCGTGGTCTGGGCGAGCTGGCTGGTGGCGACCATGTAGTTCTCGACCTGGATGATCGCCTTCTGCGGGTCCACGACGCGGAAATACAACACCGCATTGACCTTGACCGAGACGTTGTCGCGGGAGATCACGTCCTGGGAGGGCACGTCCATCGCCACCACCCGCAGGTCCACCCGCACCATCTGCTGGATGCCCGGCACCACGATGATCAGGCCGGGTCCCTTGACCCGCCAGAAACGACCTAGCAGGAACACCACGCCGCGCTGGTACTCGCGCAGGATCTTCAACGAGGCGACGATCAGAAAGATCAGTGCCATGACTACCGGTGCCAGTCCGAACGTGAGATCGAAGGGCATGATCAACTCCTTGGCTGCTCTGAATTCTCGGCGCACGGACGGACCTGCAGGGTCAGCCCGTGCACGGCTTCGACCTGGATGGCGTCGCCGACTTCGAGCGGCGCGGCGCAGTCGACCCGCCAGGATTCGCCATCGACGGTGGCCCAGGCCCCGTCGGCGTCGATCGTCGTGATGCGCCCGCCCGCGCCCGCCATGATTTCTCTGCCGCTGGCCAGGGGGCGCCGATGCGCACGCGCGGCGAAGCTCCCGATCGCGAACAGGGTGAGGGCGCTCAACAGAGCCATGCCGAACAGGAAGGGGATCGACAGCCCGAACGCGGGCACCTGCGAGTCGATCAGAAACAGGCCGCCGAGCACGAAGGCGACGAGTCCGCCCACGCCGAGCGCACCGAAACTCGGCAGGAAAGCTTCCGCCAGCATCAGCGCCGCGCCGAAGCCGATCAGGGCGACGCCGACCCAATTCACCGGCAGCATGTGAAAGGCGTAGAGGGCGATCAGCAGGCAGATGGCGCCGGCCACGCCGGGCACGCCGAAGCCGGGGCTGGTGAATTCGAAGAACAGCCCGTAGACGCCGATCATCATCAGCACCACTGCCAGTTGAGGATTGGCCAGGGCGCCGAGCAGGCGATGCTTCAGATCCGCTTCCACGAGGTGGATGTCGGCGTCGGCGGTGGCTAGCGTGACGGTCTTGCCGAGGACCTCGACCTCGCGGCCGTCGAGTTGGGCGAGCAGGGACGGAAGGTCTTCGGCGATCAGATCGATGACGCCGGCCGCCAGGGCCTGCGTCGCCGACAGGCTGGCGGCCTCGAGCACTGCCTGTTCGGCGAATTCGAGATCACGTCCGCGCAACTCGGCGAGGCTGCGCAGGTAGGCGGTGGCATCGTTGACCGCCTTGCGTTCCATGGTGCTGCCGGCCACCGGCTTGCTCGTTCCCTTCTCGGCCGGCTCGTCCTTGGTGTCGGCGCCCGGCCTCGGCCCCCCCTCTCCGCCGCCGGGCGAGATGCCGATCGCCACCGGCGTCGCCGCACCGAGATTGGTGGCCGGCGCCATCGCCGCGATGTGGCTGGCATAGAGGATATAGGTGCCGGCGCTGGCGGCGCGGGCGCCTTCGGGATGCACGAAGGTGGCCACCGGCACCGGCGAGGCGAGAATGCCGCGGATGATCTCGCGCATGGCGCTGTCGAGACCGCCGGGGGTGTCCATGCGCAGCACCAGCAGGCGATCGCCGGATGCCTTCGCCGCATCCAGTTGCTGGGCGACGAAGGAAGCCGTGGCGGGGCCGATGATGCCGTCGATCCGCACCACGCGCACCCCCGCCGGCGGCGGCTCGGCGGTGGCAAGGGGCGATGTGGCGAGCATCGCGAACAGCATCAGCAAGATGTGCAGGAGCCGAAGCATCGAAGTGTTTGGCTGGGCTGGCTGCAATTTGGAGGAGATCCGCGTGAGTGAGTTCCAGTCCGTTTGCAAATGTCACCAATGGCGTCCTACGGTTGCCGCGCCTGCGGGGCACTGCTAGCCTCGCAGCACTGAACCGACAGGTGGATCGCCGATGAAGAGCGTTGTGCGTATCGTCGTGGTCGTGGCAGGGGTCCTGCTGCTGTTGCTCGCAGGGCTGTTCGCCTACCTCAAGTTCGTGTTCGATCCGAACGACTTCCGGGCGCGCATCGGCGCGCTGGTCGAGGCCCAGACCGGGCGCCCCTTCTCGATCGACGGTGAACTCGGGCTGTCGGTGTTCCCGTGGCTCGGTGTCGAGATCGGCGGTGCCCGACTCGGCAATGCGGACGGCTTTTCCGATCGACCCTTTGCACGCATCCGCTCGGCCCAGGTTCGCGCCCTCCTGATGCCATTGCTGTCGGGCCGGATCGAGGTGGATCGCGTCACGCTCGACGGTCTCGAACTGAATCTCGAGCGCAATCAGGCCGGTGCGGACAACTGGTCCGATCTGGCCTCGGCGGGGGCCGAAGCCGAAAAGTCCGAAACCCCTGGGGCGTCGGCGGAGGCGGGTGCGATGCCCAAGGCACTGGCGCTCGGCGGACTGACGCTGCGCGATGCCGTCATCCGTTGGCTCGATGGTGCCGAAGGCGTCTCCTACGAAGTGAGCGATCTGTCGCTGGAGACCGGAAGCTTCGCCCCCGGCAAACCGATGTCGGTGACACTCGGCGCGCAGCTCGCCGGCGGGCAACCGGCAATCCGTGCAGATCTTTCGATGAAGGGCGAAGTCGTGGCCGATCTGGCCGCCAACCGCCACCGTGTCGATGGCCTCGAGCTGAGGCTCGATGGCACTGGCCAGGCGGTGCCGGGTGGCAAGGCGGCCGTCGCGCTTGCGGCGAGCCAGATCGCCATCGATCTCGCCAGCGGTGAGGGGCGAATCGACGGCCTGCAGTTGAGCGGCTACGGCCTTACTGCACAAGTCGACGCATCGCTGTCCGGGCTACCGGCCGAGGCGCGGGCGCAAGGCCATCTGAGCGTCGCGCCGTTCAGCCCCAAGGCCTTGGCCCAGGCCCTCGGCATTGTGCTGCCGCCGACCCGGGACGCTGCGGTGCTGCAGCAGGCCAGCCTGGAGACGGACTTCGATGCCGGGGTTGGGTCGGCCAGTATCGGCGGCCTCAGGATCGCTCTGGACGACACCCAGCTCGAGGGCAATGCTTCGGTCGCCGACTTCACGGGGCCGGCAGTGACATTCGAACTTTCCGCCGACGCCATCGACGTGGACCGCTACCTGCCGCCCGAGGGCGTGGGGGACGCGGCCGGGGAGGCGCAGGCCGGCAATGCCGCGGGTGCTTCCGACGGCCCTCTGCTGCCGATCGCGCCGAAGGTGGACGGCCGCTTTCGCCTCGGTCGGATGATCGTCAGCAAGTTGACGCTCACCGACATCGAGCTGGCGATGGCGCTGGCCGGGGGCAGACTCTCGTTGAAGCCCCAGGCGGCGCTGTACCAGGGCCGCTATCAGGGCAACATCGGTGTCGATGGACGCAAGCCGGTGCCGGCCCTGACCCTCGACGAGCGGCTCTCCGGCGTGCAGATCGGCCCGCTGACCCAGGACCTCACCGGAGAGGCGCCGCGCATCACCGGCAGCGCCCATATCGGCGCGAAGCTGGCCGGACGCGGCGCCGGCGGCGATGCGCTGAAGCGTTCCCTGGCCGGAAACGTCGATCTGCGTTTCGCCGACGGCGCCTTGAAGGGCGTCAATATCGCCGCCTTCATGCGCAAGGCAGAAGCGGCCCTGACCGGCAAGCCTGCGCCGGCCGAGGAAGGGCCGAACCAGACCGACTTCACCGAACTGACCGGGACCGTGCAGCTCGCCGATGGTGTCGCCCGCAACCAGGATCTGGCGATGCGATCGCCGCTCTTGCGGGTGCGCGGCGAGGGCAGTGCCAACCTGGTGTCGGAGACGGTGGACTATCTGGTGCGGGCTTCGGTGGTCGGCACCCTGACCGGCCAGGGGGGCAAACCCCTCGAGAAGGTGCGGGGCGTCACCGTGCCGATTCGGGTCAAGGGCAGCTTCAGCGATCCCGGCTTCGCCCTCGATACCCAGTCGTTGCTGAGCGACAACGTCAAGGCCAAGGTCGAGGAGAAGAAGGAGGAAATCAAGAAGAAGGCGGAAGACAAGCTCAAGCAGGAGGTCGAAAAAGGCCTGAATAACCTCTTCAAGTAGCCGCCTCAAGCCGGTCGCGAGACTGCCGATAGGCCTGTGGACGGCGCCGGAGGTGCCGAGCCCCGCTGAGGCCTGCCATGAAGATCGATCCGCATCGCGCGATCTGCGCGCTGACCACCGTTCTCGACTTCGTCGGTATCGACGAATTGCAGCACGGCAAGCGGGTGGCATGGATCAGTGAGTCGATCGCACGGGAAATCGGTTGGGATGAGGACCGGCAGGCCTTTCTGTTCTACGCCGGCATGCTGCACGACTGCGGCGTGTCAAAGGCGCTGGAGCATCGTCGACTAACCGACGGTCTGACCTGGAACGGTGCCGAGGGGCACTGCCTGCGGGGCGAGTCGTATCTGCTCGAATGCGCACCGTTGCGCTGTTTCGCTTCGGTCGTGCGGTGGCACCACACGCCGTGGCAGCAGATCCAGCAACTCGGCATTCCAGCGGAACTGGCGTTGCAGAGCAATCTGCTGTTCCTCGCCGATCGGGTGGACGCGCTGCAGGCGCCGCATCTGAACGTCAGCCAGGTCGACGACGCAATCCTCGCCGCCCGGGATCGGCTGGTGGACACCGTGCGGGCGCACTCGGGCAGCCTCTTCAATCCCGATCTGGTAGCGACCTTCGAGCGAATCGCCCGGCGGGAATCCTTCTGGCTGGCGATGGATCCGGCCTATCTGCTGGAATACCTCGAAAACTATCCCTTCGCCTCGCCGCTGAGAGACCTGAGCGATCGCGACGTGCTGGCCCTGGCACGCCTGTTCGCGCGCGTCGTCGACGCCAAGAGCCCGTTTACCCACGAACATTCATTGCGGGTGGCCAAGGTCGCGCGGCGCCTCTACGAACTGTTCGAGCTGCCCGGCGAGGGCGCCGGCAGCTTCGAAGTCGCCGCGCTACTGCACGACATCGGAAAGCTTCGGGTGCCGGACGAAATCCTCGAGAAACCGGGGCCGTTGAGTCGCGCCGAGCGGGCCGTGATCAGCCGCCACAGCTACGACACCTACCGCATCCTGAACCGCGTTTTTCCCGAATCGCCGATTCCGCGCTGGGCCTCGTCCCACCATGAGAACCTGCTCGGCACCGGCTACCCGTTCCACCGCGCCGCCGGGGACATCGATCTCGAGACCCGCATCCTGGTGGTGGCGGATGTGCTGCAGGCCCTTTCGCAGGATCGGCCCTATCGCGGCCGCCTCGGCAGCCAGGCGGTCGGCATGCAGTTGGTTCAGATGCGGGACGAAGGGCGGGTCGACGGCTCCGTTGTCAGCGCGGCGCTGCTCAATCTCGAAGAACTCTATCATCTGGCGACGCAGGGCTGAGCGGGGCCGGGTCGCCGGCATCGATCACCAGTAGCGGAGCGCGCTGCCGAACAACGCGCCGAGACCGGCCTCGTCCACCGCCTTCGGGGCGTTGCGGACGAGCCGCTGCTGGGCCCAGGCGCCCGCGGCCAGGGTCGGCAGGTCGGCGGTGCCGTAGCCGACGCCGCCGACCCCGTTCGGAATGCCGGTGATGCGCATCAGCTCGATCAGCCGGCTCGCGAGGCGTTCGCCGGCGTCGTCGGCGGCCGCGCCGGCCACGTCGGTGCCGAGCCAGCGCGCCGCGTCGAGGTGACGCTCCGGGCAGGCGTCGGCGGTGAAGCGAAATACGGCGGGCGCATTGACGATCACCGACATGCCATGGGGCACCATCGGATGGTCGTCGGGGTAGTCCGGCGCATGGAAGTCGCACACGCCGCCGGCGACTGCGTAGGACATGCCGTGGGGCAGATGGACCCCGGCGTTGCCGAAGGCGATGCCGGCCAGGGTCGCGGCGAACATCATCTGTTCGCGCGCCTCGTGGTCATCGGCGCTGGCGACCGCCCGTTGCAGGTAGCGGCCGGTGCGCTTCAGCGCCTCCTTGCAGCCGACGTCGCTCCACGGATTCGCGCCCTGGCTCATCGGCCTCAGCGACGGACGCTCGGGGGCCGCGCGCTGGGAGTGGGGCAGCGCGGTGTAGGATTCGAGCGCGTGCGACAGCACGTCGAAGCCGGAGGCCGCCACCACCGAGGCCGGCAGTGTGAACGTGGTCACCGGATCGATCAGCGCCAGGGTCGGCCGCAGTCGCTTGGAGACGATGCCGGTCTTCACGTGGCGCTCGACGTAGTCGAAGATCGCGATGCCGGTGCATTCTGCGCCGGTGCCCGAGGTGGTGGGGCAGGCGATGTGGGGCTTCAGCGGACCGGGAACGGCGCGGGCCTCGCCGATCGGGGCATTGACGTAAGCCGCGAAGTCCGCCGGATAGGTGGCATACAGATTGGCCGCTTTGGCGGTGTCGATGACCGAACCGCCGCCGAGCGAGACGAAGCCGTCGAATCGTCCTTCGCCGGCGAAGCGGGCGGCGTCGAGGAAGGAGCGGTCGGTCGGTTCGACCTGGACCTGGTCATACACCACGACGTCGAGGCCGGCCCCGGCCAGGGAATCCCGGACCACGGCCAGGTGCTCCAGCGCGGCCAGTCGTGGGTCCGTGAACAGCGCGACCCGGCGCATGCCGAGGCTGGCAGCATGATCGCCCGCTTCCCGCAGGCAGCCGGCGCCGAAGGTGATCGCAGACACATCGACCGCGAATGCGGCGTCTCCACCCTCGGCGAGGGCGTAGTGGTGGCAGCACGACATGGTCTCTCCTCCCGGTTCTGGTCGTCGCGTGGCGCCTCGTTCGGGCACGCTGGAGGCATTGTGGCCACCCGGACGGCCGCGAGGCAAGCCCGCGCTCAGACACGAAGGATGACGGTCTTGAGTGGTGGCCGGGCGTCGAAGCTCGGGAAGTCCGGGTCCGGCGCGATCCATTCGGCCTCCCGGATCGATCGGCCGGTCTTGGCGGCCGATCGCCGAAGCTGTTCGAGCCAGGCCTCGGCTCCCGCCTCGGCGACGTTGTTGCAGCACACCAGCGTACCGCCCTCGGCCGTGGCCAGCAGGGCAGGCTTGAACAGCGCCGGGTAGTCGCGCACCAGGTCCACGACACCGAACGGGCTTTTCGCATAGCGGGGTGGGTCGAGGAACACCAGGTCGAAGCGTCGTGGCGCCAGCGCCGGAAAAGGCGGCAGGCGCTTGCCCCGCACCGTTTGAGGCTGACCGATCCCGGCGAGTTGGCGCACCGCCGGGAAGAAGTCGCTCTGGACGAAGCGTGGTCGATGGGCCAGCTCGTTGAGCCGTGCGTTGTCCTTGCCGACGCGCAATGCGGATTCGGCGAAGTCCACGTTCATGACGAAGGTGGCGCCGGCACGGGCTGCGGCGGTGCCGATGCCGCAGGTGTAGGAAAAGAGGTTCAGCACCGAACGTCCAGCCGCCTCGGCCATGATCCGGCGGCGGGCAGCACGCAGATCCAGGAACAGCCACGGGTCCTGCCCTGCGTGGCGTGCCTGGAAGCGAAAGCGCACGCCGTGTTCGTGGATCGTCCGGAGCTCGTGGGCCGGCGCGCAAAGGGCTTCGGGCAACGGGTTCGAGACCCGGGATCCACGGCCGCTGCGATCGTTGTAGATCAACGGCATGCCAGGGTGCAGGTCGTCCACGAAGGCACCTACCGCGTCCACGGCCGCGGAGTCGACTGGGGCGTGGAAGCTCTGTAGCAGGGCCAGCGCCCCGTAGCGGTCGAGGGTGACGCCGGGCCAGCCCTCGACGGTCCCGTGGAACAGGCGATAGCAGTCGGTTCCCTCTTGTTGAAGGCGTTCGAGCAGGGGCTCGCGGGCATCGTGGGCACGCGCCAGCATGGCCCTCGGTTCATCGGGTGTCATCGTTCTGGCCGCAATCGAGGTGCGGCGATGGTAGCGCGCCTGGGCAGATGGCAAGAAAAAGGGCTGCGCCGCCGCAGCCCTCCGCGCACCGGCGTTGGCGCCGGCTCAGCTCTTGACGTGCAGGCCGCACTCCTTGAGTGTCGGGTCCTCCCACCACCAGCGTCCGGCGCGCACGTCCTCGCCGACGGCGATCGCCCGTGTGCACGGGGCGCAGCCGATGCTGGGGTAGAACTGGTCATGGAGCGCGCTGTAGGGCACGTCGTGGATGCGGATGAAGCCCCAGACTTCCTGTTCGCTCCAATCCGACAGCGGGTTGAGCTTGACCAGGCCGTGCGTCTCGTCGGCTTCGCGCAGCGGCAGGCCGACGCGGGTTGTCGACTGGGCCGCCCGCAGACCGGTGATCCAGGCTTTCTTGCCGGCCAGTGCGCGCCGGAGTGGCTCGACCTTGCGGATCTGGCAGCAGCGCTTGCGCAGGTCGATCGACTCGTAGAAGGCGTTGATGCCTTCGCTGCGGACGTATTCCTCGACGGCGGCGGTGTCGGGAAAGTAGATCTTGAGGCGGGCCTCGAAGTGCTTTTCGACGGTCGCCATCAGGTCGTAGGTTTCGGCAGGCAGGCGCCCGGTGTCGAGGGTGAAGATCTCGATCGGCAGGCCGAGGCGCAGGATCAACTCGGTCAGCACCATGTCTTCGGCGCCGAAGCTGTTGGCGAAAGTGACCTCACCCTCGCCGCCGAACTCCGCGACCGCCGCAGCGAGCTGTTCGCGCGCGGCAGCGGCTCGCTCCTCGACGGCGCGACGCAGTTCGTCGGTCAGTTCTGGTCGGGTGGCCGGATTGCCACCTGTCGGGCGCAGCATCGAAACGGTGCCGTTCATGCCGCAAGCCCTCCTCGTGCGTGGCGGCGCCACACCGGCTCGGGTCGGTCGATCGCACCCTGGTAGGGCTCGGAGAAGTCGGCCAGGCTGGCCAACGCGGCCTCGAGTTGCGCGTCGGTGTAGCGCCCCTCGGGCGGCTGCAGCGCGTCGAAGCCGCAGCGGGTGAGGTAAAAGAACTGGTCGCGCAACACTTCGCCGATCGCCCGCAGCTCGCCCTGGTAGCCGTAGCGGGTGCGCAGCAATGCGGCGGTCGAATAGCCGCGGCCGTCGGCGAATTTCGGGAAATCGACCGCCACCACCGCCAGCGACGGCAGGGCGTCGGCGATCTCGGCCGGATCGTCGTCGGGCTGCAGCCAGACACCGAGCGGCCCGCGGCCGGCGAGGCGCGTCGCCGCCTCGCGCCACAAGGCGAGCGGCACGATCAGCTTGCCGTTCGGCAGCTCCGTGGCCTGGGCCGGCACCACCTGCCAGTCGTCGTTGCGAATCTGTCCATGGACGATCAACTTAGGCATTGGCCACCTTCCTGTTTGCTTCGCGCTGCGCATAGACCCGGGTCTTGAATGGCTCGATGCCGATCCGGCGGGCGGTGTCGATGAAGCGCTCGTCTTCGAAGCGGTTATCCAAATAGGTTTCGATCAGACGCTCGATCACGTCCGGGACCTCGACCCGGGCGAAGGAAGGCCCGATCACCTTGCCGAGCGAAGCGTCGTTGCCCTGGGCACCACCGACCGTGATCTGGTACCACTCCTCACCCTTCTTGTCGACGCCGAGGATGCCGATGTGGCCGACGTGGTGATGGCCGCAGGCGTTCATGCAGCCGGAGATGTTGATTTCGAGTTCGCCGATATCGTGCAGGTAGTCGAGATCGTCGAATCGCTGCTGAATCGCCTCGGCGACCGGAATCGACTTGGCATTCGCCAGGTTGCAGAAATCACCTCCCGGACAGCAGATCATGTCGGTGAGCAGGCCGATATTCGGGGTCGCCAGACCGGCCGCGCGCAGCAGTTGCCACAGTTCCTTGAGCCGCGATTGCTCGACGTCGGCCAGCACCAGGTTCTGCTCATGGGTCGCCCGTGCTTCGCCGAAGCTGAAGCGGTCTGCCAGGTCGGCGACCAGGTCGAGCTGGGTGTCGGTGATGTCGCCCGGTGCGATGCCGGTCTTCTTCAAGGACAGCATCACCGACGCATAGCCCGGCTGCTTGTGGGCGCGTACGTTGCGCTTGGCCCAAGCGGCAAAGGCCTTGTCCTGAACGAGTTGGGCCCGATAGCCGGTATCGTCGCCCGGCAGCGTGCGGTAGTCGGGGTCGACGAAGTGGGCGGCCACGCGCGCCACCTCGGTTTCGGTCAGCGTAGACGGTCCTCCGCGGCTGTGTCGCCACTCCTCTTCGACCTGCGCGCGGAAGGCTTCGATGCCGAGTGCGTTGACCAGGATCTTGATCCGCGCCTTGTACATGTTGTCGCGCCGGCCGAAACGGTTATAGACCCGCAGGATGGCCTCGCAGTAGGTGATGATGTCGCGCCACGGTACGAAGGGTGCGATCTCCTTGCCGATCACCGGCGTACGGCCGAGGCCGCCGCCCACGAGCACGCGGAAGCCGACCTCGCCCGCCGCGTCGCGCACCAGATCGAGTCCGATGTCGTGGCACTGGATGACGGCGCGATCCTCTTCGGCGCCGTTGACCGCGATCTTGAACTTGCGCGGAAGGTAAGCGAATTCCGGATGAAAGGTGGCCCACTGGCGCAGGATCTCGGCCCAGGGGCGCGGGTCGATGCGCTCGTCGCCGGCCACGCCGGCGAAGGGGTCGGAGGTGAAGTTGCGGATGCAGTTACCCGAGGTCTGGATGGCGTGCATCTCGACTTCGGCCAGTTCCTCGAGGATTCGCGGCACGTCTTCGAGTGCCGGCCAATTGAACTGCAGGTTCTGGCGCGTGCTGAAGTGGCCGTAGCCCTTGTCGTAGCTGCGGGCGATGTGGGCCAGCCGACGCAACTGTCGGGAGTTCAGCAGGCCGTAGGGCACGGCGATGCGCAGCATCGGTGCCTGCTTCTGGATGTACAGGCCGTTCTGCAGGCGCAGCGGACGGTATTCGTCCTCGCTCAACTCACCGGCCAGGTAGCGGCTGGTCTGGTCGCGGAACTGCGCCACGCGCTCATCCACGATGCGCTGGTCGAAGGCGTCGTAGCGATACATGATGAAAATCTCTCTCTGTCTTTACGGCGTTGGGAGGCGCGACGGGGCGCGCTCAGTGGGCGATCAGCTTGGCGCCGACGAGTACCAGCATGGTGGCCAGAATCGGGCGCAGGATGCGGTCGGGAATCTTGGTCGAGACGTGGCTGCCGAGCCAGATCCCCGGCAGGGATCCGATGATCAGACTGCCCAGCAAGGCCCAATCCACGCTGCCCAGCCACCAGTGACCCAAACCGGCCACGGCAGTCAGTGGCACGGCATGGGCGATGTCGCTGCCGACGATGCGCAGCGCCGGCATCGCCGGATACAGGAAGATCAGTGCGGTCACGCCGAGGGCGCCCGCGCCGACCGAGGAAATCGAGACCAGTACGCCGAGCACTGCGCCGGTCAACACGGTGAGTGCCGCGATTCGCCGCGGATTCGGATTTTCGCCGAAGCGACGAACTGCGTACTGCTGAATGCGCCGACGAAAGATGATCGCGATTGCGGTCAGTACCAGTGCGATGCCCAGCGCCACCTTGATGATGCCCGACGCTCCCTCGATGCCGCCCGGGGCGTGGGTGCCGACCAGGTACAGGGTGAGCAGCGAAGCAGGGATGCTGCCGCTGGCGAGGCGTCGCGTGACACGCCAGTCTACGGTGCCCTTGAGGCCATGCGCGAGCGTGCCGCCGGCCTTGGTGATCGCGGCGTAGAGCAGGTCGGTGCCGACCGCCACCGACGGATGGATTCCGAACATCAGCACCAGCAGCGGCGTCATCAGCGAACCGCCACCGACACCGGTGAGTCCGACGATGGCGCCGACTGCGAAACCGGCCACTGTGTACGCGAATTCCATGGAATGCCCTATTGCTGTTGTGCGTTGCATCGTACGGTGCAACCATAGATCGGAAAAGTGGGTAGGAGTTAAACTCTAAGAACCAAAAGTTATTTGGCGGCTTGCAGCCTGGGTCGCGCCGGGAGGTCCCGTGAATCTTCAGCAGTTGCGCTATGTCTTCGAGGTGGCCCGCAACGGGTTCAGCGTGTCCGAGGCGGCGGAGAGTCTGTTCACCTCGCAGCCCGGAGTGTCGAAGCAGATCCGGCTGCTGGAGGAGGAGCTGGGGGTCGAGATCTTCGCGCGCCACGGCAAGCGCCTGATCGGGCTGACCGAGCCCGGCGGCCAGGTCATCGCGATTGCCGAGCGGGTGCTGCGCGACGTGGACAACCTGCGCCAGGTGGGCGAGGAATTCACCAACGAGACGCGCGGCAGGCTGTCGATCGCGACTACTCATACCCAGGCTCGCTACGCGCTGCCTGCGGTGGTCCGGGAGTTTCTCAAGCGCTATCCCGAGGTCCGTCTCGAACTGCATCAGGGCAGCCCCCGCCAGGTCTGCGAAATGGTGCTGTCCGGCGAAGCCGACGTGGCGATCGCGACCGAGGCGATCGCCGACTACGATGATCTCGTGATGCTGCCGTGCTACCAATGGAATCGCTGCGTGATCGCGCCGCTGAAGCATCCGATCCTGCAGACCAAGCCGCTCACGCTGGAGGAGATCGCGCGTTGGCCGGTGATTACCTACGATTCGGCGTTCACCGGTCGCAGCCAGATCAACAAGGCCTTCCTCGGTCGCGGGCTGAAGCCGAACGTGGTGCTGACCGCGATCGACTCGGACGTGATCAAGACCTACGTAGGCATGGGACTGGGGATCGGGATCGTCGCGCGGATGGCGTTCGATGCCCGCGGCGACAACAACCTCGGCATGCTCGACGCGGCCCACCTGTTCGAGACCAGCACGACTCGCATCGGCATTCTCAGGAATGCCTGGTTGCGGGGTTACGTCTACGCCTTCATCGAATTGTTCGCGCCGCACCTGCCGCGGCGGATGGTGGAACTTGCCCTGGCTGGCGGTGGCAGCGACCCGGGCCTCTGAGCGCTTCCGGCCACCGGGCAGGCCTCGCATTCCTGGGCGGAAACGACAAGACGCCGGCCTCCGGCCGGCGTCTTGTCGTGCGTTTCCTAGCGCCGGCCGGGCCCGGATTCGGGCGGTGGCTCGGTTACGTCAGATGCGGTCCTGGCGACGACGGCGTACCGTGGCCACGGCCAACAGTGCCGTGGCGGCCAACAACAGGCTGGCCGGCTCGGGCACACCCACCGTGACGTCGCGCAATTGGGTGCCGAGGAACACCTTCTCGTCGCCGCCGTTCAGGGCGTAGTTCGGATCGCAGATCGTTCCTCCTTGGCCGATGACCTCCGGGAACGCATCCTCGGGGCCACAGCCCAGGCGATACTCCACGTGCAAGGCGTAGTCGGAGAGATCGGCGCCGCCATCCACCAGCCCGGCAATCAGGGCGTCCAACTCCGGCAGCACCAGGGCGTAGGCTGCGCGGTCGCCGCCGAGGTTGTGCTCGAAGACATTCTCGACGCCCGGTCCGGCACAATCGACGATGAAACCGTTGATGTCGGTACAGATCTCGCCGCCCGACTGGACGAAGTCGGCCAGCACCGGATCCTGCTGCAGCGAGGTGAAGGCGGTGACGTCGCCGAGCGGGATGCCGCTGTCGGAACCGGGGATCGGGGGGCCATAGTCCGAACTGCCGTCGTGGTTCTGGTCGTTCGTGAACTCGAAGAAGCCCAGTGAGGCCCCGTCGCTGATGCGCGTCAACTCGAGGCGTGCCCACGCGGCGAGGTTGTCGGTCCCCGCGCCGCCGGTCTCGTTGTTGGCGAAGAAGAACACGATCGAGTTCGCGGTGAGATCGAGGGAGGTGTCGAGGGCGCTGAGGGTGGTATCCCACCAGGCCTCGCGATCCCAGGAGCCTTCGACGCCGTTCGGTTCGTTGCCGGCACTCATCCGGAATCCGTCGATTGGATTCGCCTGCGGTGTGTCGTAGGCGTCGTCCATGCCCGGGGTATTGTTGCCCAGCTGACCGTTGGCGCCGAGTCCGAGCTTGGTGAAGATGTCGATCTGGCCCGGCCCCGCCATGACTTCCAGGCCGTTGGCCGGCAGCGAATAGGACTGGGCGTCGCCGTAGGTGACGAAACCGGCACCGGTCAGGTCGACCGTCGCTGCGTGGGGGGCGCTGGCGGCGGCCAGCGTCGCAGCAATTATTGTTGTCCGAAACAGATGCTTCATTGTTGTGCTCCGCGCAATTGGCGAGTGATCCCGCCTTTGATTCGGATCAAGCATGGTGTATGCCAGATTTACTTTCGCGGAATCTCCGACACGTGGGCTGCCGCGGGAAGACTCGCACTGCAGCTTGCGTTTCGGCGGATTGTGAAATTTTTCATGGTGTGGGACGCGCGCGCCGTCGGCCGGCGCCGGCCGGCCGAGGTGTAAATAATTTCGACGGTGGCGATTTCGCGGGCACTGCCGCAGCGGTCAAGGGAAGAAGTGCCTTGCCGGCAATGCCGCCGAGATCGCCAGCATCAGCGCGATTCTGGCCTGTGCCGGTCCCAGCCGCCCGGCGGCGAACGACTGTGCCGTATCGGCCGGACCGGCGCCGACGGTACCGGTGCAGCAGCGGCTGGCCCGTACCACCGGCACATGGCATGCGAGGGCTTCGGCGACCGCGTCCCGCCAGGCCGCGGGTAGGGTGCCGTTGCCGGGCAGTGCCAGTACCACGCCGCGGGCGCCCCGGTCCAGGGATGCCCGCAGCAGGTCGGCATCGCTGCCCGCGCCCACCCACAGCACGTCCACGCGTGGTAGCCGGTCCAGCGTCGCAAGAAGCTCGGGGGCTCGTGCCGGAAGCTGCGGTCGGGCATCGATCTGGACCGGTCCGCAGCGGCCGATGCGGGAAGCCACATGATCGAAGGCGTCGAGGGCCTGCGTGTCGCCCTTGCGCAGCCATGCCGCGGCGTGGATGTGCTCGTTGGCGACGACGACGGTGCCCAGGGAACCGACGGTCGGGGTCAGTGCCGCCTCGACCGATCGCAGCAGATTGGACGGACCGTCGGCCGACAGCGCGTTGGCCGGCCGCATCGCGCAGGTCATCACCAGCGGCTTGCTCGGTTCGATCAGACGATCGAGGAGAAACGCCGTCTCTTCGAGGGTGTCGGTGCCATGGGTCACGACCACACCGGCCACGCTCCCGTCGGCCATCGCGTCCGCGACCTCGCGAGCGATCCGCAGCCAATGCTCCGGGCCGAGGTCGCTGCTGTCGAGGTTGAAGGGTTGGCACACGCGGATGTCGGCCAGGCGGGCGATTTGTGGCACGCCCTTGAGCAGCGCGTCGGCATCCAGGCTGCCCGCCCGATAGCGGCTCGGCTCCAGGGGGTCGCCAGCGACGCCTGCAATGGTGCCGCCGGTGGCGATCAGAAGAATCCGTGGCTTGGTCATCTCGTGTGCTCCTCCGGCCCTGCTTCCGGGCGCGATGCGGCTGCGATGGGCAGCGGTTCATGCACCCGCTCGATGCGCAGGAGACGCTCCTGGTCGAGCGACTGGCGGATATCTTCCTCGGCCAGACCGAGCCGAGCCAGCGTCGCGCCGGCCAGCTGCAGCCCGGTCTCCAGTGTCTCGGGGATCACGGCATCGGCTCCGGCGTGCCTGAGCGCCATGGCATGGGCTTCGTCGCGGCTGCGGGCAACGATGCAGACCTCCGGCGCGAGCCGGCGAATGCCGCCGACGGCCCGGCTGACCGCCGCTTCGTCGCCCAAGGTCAAGATCACCGCACGTGCCCGGTCGAGGGCGAGCCGCCGCAACAGCTCGGGTCGGCTGGCGTCGCCGAAATAGGCGTCGACGCCACGCTTGCGCAGGCGCTCCACCAGCTTGGCATCGCTGTCGAGGGCCAGATGGCGAACCCGGTGTCGGGCGAGAATCTGCCCGATCATTTCGCCGACGCGACCGCAGCCGGCAACGATGACGTGGCCCTCGATCTGGTCGCTGCCGACCTCTTCGACGGTGTCGTGCCGGCCCAGGTGGGCATCGATGCGATCTCCCAGGCGACGGCCGACGCGGCTGGCGAGTGGCGTGGCCAGCATCGACAGGCCGACCACCAGCAGCATGAAGTGGCCGATCGGTTCCGGCAGCAACGCCGTATGCATGGCGACGCCGATCACGATGAAGGCGAATTCGCCGCCTTGCGACAACAGAATGCCGCCTTCGGTGGCGCGTCCCCAGGACAAGCCCATGGCGCGCAGCAGCACGAACAGGATCACGCCCTTGAGCAGCATCAGCCCGGCCACTGAAAGGGGCACCATCAACGGGTGCTCGAGCAGGGCGCGAAGATCGATGCCCATCCCCACCGACATGAAGAAGAGACCCATCAGCAGGCCCTTGAAGGGCTCGATGGTGACTTCCACTTCATGTCGGAACTCGGTTTCGGCGATGATCAGTCCGGCCAGCATCGCGCCCATCGCCATCGACAATCCGGCCGCCCAGGTCAATGCCGCGACGCCGAGGCTGGCGAGCAGCGTCAGGGCGGTGAAGGTGTCCGGTGCGCGCGTGCTGGCCAAGTGGCCGAACATCGGGCGTACCACGCGGCGGCCGAGCAGGTAGATCGCGGCAACCGTCAGCACGCCCTTGATGGCGGCGCCCGCCAGCAGGACGAGAAAGCCTTCTGCCGGAGCTCTTTGGCCCATGATGCCGATCAACACCAGCAGCGGCACCACCGCCAGATCCTGGAACAGCAGGATCGAAAAGCTGGCCCGCCCGAGAGGCGTGCCGAGATCGCGCCGCTGGCTCAGTAGCTGCATCACGACCGCAGTGGAGGAAAAGGCCAGCACCAGGCCGAGGATCACTGCGGCCTCGGACGAATGTCCCCAGGCGGCGGCGATCCCGGTGATCAGCGCGGTGGACAACAGTACCTGGGCGCCGCCGCCGCCGAATACCTGGCGCCGCATGGCCCACAGCCGCTCCACCGACATTTCCAGGCCGATCGTGAACATCAGGAACACCACACCGAGTTCGGCGAAAGTGGCGACGTGGTCGCTGCGGGTGAAGCTGACGTGGGCAAGCGCCGGGTAGTCGGCAGCCAGTGCGCCCAGGCCGTACGGTCCGACCACCGTGCCCACTGCGAGGAAACCCAGCACCGGGTTGATCGAGCGCTTCTCGAGCAAGGGGATCAGCACGCCCGCCAGCACCAGGAAGAGGATGGTCTCGCTCAGGTACGGCAGGGCGGCGTGTTCGGCCATCCGTTCATGCGCTCCTTGAGGGGCGGTCGGTCGATCCGCCTGCCGACGTCACGACGATGCGTCGGCAGGCTTGCGCGCGAGTTGCAGTGGGTCGCCGAAATGGACCGTGGTCGTGGGGAAGGCGATGTCCGCCCCGTGCCGGCGGATGATCTCGTAGACCTGCAGCAGCACGTCCTGCTTGATCTCGTGGAACTTTACCCATTGGGTGGTCTTGGTGAAGGTGTAGATGAAGAAATCCAGGGAGGATGGCCCGTAGCTGTTGAAGTTGACGATCAGGGTACGGGAATGCGTCTCCAGTTCCGGATGGCCATGCAGCATCTCGGTGACGTCGCGCACGATCGACGGCATCGCTTCGATGTCGGCATAACGGATGCCGATGGTTTCATAGATGCGACGGTTCTTCATCCGTGAAGGATTCTCGACCGAAATGCTGAGGAAGGTCGCGTTCGGGACGTAGAGGGGACGTTGGTCGAAGGTGCGGATGCGGGTCACGCGCCAGCCGATGTCCTCGACGGTGCCTTCGATTTCCTGGTCGGGAGAACGGATCCAGTCGCCGACCACGAACGGGCGGTCCAGATACACCACCATCGCACCGAAGAAATTGGCCAGCATGTCCTTCGCCGCGAAGCCCACGGCGATGCCGCCGATGCCGCCGAAGGCCAGCACGCCGGAGATCGAGAAGCCCAGCGTCTGCAGCACGACCAGTGCCGCAGTGATCATGGTCGACGCGCGCAACAGCTTGCCGATGGCCCTCGCCGTGGTGTGGTCCATCGGCTTCTTGCCGGGCCGCGCGGTCACCAGTACTTCCTCGGTGCCGCGAATGAGCCGCACCAGGAACCACGCCAGCAGCCCGATCACGACGACCCGCCGGGCCGGCTCGATGACTTCGAACAGATTCGAATCGGACTGTTGCCGAACGATCTCCAGCGACCAGAACAGACCCATCGCCCACACCAGGAAGCCGGCCGGTCTGCGGGCGGCGTCCAGCAATGTGTCGTCCCAAGGGTTGTCGGTTTTCTCGAAGCGCTGGGCCAGGTGATTGAAGAATCTTCCGAGCAGCATCTTGGCCAGCAGGGCGGCAAAGATCACGATGAAGATTTCGAGTATCCAGCGTTCGGCGGCTGGCACGATGTTCCCGGCAGCCAAAGCTTCCTTCAGCCATTCCTTCACGACGCAACTTCCTCTCTCTCGCTGTTCGGCGCAATGCCG
The DNA here is from genome assembly GCA_020445785.1 of Rhodocyclaceae bacterium. Taxonomy (GTDB): domain Bacteria; phylum Pseudomonadota; class Gammaproteobacteria; order Burkholderiales; family Rhodocyclaceae; genus Cognatazoarcus. The sequence goes on from JAGRFZ010000002.1 coordinate 25,594, forward strand.
TGGGCCATGCGTGACAACGCTCACGCGCGTGACCTGCCTCGGTGCCGCAGATGTCACGTAGGCGTAAGCAACGCGCCAAATATACTCGTTCGCACACCTGTGCTCTTTCCTTTGACGATGAATCGCTCGCTGACAAACACCCTGTGTGCCCTGGCCGTCGCCGCGGTGGGCATGTCCGTCGCGCTCGCCGGCGATCCGGCGGCAGCGTCTCGCTATTTCGAGGACGGGCTTCGACGCTTCGAGCGGGGCGAAATCCGGGAGGCAGTCATTCAGCTGCAGAACGCACTGCAGCAAGACCGCCGGATGCTTTCCGCGCACGTCCTACTGGGCAAGGCGCTGCTTCGCGATTCAAAGCATGCCGCTGCCGAGGTGGCCTTCCGCGACGCACGCAGGCTCGGTGTCGACATCGGTGAAATTGCGATTCCGTACGGCCGCCTGCTGCTGGACCTCGAGCGGCCGCAAGAGGCCTTGGAGATGCTGCCGGAAGACGGCTTGCCCCGCGCGGTCACCGCTGAGGTCCTGGGCTTGCGGGCGGTGGCACTGGCCCGTGTCGGGCGCTCGGCGGACGGTCTTGCGACCATTTCGAGAGCGCAGACCCTGGCACCGGAAAGCGCGGAGCCGTTGGCCATCCAGGCCGCGATTCTCATCGACGAGGGCCGGGTTGCCGAGGCGCTGACGATTGCTCGCCAAGGGATCGAGGTGGACGCCACCAGCGCCGCAGCCTGGAATGCGCTGGGGTCTGCCAAACATGCCTTGGGCGATCTTTCGGGTGCGGTGGGCGACTACGGTCAGGCGTTGGCCCTGCTGCCCGGCGATGTCAATGTGCGGGTCGCGCGCGCAGGCCTGTTGGTGGACCTCGACCGTGATGCCGAAGCTGCAGCGGAACTGGACTGGTTGCGGTCCGAGGCTCCCGGAGAGCCGCGGGCCGCCTACCTCCGGGCCCTGATTGCGGATCGGGGAGGCCGGGTCGAAGCGTCTCGCGTCGCCTTGCAGGAGGTGCGCGATCTGATTGCCGCCCTGCCTGCCGAGTGGCTGGAACGGCGCCCGCAATATCTGATGCTCGGCGCGCTTGCAAACCATGCGCTGGCGTCCCCCTCGAAAGCGACTTCCTTGCTCGAGACGTTGCTTCGAAAGCGGCCAGGGCATGGCGGCGCTCGAAAATTGCTGGCATCGATCCAACTCGATGCCGGCGACCCTGCTCTGGCGCTCGCGACTGTCGAGCCGGTCCTTCGGCTGACGCCGAACGATCCGACGGCGCAATATCTTGCGGGACGCGCCTACCTGAGCCTCGGCAGACCCGAACGTGCGTTGGCGCTGCTGGAGCGCGCCTCGCATCGGATCGGTGATCCGTCCGTGCTCAAGGCGCGCGGTCAGAGCCGGGTCGCGGCCGGAGACATGGAACTCGGTATCGAGGACATCGCGCATTCCTTCGCGGCTCGCCCCGATGACCAGGGCGCGGGATTCCTGCTGGCAACGCTCCATGCTCGTCGAGGCGAGAACACGCAAGCGATGGCGCTGATGGAGGACATTGCGTCGCGGCACCCGCAGAGCGCGGCGGCGTGGAACATGCTCGGTGCCATCGCCGCAGCATCGGGCCGCGAGGAAAGGGCCCGGCAGGCATACGTGCGGGCGATCCAATTGGCGCCGGAACTGACCCCGCCGCGGCTGAATCTGGCTCGGCTCGACATCGCCGAGCGGAAGCTGGACGATGCGCGTCTCGCCATTTCGACCCTGCTGAAGGCGAGACCCGGCGATGCCAACGCCCTGTACGAACTGGCGCGAATCGAAATCGCCCAGCGTCGCTCCGATGCGGCCATCGAGGCACTGAAACACGCACGCGATTCGGAACCGGGCGATTTTCGCACAGCTGAACTGCTCGCCCGCCTCTACCTCCAGGACCGACGGCGGGGAGAAGCGCTGGTGGTGGCAAGGGACATCGCGCTGCGCATCCCGGACAACTTCGACGTACTCGGGTTTCTCGCCCACGTCCAGTTGGCTGCGGGCGACCGAGATGCGGCGGCCCGGACCTATCGGGACATGACACGTCTGGCGGAATTCGACGCGGGGCGCCAGGTTCGGGTTGGCTGGCTGAACCTGGAGGCAGGCGACGTGGCTGCAGCCGCATACAACCTGAGCCAGGCCGAGGCCAGGGCGGCGGGCGAGCCGCAAACGATCGAGTTGGCCGGCGCAATTGCCGTCGCCAGGCAGGACTGGAAGCGGGCGGACAGGCATCTCGCGGGACTCCGGAAGGTCTCCGGGGCAGAGTTGCCTGCGCTGCGCCTGGGATTCGAGATTGCCCGTGCGAGGGGGAATCGGTCGCAGGAGGTTGCGACCGCCAAGGCACTGTTCGATCGGCACTCCGATGCAGCGAACCTCGGCATCCTTGCCGACACATTGCTGCGAGCCGGGAGCGGGGCACAGGCCGCCAAGCTGATGGACGAATGGATTGCCAAGCATCCCGACGAGATTTCCGTGCGTGTCGCACGGGGCGAACTGGCGATGCGCCAAGGGGACTGGCAGACCGCGAAGAGTCTCTGGGAGTCCTTGCTCGGGGCGCTGCCGGAACACGCTGGCGTGCTGAACAATCTGGCGATCAGTCATGCCGAACTCGGGCAGTTCGGCCAAGCGCTCTCGACGGCGCGAACGGCGCATGCGCTCGCGGGCCAGGATCCGCTGGTGCTGGATACCCTGGGCTGGATGCTGGTGCTGAATCGAGAGGTCGAGGGTGGGTTGAGATACCTGCGAGATGCAAAGCTCCGGTTGCCGGGCAACGCGGAGGTGCGCTGGCATCTGGGTTTCGCACTGGCCAGACTCGGCCGGACCCGGGAGGCCGAGGTCGAATTGCGTAAGGCCCTGGAGCTCGGGGCGGATTTCCCCGGCGCCGGCGAAGCCGAATCACTGCTTGCCAGCCTCACCGAATAGTGTCGAGCGATCTTACAAAAGGCTGATTTTTGCGAATATCTACTTGTCAAGCGATTGATGTAATTGAATGTTTCAGCGGGTGGCCCGATACGTGCTCGTGCCGCCTTGTCACCTGTAGGAGTGCCCACATGAAAATCCTGTCCAATCTCAGTCTCGCGCTTGGCTTGACGCTTATCGCCGGGGGCGCGGGCGCCGCAACCTATACCTTCGGCATCGGCAGTACGGCGACCGGCACCAGCTACGGCAATACGCGTACGACCAACAATCTCACGGTCTCCGCCCTGTCGGATACGGCGGCCGGCGGTGCGCTGGCCAGCGCGTATGTCTGGCGCGATGGCTCCAGTGTCCTCGGCAACATCAATCAGGACGTTTCCGACGACGGAACAGTGCCGATAGGCAGCTCACCGAATCACGCGGTGGACAACGATACGCACCAGGATTCATTGCTGCTGTCGTTTTCCGGCGGGGCGGTGAATCTGTCGGGGTTCAGTCTCGGTTGGGCACGGGAATACAGTGGGGCGACGCTGCTCGGCAGCCGGGCGGATGTCGCGCTGCTCGCGTTCACCGGCAACAGCTACTACGATCCGCTCGGTCACAGCTACACCGACCTACTCTCGAACGGGTGGTCGCTGATCAGTGAATACAGCAACGTTGCGCAGGGGACCAACCAAAGCACCGGAACGGCAGTGAATTCCAGCTACTGGATGCTGGCCGCTGCGGGTGGTGCGTTCGGCTCGGGTTATGCCGGCGCATCAGATTACTTCAAGCTGCAGTCGATTACGGCGACGCCCTGCTTGCCGGGCCAGCCAGGATGTGGCGGTTCGAACATCCCCAGCGTTCCGGAACCGAGTTCCTTGGCGTTGGCCGGCCTTGCCTTGGCGGGAGTCTTCCGCATGCGTCGGCGGGGTACCTGACGCATCAAGCAAGTAAGCCGGGCATGTCCCGCACCGGTCCCGACGCGGCACGCGACGGGACCGTCGTCCGGGAGGCCGTGGAAATCTAGCGGGCCTCCTGCTGCGCGGCGTCCACTTCGTCCTGTTTTTGCAGTGCCCACATCCGGGCGTAGGCGCCGCCTTGGGCGAGTAACTCGTCGTGCTGCCCTTGTTCGACGATCCGTCCCTCGTCGAGCACGATGATCCGGTCCGCATTCATCACGGTGGACAACCGGTGGGCGATGACCAGCGCGGTGCGTCCGCTGGCGGCCAGGTCGATCTGCGCCTGGATCGCCTTTTCGGTCTTGGAGTCCAGTGCCGAAGTGGCTTCGTCGAAGATCAGGATCGACGGGTTCTTGAGCAGCGCCCGGGCGATCGCCACCCGCTGCTTCTCGCCGCCCGAAAGCTTGAGTCCGCGCTCGCCGACGCGTGTCTCGAAGCCGTCGGGCAGGCGGGCGACGAAGTCCGTGAGCTGGGCCGCGCGGGCGGCCGCCTCGACTTCATCGCGGCCCGCATCGGGCCGGCCGTACTGGATATTGTAGAACAGGCTGTCGTTGAACAGGACGGTGTCCTGGGGAACGATCGCGATCGTAGCCCTCAGGCTGGACTGGGTCAGTTCGCGGATGTCGTGGCCGGCTACGCGGATCGCGCCGCCGCCGACATCGTAGAAGCGATAGAGCAGTCGGGCGAGGGTCGACTTGCCGGAGCCGGAGTGGCCGACGACGGCCACCGTACGCCCCGCCGGAATATCGAAATCGACGTCGAACAGGATCTGACGGCGCGGATCGTAGCCGAAATCGACATGCTCGAAGCGTACCGGAACGAGACCGGGTTCGAGCGCTCGGGCGTCATCGGCGTCGGCCACCTCGCGATGGGCGTGCATCAACCCGAACATGCGCTCGATGTCGGTCAGCGCCTGGCGGATCTCGCGGTAGAGTACGCCGAGGAAGTTCAGCGGGATGTAGAGCTGAAGAAGAAAGGCGTTGACCATGACGATATCGCCGAGACTCATTTCGCCGCTCGCCACCCGGTCCGACGCCTGCCACATCATCAGCGTGACGGTGACCGCGATGATCAGCGCCTGGCCGGCGTTGAGGGCGGACAACGAGGTCTGGTTGCGGATCTGGGCGGCAATCCATTTCTTCAGTTGTTCGTCGTAGCGTTCGGCCTCGAAGTTCTCGTTGTTGAAGTACTTGACCGTCTCGAAGTTGATCAGGCTGTCGATCGCCCGTGCGTTCGCCGCCGAATCCAGTTCGTTGGCGGCGCGACGCAGCGCCGTGCGCCAGTTGGTGACGGTCACCGTGAAGACGATGTAGAGCAGCAGCGCGCAGGCGGTGATCGCGGCAAACACGGCGTCGTAGTTCACCAGCAGAATGCCGATCACGAGGCTGATCTCGACCAGGGTCGGCAATATCGAATACAGGGTGTAGCTGATCAGGGAGCCGATCGACCGGGTGCCGCGTTCGATGTCGCGGGTCAGCCCGCCGGTCTGGCGCTCCAGGTGGAAGCGCAGCGACATCGAATGCAGGTGGCGGAACACTTGCAGTGAGATCCGCCGGACTGCCTGCTGGGTGACGCGGGCGAAGACCAGTTCGCGCAACTCCGTGAACATCGAGGTCGAGAAACGCAGGGCGCCGTAGGCCAGCAGCAACGCAGCCGGCACGACGATCACCGCCTGCGATTGGGTGATGTCGAGCCGGTCGATCACCTGCTTGAAGACGATCGGTACGGTGACGTTGGCGCCCTTGGCCGCAAGCAGGCAGGCAAGCGCGATCAGTACCCGGAACTTGTAGGCCCACAGGTAGGGCAACAGCTCACGGAGGGTCTGCCAGTCGTGGCGTTCGGTCGGTTCGGGGCCGGGTAGGGCAGTGGCGGAGGCGCGTCTCATGGCCGAATTCTATCCATTGGGCGCCCGCCGGCAGCACGGGCTCAGTGGCTCGAGTCGAGTGCGAGCCGGGCCGCCAGTCCGACGAAGACCAGTCCCGTGAAGCGGTCGAGCCAGCGGCCGACCCCGGGCCGACGCGAAAGCAGCGCGCCGAGCCTCGCCGCCGCCAGCGCAAAGAGGCCGAAGATGACGATCGTCTGCACGACGAAGACAGCGCCGAGCACGGCCATCTGCAGGCTGGCCCCGCCGGCCCCCGGGTCGACGAACTGGGGCATGAAGGCGAGGAAGAACAGTGCGACCTTGGGGTTGATGGCGTTGGCGACGAAGCCGCGGCGCAGATAACGTGTCCAGGGTTCGGGAGGGCGAGGGGCGGCGCCGTCGATTCGGCGAGGGCCGCGACTCGACAAGGCGCCGACCCCGAGCCACAGCAGGTAGGCGGCGCCGGCCAGCTTGAGGGTGGTGAACAGGGCCGGCGAGGAGGCCACCAGCGCGCTCACACCGAGCGTCGCCCACAGCGTGTGGGTGAGGCAGCCGAGGGCGCAGCCGACGGCCAGCCCGAGACCGGCGCTGCGGCCACGGGACAGGCTTTGCGACAACACCATCAGGTTGTCGGGGCCGGGAGCCGCGGTAATCAGTGCCGAAGCGACGAGAAACGCCAGCAGGGTCTGGACTTCCGGCATCGTTCAACGCAGCAGGTCGGGCAGGGCCGCGAGGGTTTCGATCTCGCCGTCCGGTGTCGACGGAATCCGTTCCGGCGCCTGGCCGAAGCGATTGCACCACAGCACCGAGAAGCCGAATGCCTTGGCGGAGTAGGCATCCCAGCCGTTCGACGACAGGAAGCAGAGCCGCTCGCGGGCGATACCGAGGCGATCCACCGCGAGTTGGTACACCGACGGGTGGGGTTTGAAGACCCCGGCCTCTTCGACCGACAGCACGGCATCGAAGATGTCGTCGAGCCCTGCGTTGGCGACCGCCGCGGAGAGCATGGCCGGCGTTCCGTTGGAAAGGATCGCGAGCTTCAGACCCCGAGCCTTCAGCGTGCGCAGAGTCGCCGGCACCTCGGGATAGTGTCCCAGCCGCAGGTAGAGCGCCATCAATTGCTCGCGCAATGCCGGCTCTTCGATGCCGAGGGTCGCCAGCGCGAAATCCAGGGCGTCGCCGGTGACCTGCCAGAAGTCCGCATGGCGACCGCCCAGACCGCGCAACCAGGTGTATTGCAGTTGCTTGGCACGCCAGAGTTCGGCCAGCGGCTCCCATTGATCTCCGAGCCGATGCTGGAGGCTGCGGGCGGCAGCGGCCACGTCGAACAGCGTGCCGTAGGCATCGAACACGCAGGCTTCGATGTGATTCAAGGGTGTCATGGAATTCTCCTCCTCCAGGGCCACGCGTCCCGTTGACCGTCCGTGTCATTGTATCGGCGGCGCGGTGGTCGCGCGCGGGGTGGCGGTCCGAGTCGGTCGACGCGCCTGAGGATTGCCTGGCCGAAACGCGGGTGTCATTGTAACTGTTTGGAATGCAATGAAAAAAACCGTTTCCGGATTTGCCGTCGAGCTGCCTTTGGCGTATTCCAGGAAGTGCCGGTGTGGTTTGCCGGGGTGTCGGCCCCGGCTCGGCGGCTCAAGCGCATCGTGCTGGAGCCGATAGGCCTGTGGGGCATCCGCGAAGTGCGCGGATGGGCGTGCTCGGTCGATGGAGATTGGGGGATGGCAGGCAAGCGCCCGCCGGGCGACGAATTCTCGATGCTGGTCGAGGACGTTCGCGAGCGGGAAGCACGACAGCAGGGCATGGACGAGGGGCGTACCGACGCCGCCGCCGATGGCCACCTGCGACTGGTGTGGGCCATCGCCGCCTGGTGTGCGGCGGCGGCGCTGGTGTGGCTCGCGATGCCGCCGCAAGGGCCCGGGCCGGCACAGATCCGTACCGATCTGCTGCACCTGCTCGAACAATCCCGATCCGCGGTGGAACAGTCTCGTCTGCGCACCGGTGCGCTGCCGCCGCGCATACCTTCGCCGGTGCTGGCGGGGCTGGTCCGCTACCATCGCCCGGCGGACGGAACGAGCTACGATCTGGAGGCCCGGCTCGGCAATCAGCGCATCGTCTGGCGCAGTCGCCAGCCCGATCGATTCGAGGAGCATCACCAGTGAATGCCCGCCCCGGGCAGGTCGCGCTGGCGCTGGCGCTGGCGGTGATCGTGTGTGCGCTCGCCTACCCGCTCGTGGTGGACTATCGCGAGCGCGCGCTGGCCGCGATGATCGTCGAACGGTATCGACGGATCGAGGGTGTGATGCGCGCTCGGATCGACGACGCAAGCGAGTTTGCGACTTGCGACGGGTTGCGCGCCGAGGTCGACGGCAGCTTGCTGCAATTGGAAGGCATCGCGCTGGACGTAGGCTTCGAGCCCGTCGCCATCGGCACACGCCTCGGTTTCCGGCCGGTCTTCGTCGTCTGTGGATCGGTCGGGGCGCCGCAGTCGCTGAATGTCGCGCGTCATGCCCTCCAGCGATTGACCGCGATCAGTCGCGTCGAGGTCGGTGCCGTGGTACGGGATTCGGCCGTAAGCTTCGGGGCGCCCTTGTCGGCGCCGGACCGCATCGCCTGTCTGGCGCCGCCCACCGCTCCGCCCCGCCGGTGCGATCGAACCGAGCCGCCGTCCCAGCCGTCCGCCGGCGGCTGAAGAAGTGCCGCCGGCGCCCGCCACGGCCGACTCTGTACTATGCTGCCCCCGTCGGCCGCGTCGGATCCTCGTCGTGAATCGGCGATGGATTCCCGGAAGCGGGCATCCGCGTGGCGCTGCAGGAGGGTCGGATGAAGTGGAACCAGGAGTCATTGGAAGCACGCTACCGCCGCTGGGCGGGAAACATCATTGCGCGCGCCGGCGAGCAGGAGCGCAGCGGGCTTCGCGCCTGGGCGGCCCGCCTGCTCGAGATCCGGGAAGGCCGTGAGTTTCCTCCGGTCAAGGTGCAGCTCGCGCTGCAGGCGAGCATGGACCCGACCTTCTCCGCACGCACGATGCAGTTGCTCGGGCGCGAACTGAAGCGCATCGGCTGGGACGAACGCGACACTTACGAACGGCTGGGCATCTCCATGGCCGGCACGATGGCCATGCTGACGTCGGTCGGCACGATCGCGCTGGCCGCCTTCGGCAGCATGTTCAGCGTGCCCATGTGGGTCGTCTTCGGCTCCGGCGACGAGTTCGCACGAATCCTGATCGAAGAGGTCGACGCCGCCGCCCCGCCCCACACCGCGACACCGAGCCCGGCAGCGTCCGATGACGTCGAGGGCGAGCCGCCGGCAGGACGACGGGCCGCGACGGCGGCCGAGGACGCCGGGCCCGTGGGCGCGCAGGCCGTCGACCCGGATGCGGCGCTGCAACCCATGGTCCTGATCAACATCGGCAGCAGTTATCGCCCGGACATGGATGCAGCGGCACTGTACGAGGTGACGCGCGGGGTGTGGCGGATCGGTGCCGACAAACGGCGCAAGGTGCGCTATGCCCTGGCCGTGGCAGACGGCGAGGTGCGCGAGGCCTATCGGGTGGATGCCTGGCACGAGGCCGGTTCGACGCCCTACGCCACCCGCCGGGCCGACGCACTCGGGCAGGCGGGGCGCTGGGAGTTCACCGGCGAGGTGGCTCCGCATTCGGCGCGCGAGGCGCTGGTGAGCATTCCGGTGGGCGACAGTTTCAAGCCCGGAAACGCCAATCCGATCCGCTACCGCAACGTCTGAGCGCCGGGCCCATGGCGCCCGGCCGCCGTGTCAATTGCCAGCCTTCGGCGCGGTTGGTTGCCGGGTCAGGATGTCGCGGATCAAGCCCTGCTGCCGGTCGATTTCCAGCGTGCGCTTGCGCACGTAGGTCTTCTGCTCCTGGACCACCTGCTTGGCTTCCTCGACCGCACGGCGCAGGGGCGCGGCGGCGCTGTCGGCAGTGGCGCCGGAATGGTCCCTGAGCGAGGCGAGCGCTTCGTCGAGGGACGCCTGCAGGCCCCCGAGGCGGGCTTCGGCCTCGATGCGCTGGGCTTCGGCGGTGTTGCGCTCGCCCTCGAGGGACTTGAGTTGCTCGAGCAGGGCATTGCGCTGTTTTTCGAGGACCTGGTGGCTTTCGCTGATCTCCCTCGCCCGCTGCTCGAGTGCCCAACCCTTGCGCACCGAGTTGAACCAGCCGGACGCCGCTGCGACGGCGATCAGCAGAAAGACCGATGCGAGCACCGACCGCACCCGCACCCGACGGGCCTTGATCTGGTCGCGATGGTCCGCGCTGGCGTCGATGAAGCGCTGCACGTCATGGCCGAGCTCCGCCCTGTGGCGTGTCGCCAAGTGCACGGCGTCGTCCAGTGAGGTGCCGCGCAGCAGCAACTCGTCGGCCTCGCCGCCGGCGTGCCAGGCTTCCGCCTCGACCTGCATCATGTGCAGCCATTCGAGGAAATCGCGTTGCTGCTCCAGCCAGATCAACACCCGTGGCCAGTCGCGTGCGAGCGCTTCGTGGGCGAGCTCGACCGTCGCTTCGTTGCGGTCGCGGCCGACCACGAGCAGACGTTGGGTCACCAACTCGGTGACTGCGGCCGCTTCGGCGCTGCCGGCCGCCGCCAGGGCCGTCGCCCGCGCCCGGTGGCTGGTGGCGCGCGTGCCGCCTGGGGCGACCTGCAGCAGGCGCAGCACGATGCGGCGCATCGCCTCGCGCTCCTGTTCGTCGCGGGATTCGAAGGCCCGGTCAGCGGTCTCGATGACGATTCCACGCAGGCCGCCGAAACTGTCGTACGCGGCATTGGTCAGCCAGCCGCTGCGGCGAAACTCCCATAGCCGGCACAACGCGAGCTGCAGGAAGGGCAGCACGCCGGGTTCGTTTTCGCTGCGCGACATCAGGCGGTCCACCAGGCCCGGCTCGAACGCCAGTCCGAGCCTGTCGGCCGGCCCCTCGACCATCCTGCGCAGCGACGCCACCGCCAGCGGCCGCAACTCGAGGCGCGACGCAGCGGCCAGCGGCCCGCCTTTGACGGCCCCCATCCACTCGTCGATCTCGTCGCTGCGCAGGGTCAGTACGACGCGGGCGCCAAGTGCCGTGAGTTCGCCCACGAGGGCGGCGACGCGCTGGCCGCGTGCCGCGCCCGGTGGCATTTCGGATTCGTCCGTGCCCGCCGGGAGCGGCGCCGATCGAGAGAGACTGTCGATGGCGACCACGACGGAGCCCCGTGGGCGATCGGCGATCGCCGCAAAGGCGCCGCTGGCGTCCCCCGCGGGGCGCTGGGCCGTCGGCAGCGATCGTGCCACGGCGGTCGCGGTCGCCGCTGCGCTGGGTGCGTCGATCAGCTTCCATTCCGGGTGGGACTTGCGCAGGCTGGGGAACAGGCCTGCCCGCAGCAGCGAAGTGCGGCCACTGGCACTGGGGCCGATCAGCAAGACCAGCGAATTGTCCGCGACCAGCCCGGTGAGGATGCCGACTTCCTCGTCGCGGCCGAAGAACAGGTCGGCGTGGTGTTCGGCGAATGCGGTGGGGCCGATGTACGGACAGCGTTCCTCGGTCTCGATCGTGGCCGTGTCGATGCCACCGGCCGGCGGTCGGGCGTGGGGGCGGCGCAGGATCCGAACCAGATCGTCGAGGGCGTCCGCTGCCATGCCGCCGCGCAGGTCCACCGTGTAGAACTCGGCCAGCGCGGGATCCGCCGGCTGCTTGCCTTCATGACCCGGCAGCAGCACCGGCAGCAGCGCGATATCGCGCCCCGCATCCCGCGCCATCAGGGTCAGGGTCACCAACTTCTGCTGCTGGCTTTCGAATCCGCTGGCCCCCAGGCACACCGCCAGCGCTCGGGCGTGGGCGAGCATGCCTTCCATGCGCAGTTTCCAGTCGGGACTGACGGCGCCCTGGACGGTATCCACGGCGGCGCGGACACCGCGCTCGACCAGCGCCCGGCGCAGCTCGGTGACGTGGGCGGCGTCCTGGCCCGAATAGGAGAGGAGGATGTCGAAGTCGGCAAAGCGCTTGGTTTCGTCGTAGCGTGCCTGGGTGGTGGCCTCGGGAGCCGGGAGGTGCGCATCGCCGGCATCATCGCCGTCGTTGCCGAGGCGTGTGGCCGCGTCGGCGGCGACCCGTCCGAGGGCGCTTTCGGGCGGCGTGTCGGATGGCGACAGCGTGACGATGATGTCGGCGAGGTGGCTGAAGATGCCGGCCAGGTGCTCCTTGGCCGCCTTTTCTTCGGGATTGCGGGCGACCCGCTCCTCGAACGCGAACTGGGGGTCGTAGGGGATCGTCAGATCGCGGAAGCCGATGCCCGCCTCTGCCAGGCGCGGCGGCAGCAGGTCGCCGAAGCGGGCGTCGAAGCGATCGAAGAATTCGGACAGCAGGGCCGGCGTGCGCTGTTCGACGCGCGCCGGGACCACCACGATCTCGATCGGCCGGCCGCGCCGCAGGCCCTCGACCGGCTGGGATCGGAAATCTTCGAGCATGCTCCAGGTGCCGTCCAGGTTCTGGTGGTTGGCCCCGCACATCATGACGATGACGTCGGCAAGCTGGTAGCCGCAGATGCCGCCCATCTCGGTCACGCCGGTGCGGCTGTCGATCAGCACCAGGTCGTAGCCGGCCTTGCCGAGGGCGCGCCGCAACCACTCGAAGAACAGATCGCCTTCCCAGTTGAAATAGAAATCCTGCCAGTCGAAGCTGCGCAGTGCGAGCGCGTAGCGGGCCAGTTGCTCCGGGGTCAGCCGTTGCCCGGCCGGCAGCAGGTCGAGGCGCCCGCCCTGGGGGCGTCGGCCGAAAATCGTGGCGATGTAGCGGCTGATCTCGCGGAAGTCGTCACCGCCGCCGGTGACCGACATGGCTTCCTTGTAGGCCAGCAGCAAGTCGAGCAGCCCCGGCTGCCGACGCACGGCGTCGCGCTGTTCCCGTTCGTCGCCGCGGTAGAAGTACTGCTCGAGCCCAGGTGCCTCCAGGTCGAAGTCGATCATCAGCACCTTGAGACCACGTCGCGACAGCACGTCGGCGACGTTGGCCAGTGCCATCGAGCGGCCGACGCCTCCCTTGTAGGAGTAGAACGTGCAGATCAAGGCCGGCCTCCGCCACCCCAGCCGTAGTCGCGTTTGGGCTGCAGGCCGCCCTCGCCGAGTTCGGCCGCGAGGGCGCCGAGGGCGCTGCGGTCGGGCTGCGGCTCCTGCAGCCGCGACAGGGTGGCGGGCAGACTGCAATGCAACCAGCGCTTGAAGCGGCGCTCGTTGCCGACGGCCAGCTCGCATTGGGGATCGAACTCCACCGCGTAGCGGTCGAAGGCGCCGGCCAGGCGCCGCCGGGTGGCGTCCTCGAGCAGCGCCTCGACCTCTTCGCGGCCGGGGTCGAAGGGCGACACCGTGACGATCGCGACGAGGTCGTTGTTGAAAAACGGCGAATTCTGGAAGGCCTGGCGCAGGGTCGGGTGGAAGAGGGAGATCTCGTCCACCAGCACCACGCAACCGGCGCGCGCGATGGCACGGTAGGTCGGGCGCAGGCGCGGATTGTCTTCGACCAATGCGTCGAACGGATACCACTGCAGCCGGACATGGCGCTGCCGTTGCTGGATCTGGCCGCGGCGCCCGACCGCGTCGGCGATCTCCTCGGCGATCACGCGTACGCTCGGGCCGTTCTCGTGGAAGGGTCGCCAGCGATGACGACTGTCATGGTAGCGCGCTCGCCAGGCAATGCCCTCGACCGCCAGGGCCTGCTTCAGCGCCTCGTACTGCTGCTGCTCCGCACCGGTGAGCTGGGCCAGCAGGGCGGCGTCGTTTTCGAGCTGGTCGAGTTCGGCGCGGGTCATCGCGACGATGCACACGGGTACGCCGACGCTGCGGCTGGCGGCGGGGGGCTGGCGTTCGGCGAGCCAGCGGCGGGCGCCCTGCAGTGGATCGTCGCCGGCGAGGTCGGGCGGCGCCAGCACGAAACATTCGTCGGTGAGCCAGGCGGCGGGCAGCTCGTCGCGCCGAACGTTGGACAGCAGCAAGGCCAGCGAACCGGTCCGGGCACGCATGACCTGAAGAGTCTCGCCGAGGGTGTCGGCATCGGCCAGCATCTGCGGCAGCGACTGCGGGGTGATCAGTGCCGCCGCGGCATGGCACGCGATGGCGTTCTCCTCCCGCATCGAGACGCCCCGGTCGTCATCGGCGAACAGGGTTTCGCTCGACAGCTTGGTCGGTCTTTCGAGTCCGGCGGCGAGTTCGCGTGCGAGCGCGGTCGCCTGGCCGACATCCGCCGGATGATGGGCGAGGTAGAGCGCATGAGTGACCTCCCGCTGCAGCTTCTGCGGCGGCCGGCGCGGGCGTGGGGTGGCGTGGGTGTCGGCATCGGGCAGATTGCTCACCGCGTTGCAGACTGCGATCGCGAGTCCGGCCGCATCCGAGAATTCGGTGGCCAGATGTTGTTCCAGCAGGCGTTTGCGCAGCCCCGCGATGCAGGCGCCGCGGTCGTTTTCCCCGGTGACGCTGTCCATCATCGTCGGCGACCAGGCGGCATCCTCCCGCAGCACGAAGATCAGCCGGTGTTTGTCCTTGGCGGCCTCCATCTCCAGTTCGGTGATCGACAGTCGCTTCGGGTTCTCGGCTTCGGGCGGGACGAATCCGTAGCGCCACGCGAACAGGCCGACGTAGATGTCGCAGGAGGCTGCGTCCTTGAGGCATGCCGACTGGGGGCGGTCGTCGCGGGCGACGTAGTCCTCCATCGCAATGACCTTGATGTCGGCGAGTTGATTGAGTGCCTTGTAGACGGCCTCACGATGCTGCTGTAGATCCTTGAAGCTCGACGAGAGGTAAACCGTCCGGAATTCCGCCATGCCTGCTCCGCTCCGCTGCGGGACGCCCCATCCCGATGCTGAGAGTATAGGCGCGGCCCGCGAAAACCTTTTTCACGGCATAAAGGGTGGCATTCACCCTATGGGCGTGCAAGATCCGATTGGCATGAAGCGTGGAATATTCAGCAGCGCTGCCGTCGCGGGCCGAGACGGAACAGGCGAAAGCAGGGGCCTGCGCCCAGGCTCAGCACCACCACGCGCAGTACGTGGCAGGCAGTAACCAGCGGCACCCCCAGTTGCAGGTCGCGGGCAGTGACCGACATCTCGGCGATGCCGCCCGGCGCCGCCGCCAGCAACAGGGTCGCCGCAGTGCCCGAGGACGACATCGCGAACAGCAAGGCCAGCGAGGCACCGAGCAGCAGCGCCGCCAGCGTCGATGCCAACGCGGCGGCCATGAAACGCGGCGCCCGTTCGAAGAAGTCGGGCGAAAAGCGGCTGCCGAGGGCAATGCCGATCAACAACTGGCCGCCGTTCACCAGCCAGGTCGGCATCGCCGACAAGGGGGTGCCGGTGGCGGTGACCAGGCCGACCGCAAACAAAGGGCCGAGTACCCAGGCGTTGGCGACGCCCACGGTGCGCAGGGCTAAGGCGCCCGCCAGGCTCGCCGCCACCAGCAGCGGCATGCGCTGCCAGTCCAGCTCGCGCGCGAGCGGCGCGTAGGCATCGCTGCCGTGGGCACCGGCGGCGGCCAGAATCAACGGGATCGTCGCGACCACGACCGCCACCCGCAGCGCATGGGCGGCCGCGATCAGGTCCACCGCGCCGCCGTGGCGCTCCGCCAGCACGGCCATCTCGCTGGCGCCGCCCGGCAGGGAGGCGAAATAGGCGGTGGCCCGGTCGCAGCCAGTCAGGCGCCGCACCAGCTCGCTGCAGATCATGCCGAAAGGTAGGGAGCAGGCCGCGATGGCGAGGATCAGGGACGCATTGCGCTGCAGTTCGCCGATCACGGCGGGCGTGAAATAGAGGCCCAACGTCGCACCGATCACCCACTGACCGGCCTGGCGGGAACCCGGGGGTGCCTCCAGCGCAATGCCGCGGATACGCAGGCCGCCGACCAGCAGCAGCGGGCCGATCATCCACGGCAGCGGCAGATGGAGCCAGGATGCGACCAGCGACGCCACGGCTGCCGGCAGCAGCAGGCCGAAACGGTGGGCGACGAAAGGACGCAGGGCGGAATCCATGGCCGTCAGTGTACCGGCCCAACGGCCAGTGACAATGCGGGAATGCCACAGTTCGTAAGCAGGCGGGGACTGCGCAGCGGGTGGCGCCGCCAGTTCAGGGCAGCAACACCGCTGCACCCTGCAGCCGTCCCTGGCGCAGGTCGTCGAGGGCCTCGTTCGCTCGCGCCAGCGGGTAATGCGCGGCGTCGACCCGCAAGGCCACGCCGGCCGCCCGCGCGAGGAATCGGTCGCCGTCCTCGCGCGTCAGATTGGCCACCGATCGCACGCTGCGTTCCTGCCACAACAGCCGGTACGGAAAGGACGGAATGTCGCTCATGTGGATGCCGGCACAGATCAGCGTGCCGCCCGGACGCAGCGCCGCCAGCGCGGCGGGCACCAGCGCGCCCACCGGCGCGAAGATCAGTGCGGCGTCCAGCGCCTGCGCCGGGGGCTGGTCCGCGTCGCCCGCCCAGCAGGCGCCGAGATCTCTCGCGTGCTGTTGCGCCGCGGCGTCGCCTGGGCGGGTGAAGGCCAGCACTTCGCAGCCTTCGGCCACCGCAAGCTGGGCAATGAGGTGGGCCGCGGCGCCGAAACCGTAGAGCCCGACCCGGTCGACCGGACCGCCGAAGGGGTGTTCGCGGGCCATCCGGTAGGCGCGGTGGCCGATCAGGCCGGCGCACAACAACGGTGCCGCATGCACGTCGTCGTAGGTTGCGGGCAGGGCGAAGCAGAAGCGCTCGTCGGCCGCGACGTACTCGGCGTAGCCGCCTTGCAGCGTGTATCCGGTGAAGCGCGCCGATGGGCACAGGTTCTCGGCGTCGGCTCGGCAGTAGCGGCACTGCCCGCAAGTCCATCCCAGCCAAGGCACGCCGACCCGGCTGCCGATCGGGTGCCGACCGGCGCCATCGCCATGGGCAATGACGTGGCCGACGATCTCGTGGCCGGGTACCAGCGGCAACGCCGGGTCGGGCAGTTCGCCGTCGACCACGTGCAGGTCGGTGCGGCACACCGCGCAGGCCGCCACCCGCAGCAAGACCTGGCCGCGTGCGGGGGTCGGTACCGGCAATGTGCGTGCGTGCAGCGGCGCGCCCGGTCGCTCCAGCACCATCGCCCGCATGGTCTGCGGAATCATCGCGAAGCTGCCGTCCGCTCGGGCACGATTCGATGACGCACGTGGCACCTCCCGCCGTTCGATACCCTGATCTTACGCCGCAGTCGTGGGCCGGCAAAAAAGAGCGGCACCCGAAGGTGCCGCCCAGACTCCTCACGAGAAGGAGCGGAGGAATTGCTTAGTGGGCGCTGGCGCCGGCGGCACCGACGCCCGTCTGGGAACGGACGTACTGGTCGTCGAACGCGGCAATCTCCTTGTTGGCGCGCGCGCTGTTGTCGGTGACCGAGAAGAACCAGGAGAAGAAGAAGGCGATCGGCAGCGAGAACAGGGCCGGCTGCGTGTAGGGGAAGATCGGCTCGGGGTTGCCCAGCACGGTCACCCACACCGACTTCGACAGGATCACCATCGTCACTGCGGAGACCAGGCCGGCGAGTCCGCCGAACAGTGCGCCGCGGGTGGTCAGGCCTTTCCAGTACATCGACAGGATCAGCAC
>JAGRFZ010000221.1 GCA_020445785.1 Rhodocyclaceae bacterium
CACGTTGCCGGGCCAGTCGTAGTGCCACAGGGCGTTGTAGGCGCTGGTGGACAGGCCGCGCACGGTCTTGTGGCAGCGGGCCATGCTGCGCTGGAGGAAGAGGGCGGTCAGCAGCGGGATGTCCTCGCGGCGCGCCTTCAGCGGCGGAATCTCGATCGGGAAGACGTTGAGGCGGAAGAACAGGTCGCGCCGGAAGCGGCCGGCCTCCACTTCGGCCCACAGGTCCTGGTTGGCGGCGGCGACGATGCGCACGTCGGCGCGTCGCACCTCGATGCCGCCGACGCGCTCGTATTCGCGCTCCTGGATCGCGCGCAGCACCTTGCCCTGGGCACGGAGGTCGAGGCTGGCGATCTCGTCGAGGAACAGGGTGCCGCTGTCGGCGCGCTCGAAGCGGCCGGGGCGGGACTGGGTGGCGCCGGTGTAGGCGCCGCGCTCGACCCCGAACAGTTCCGCTTCGACCAGATCGGGCGGGATCGCGGCGCAGTTGATCGACACCATCGGGCCGCCCGCGCGCGAGCTGATGGAATGCAGGGCGCGCGCGAAGCATTCCTTGCCGACGCCGCTCTCGCCCTTGAACAGCACGGTGGAGTCGGTCGGCGCCACCTTGCGCACCAGGCGCGCGACGTGGTTGAAGCCGGCCGAGGCACCGACGAAGCCCTCCAGTTCGCCGGCCTCGTCTTCGCGGCGCTGCCGTGAGCCGGCGAGCGAGTCGACGAAGGTGTCCACCTGCAGAAAGTGGGCGTGCGCGGCTTCGTCGACCGGCCACTCGGCCAGCGGGCGGCCGATGACCCGGCACTGGGCGTGGCCCATCGCCACGCACTCGGTCTCGCGCCAGTGGATCGGCATGCCGGTGTAGGCGGTGCAGAAGCCGTCGGCGTAGCCCGCCATCATCCAGCAGGCCGGGCTGCCGCTGACGCCGTGATGGCGCAGATGGGCTTCGGCCTCCCACGACGCGCGCCAGTGATAGTCGCCGTAGAACTCCCCCTGCGAGATGTCGTAGCGCATGGTTTCGTTGGGCTGATTGCGCACGAAGCCTTCGATCTCGCGCAGTCGGGGCCCCAGTTCGAGTCCCGCCGGACCGGTGCCGGGGGCCAGCGCGCGGATGCGCTGGCCATCTTCGAAGCCTTGCTGGTAGCCGAGGCGGGTGAGCAGTTCGCGGGCGCGGTCGATGCCCAGAGCGCCGATCAGCTCCTGGCGCAGCGTGCCGAAGGAGTCGGCGTGGAGCAGCAGCATGCGCTGCTCCAGCAGGCGGATGTGGCCGGTGTCCGGCGAGAAGTGCAGGTGTTCGATGAGGCTGTGGGTGGGGGCGTCGTCGCCTTCGCGGCGGGTGCCTCGATCGCGGCGCGAGCGGCCGGGTCTGCGGTCCATGGGGCCTCCGTGGGCGTCTGGCACATGCGGCATTAGAAGAATACAGAAAATCCTGGATTCCGCAAATAAGGAAAATGCCGGCGTCGCTCTGGGCGCCCCGCATCGCTGTCGGCGATCACCGTCTATGTTCTTTCAATGGTTTATGGAGAAATCTCGAGATTGGCATGGGGGTTGCGTATTCGGCATGACCAGAAACCAAAGATCGCACCGACGGCGCCCCCGGCAACGCACGCGTGCGACATCACCCGACGGAGACAAGTATGACGAATGGCATCACGGCCGCGCCGGCCACGCCCGACTGGATGACGGTCGAGGTTTGCCGGCGCGCCAGCGCGGCCGAGGGCGTCGCGCTGTTCGAGCTGCGCGCGGCCAACGGCCGGTCACTGCCGGCCTTCGAGGCCGGCGCCCACATCGACATCCGCCTGCCGGGCGGCGCGGTGCGGCAGTACTCGCTGTGCAACGACCCGGCCGAGGCCCACCGCTACGAACTGGCGATCCAGCTCGAAGCCAACGGGCGCGGCGGCTCGCAGTCGGCGCACGAGCGGCTGGCGGTGGGTTCGCGCGTCGAGGTGAGCGCACCGCGCAATCTGTTTGCGCTGCGCGACGGCCGTCACGCGGTGCTGATCGCGGGCGGCATCGGCATCACGCCGTTGATGGCGATGGCGGCCCAGCTCGGCCGCGAGGGGCGCAGCTTCGAGCTGCACTACAGCGCCCGCAGCGCGGCTCGCATGGCGTTTCGCGATCGCCTCGCGGCCGAGCCCTATGCCGGGCACAGCCACCGCTACGTCGATGACGACCCGGCCCGGCGCTTCGATGCCGCCCGCGACCTGCCGGCGCCGACGCCGGCGGCGGATGCCTACGTCTGCGGTCCGGGCGGATTCATCGACCACGTGATCGCGGTGCTGCAGGCCAAGGGCTGGCCGGGCGCGCGCATCCACCAGGAGCGCTTCTCGGCGCCGCCGGTGCTTGCGCCCGGCGCGGCCTTCGAGGTCCAGCTCGGCCACGACGGGCCGGTGATCCCGGTGCCGGCCGGGCAGTCGGTGGCCGAGGCGCTGGCCGCTGCCGGCCATGCAGTGCCGCTGTCGTGCGAGCAGGGCATCTGCGGCACCTGCGTGACGCGGGTGCTGGCCGGCGAGCCGGATCACCACGACATGTTCTTGTCGGATGCCGAGAAGGCCGCCAACGACCGCTTCACGCCGTGCTGTTCGCGCTCGCGCTCGCCACGGCTGGTGATCGACCTCGACCACTGAACCAAGACAACAACAGGAGACGAAGATGCAAGCCCAGCAGACCCCCTACCTCACCAACGTCTGGTACGTCGCCGCGCTGTCCACCGAGGTGGACGGCGAGGCACTGTTCCGCCGCCGCATCCTCGATACGCCGGTACTGATCTATCGCAAGCAGGACGGTGCGCCGGTCGCCCTGCACGATCGCTGTCCGCACCGCTTCGTGCCGCTGTCGATGGGGCGGCGCGAAGGGGACGACGTGGTGTGCCGATACCACGGCCTCAAGTTCGACTGCAGCGGCAAGTGCACTCACAACCCCCACGGCAACCAGCGCATCCCCGAGGCGGCGCGGACCCGGTCCTTCCCCATCGTCGAGCGCTACGGCTTCCTGTGGATCTGGATGGGCGAGGCGGCAGCCGACCCCGCCACCATTCCGGACT
>JAGRFZ010000111.1:0-8625 GCA_020445785.1 Rhodocyclaceae bacterium
ACAAGTACCCGATGCGCTACCGGGTACTGGCCAAGGCCATTCGCGCCGCCCGAGGCAACCGCCGAGAGGTCGTCAGCAAGGTGCTGGCCGCCATCGAAGAGCGCCTTCCGCAGTGGGGGATCGCTGCCGAGATCCAGGGCCGTGAGAAGCATCTGTTCGGCATCTACCGCAAGATGCTGGAAAAGCACCTGTCCTTCTCGCAGGTCCTCGACATCTACGGTTTCCGCGTGATCGTCACCGACACCGCCACCTGCTACCTCGCCCTCGGCGCGTTGCACGGTCTCTACAAGCCGGTGCCGGGCAAGTTCAAGGACTACATCGCGATCCCCAAGGGCAATGGCTACCAGTCGCTGCACACCACGCTGATCGGCCCTTTCGGCACACCGGTGGAGGTGCAGATCCGCACCCAGGAGATGCACCACATCGCCGAGAGCGGCGTCGCCTCGCACTGGCTCTACAAAGAGGACGAGCGCACCCTGTCGGAGCTGCAGCACAAGACCCACTCCTGGCTGCAGTCGCTGCTCGAACTGCAATCGACCAGCGGCGAGGCCACCGAGTTTCTCGAACACGTCAAGATCGACCTGTTCCCGGGCGAGGTGTACGTGTTCTCGCCGCGCGGCAAGATCTTCTCGATGCCCCGCGGCTCGACGCCGGTGGATTTCGCCTATGCCGTCCATACCGACGTCGGCAACCGCTGCGTCGCCTGTCGCGTCAATGGCGAGCTGATGCCCTTGCGCACGGAGCTGCGCAACGGCGACCAGGTCGAGATCATCACCGCCGCCCACGCCAGCCCGAACCCGGCGTGGTTGTCCTACGCCCGCACCGGCAAGGCACGCTCGCAGATCCGCCACTTTCTGAAGAACGTCCAGCAGGAGGAATCGGCGGCGCTGGGCGAACGACTGCTGAACCAGGCCCTGCGCCCCCATGGCCTGTCCCTGGGGCAGATCAGCAATTTCGCCTGGGAGCGGTTCCTGCGCGACCGCGGCGCGCGGGCGCGTCGCGAGATCTTCGTCGACATCGGCCTCGGCAAACGCCTGCCGGTGATCGTCGCCCGCCGCCTGTCCCAGGCGCAGGACATGGAAACCGGTCGCCCGGACGTCATCAAGCCGAAACCGGCCGGCGCCATTCTGATCCGTGGCAGCGAAGGCATTGCGGTACAACTGGCGAAGTGCTGCCGGCCGATTCCCGGCGACCCGATCATCGGCGTGATCCGCAAGGGCCAAGGCCTCGAGGTACACGTGCACGATTGCCCATCGATCCAGCGCGTGCGCGGCGAACGCGGCCGCTGGGTGGATGTGGAATGGGAGCCGGCCCACGACCGCCTGTTCGACGTCGCCATCCGGGTCATGACCCAGAACGGGCGAGGCGTGCTGGCGCGGGTCGCCAGCGCCATCGCCGAAGAGAACTCGAACATCCAGAATGTCGGCATGGATGCCGATCAGATTCCCTACTCGACGCTCAACTTCACGCTCCAGGTGGCCGACCGGATTCACCTCGCGAAAGTGCTGCGTGCCGTGCGGCGCGTCCCGGAGGTCGTGCGCATCATCCGGGCCAAGGGCGACGGCGGCGCCTGACCGGTGCTGCGCGCTCGGCCGCTCAGCCGCTACAATCTCGGCAACCTCGGGGGTCCGACCATGATCGGCGTCTTTATCGTCACCCACGCCAGCCTCGGCGAGGCCTTGCTGCAGTGCGCCTGTCACGTACTCAACCGGCGTCCGCCCAACGTGCTGCAGCTCGGCGTCAGCGGGCAGGACGACCCGCTCGATCTGCTGCCGCTCGCCCGCCGCATGGTCGAGTTGGTGGACGACGGCTCCGGGGTATTGATTCTGACCGACATCTTCGGCGCGACACCGGCCAACATCGCAATGAAGATGCACTGCCCCGGTCGATTCGAGATCATCACGGGGGTCAACCTGCCGATGCTGTTGCGGGTGCTGACCTACCGCGAGCACGACATGCCGACCCTGGTGCAGCGCGCGGTAAGCGGCGGCTGCGACGGGGTCATCCATATCAGATGAGGACAGAATGCCGCGCACCGAAGTCGAGATCATCAACAAGCTGGGGTTGCACGCGCGCGCATCTGCGAAGCTCACCCAGCTCGCCAGCAGCTTCGGCGCCGAGGTCTGGCTCGAACGCAACGAGCGCCGAGTCAATGCCAAAAGCATCATGGGTGTGATGATGCTGGCCGCGGCCAAGGGTTGCACGATCACCATCGACACCAGCGGCGACGACGAGGACGAGGCCATGGATGCCCTGGTGACGCTCATCGCCAACCGCTTCGACGAGGAGGAATAGGCCGCCATCCGGCGCCGATCCAGCCATGCCCTTCACGCTGCACGGACTGCCCGTATCGAACGGAATCGCCATCGGCCACGTTCACCTGATTTCGCATGCGCTGCTCGAGGTCAGCCACTATCACGTCACGCCCAAGCACCTGAAAGCCGAACTGGAGCGCCTCGACGATGCCGTCGAGACGGTGCGCGGCGAACTCACCGGCCTCAAGGCGGCCACCGCCAGCGGCCAGGCCCACAACGAGGTCGGCGCCTTTCTCGACCTGCACATGATGCTGCTCGACGATCCGATGCTGGTGGACGCGGCCCGCACCCATGTCTCGGACCGCCGCTGCAACGCCGAATGGGCGCTGGTGCAGCAGATGGAACAACTGATCGAGCAATTCGACCAGATCGAAGACGCCTACTTGCGCGAGCGCAAGGCCGACGTCGTGCAAGTGGTCGAGCGATTGGTCAAGGTCTTGCTGGGTCATCCGGGCCACCTGCCCCCGAAGCGGCGCGACGGCCTCGGCACGATCGTCGTCGCCCATGATCTGGCGCCGGCCGACACCCTGTCGTTCCGCGACCACAACATCGCCGGATTCGTCACCGACGTCGGCGGCCCGACCAGCCATACCGCGATCGTCGCCCGCAGCCAGAGCATCCCGGCCGTCGTGGCGCTGCGCAACGTGCGCCAATTGGTCGAGGACGACGAACTGGTGATCGTCGACGGCACCCGCGGCGTCGTCATCGTCGAGCCCGACGAGCGCGTCCTCGAGGAGTACCACCTGCGCAAGGCGGAACTCGAACTCGAGCGCTCCAAGCTCAAGCGCCTGGCGGGCGCCCGGCCGACCACCCTCGACGGCGAGGAGGTGGAGTTGCTGGCCAACATCGAGATGCCGGCCGATGCTTCCCACGCCAAGACCATCGGCGCCGACGGCGTCGGGCTGTATCGCACCGAGTACCTGTTCATGGGGCGCGAGGCCCTGCCCGACGAGGACGAGCAGTTCGAGGCCTATCGCAGCGTGCTGAAGAGCATGCCGGGCAAGCCGGTGACCATCCGCACCCTGGACATCGGCGCCGACAAGGCGCTGAACGGTGTCAACCAGCGCATGGAGCCGAACCCGGCGCTGGGCCTGCGGGCGATCCGCTATTCGCTGTCGGAGCCGCAGATGTTCATGGCCCAGTTGCGCGCGCTGCTGCGGGCGTCCCACTACGGCCACCTCAAGATCCTGATCCCGATGCTGGCCCACGCCCACGAGATCGATCAGGCGCTGTCCTTCATCGGGCGCGCCAAGGAGCAGTTGAAGGAGCGCAAGCAGAAGTTCGACGCCGGCACGCAGATCGGCGGCATGATCGAGGTACCGGCAGCCGCCCTCGCGCTGGGCATGTTCGTCCGCCGGCTGAATTTCCTGTCGATCGGCACCAACGACCTGATCCAATACACCCTCGCCATCGACCGCACCGACGAAGCCGTGGCCCACCTCTACGACCCCTTGCATCCGGCCGTGCTGCGCTTGGTCGGCTCGACCATCCAGACCAGCGTGCGCTTCGGTCTGCCGGTGTCCGTGTGCGGCGAAATGGCCGGCGACCCCACCTATACCCGGTTGCTGCTGGGCATCGGACTGCGCCAGTTCTCGATGCATCCGGCGCAGATCCTGGAGGTCAAGCAGGAGGTGTTGCGGGCCGACGTCGGCGAGATCGCGAGCAAGGCCCAGCGCATCCTCAAGATGGATGAGCCGTCACGCGTACGGGAGGCCTTCGAACGGTTGTGAGCGCCACCGCGGGCCTGACCGCCGTCGCTTCCCGGCGATCGGCCAGTGCTGATAGAATCCGCGCTCCGGAAGGGGAGATTGCCATGGTCAAGATCGATACCAGCTACGAGTCGGATCACACCAAGTTCATGCGGGAATGGATGGAGCAGCACCCTGCCGAGTCCATCGAGCAGCAGAAGGGGCGGGCACTGTGGTGGGACAAGCCGCAGAAGCTCGAGACCCGTCAGCGCTTCGACGAGGCCTCCGTTCCGGTCAAGGCGTACTACTACCAGACCGAGTCCTGATCCGATCGCGGCGCCCCCGCCGCACGGCATGTCGACCGGCCTGCCACCGGCACTGGCGATCATCGACGTCGAGACCACCGGGGCGCGCCCGCTCGACGATCGCATCACCGAAGTCGCGGTCGTTCGCATCGAACATGGGCGCCAGGTGGCGCGCTGGTCGTCGCTGGTCGATCCGGGCGTGCCGATCCCGGCCCAGATCCGGCACATCACCGGAATCTCCGACGCCATGGTGGCCGCAGCCCCTGGGTTCGCGGCACTCGCCGACGAATTGCGCCGCCTGCTCGCCGACGCGGTGTTCGTCGCCCACAATGCGCGCTTCGATTACGCTTTCGTGCGCAATGCCTTCCGACGCTGCGGTGAGCCCTTCGAAGCGGACGTGCTGTGCACCGTCAAGCTGTCGCGGACGCTCTACCCACAATTCCGGCGGCACGGCCTCGACGCCCTGATCGATCGCCACGGCCTGGCCTGTGCTGCCCGCCACCGGGCACTGGGCGATGTCGATGCGCTGGCCGAATTCCTGCAGCGGGTGGAAGCGGATTTCCCAGCCCCCCGGCTGGCAGCCGCGGTTGCCGCGGCGATGAAGCCGACGAAACGGGCGCCTGCACTGGCCGACGGCGTGCTCGAATCGCTGCCGGCCTCGGCCGGCGCCTACCTGTTCTACGACGAGCAGCCGCCGCGCACCGGCCGCCCCTGCTACGTCGGTAGCGGCCGCGACCTCCGGAGCCGGATCACCGAACATTTTGCCGCGGCCGACGATCACGGCCGGCGCTCCGGCCTGGCACGCCAGGTCCGTCACGTCGAGGTGATCGAAACCGCCGGCGAACTCGGTGCCTTGCTGTTGGCGTCCCGACTGGTCGCGCGGCATCGGCCGGGCCGCAACCACCTGCTCGACACCGGCGCGATCTGCGGGCTGCAAATGCGCCGCCATCGCCGCAAGCCGCCGGTATTGACCCGGGTACCGCTGCACGGCGCCGACCCGCTGGACTGGACCGATCGGGTCTTCGGCGTTTTCCGCAGCCCCCGCGAGGTCGATCAAGTGCTGGCGCGGCTGGCGCAGGAGCATCGCTTGTGCCCGGCTCGCCTCGGGTTGGTGCAGGCCGGCACCGGCGCCTGTGCAGCCCACCGCAACGGGCTCTGCGAAGGTGTCTGCGCCGGGCGCGAAGCGATGGCCGAGCACGACCGCCGACTGGCCGGTGCGCTGGCACGCCTGGGTCCGGCGAAGTGGCCGTGGGCAGGAGCGATCGCCGTGCGCGAGACATCGACCGACGGCATCCGTCACGCCAGCCACATCGTCGACCACTGGTGCCTGCTCGGCACCGCCGACGACGAGTGTCGACTCGCGGAACTGCTGGCGGAGCGCCCGCCGCGCCGCTTCGATTACGACCACTTCCGCATCCTGCAGCGTTGGCTGGCGAGCGCCGCGCACCGGCACGCCGTGGTCCCGATCGACTGAAGCGAAGCGACCCGACGCCGGCTATGCGCCGACGTATTCGAGGCGCGCCCGCTTGACGTTGCAGAGCAGCTCGTAGGCGATCGTGCCGGCCGCCTCGGCAACCCGATTCACCGGCACCTGCCCCCCCCATAACTCGACCCGGCTGCCCAGGCCGGCATCGATCCCGTCGAGATCCACGGTCAACATGTCCATCGAGACCCGGCCGAGAATGCGGCTGGCCTGACCGGCCACCGCCACCGGCGTCCCGTCGGGGACGACCCGCGGATAGCCATCGGCGTAACCCATCGCCACCAGCCCGATGCGCCGCGGCGCATCGGCGACGAAGCGCGCGCCATAGCCGACGGCGTCGCCCGGCTGCAGCGCCCGGACGGCCATGATCCGGCTCTCGAGGGTCATCACCGGCCGCAGGCCGTGGCCCTCGCCCGGCATCGGATCGGCGCCGTAGAGCATGATCCCGGGCCGCGCCCAATCGGCCCGCAGCTGCGGCCAACCGAGGACTCCGGCCGAGTTGCAGATGCTGCGTGGCGCCGGAATTCCTTCCAGCGCATCGCGAAAGCACCGCCACTGTTCCGCCGTCGCCTCGTTGTCGGGTTCATCCGCCCGGGCCAGATGGGTCATCATCACGAGGCTGCCGATGCGCCCGTCGGCGGACAGGTCGGCAAACAGCTCGCGAGCGCGCGCCGGAGCGAAGCCGGCCCGATTCATGCCGGTATTGAACTTGAGCCAGATGGAAAGCGGCTGCGAAGGACGAAAGCCTGCCAGCATCGCCAACTGGTTCGCATCGTGCACCACCATCGACAGCCCGAGCGCATCCACCCGCGCCAGTTCCTCGGCCTCGAACACCCCCTCCAACAGCAGGATCGGCGCCTCGATGGCGCCGGCCCGCAGCACTTCGGCCTCTTCGATGCAGGCCACCGCGAACCCATCCGCGTGGGCGGCCAGGGCCCGCGCGCAGGCGAGCGCCCCGTGCCCATAGGCGTTGGCCTTGACCACGGCCAGCGCGCGCCCGCCGTGGCGATCGCGGGCGAACAGATAATTGTGGCGGAGGGCCGCCAGGTCGATCAGGGCTCGGGCTGGTCTCATGTCGCACTCCCGTTCGCGCGGCGCCGCGCGATTGCGCCACGGGCCGGATTGCCGGCGGCGGTCGGCGGCTTCACCCGATACTGTAGCGCGCCCACCCGGGCTCCGGCGCCGACGACCGGCCCGTTGCCGACGATCGCGCTCAAGGACGGCGGCGCCACGCCGTAGACGCTCGAATCGTCTGCCGGCTTTCGGCCCGATATGCCTTCGGCGTGATATATCAGGCGATCATATCCATTCGACGCCCTGTGACTGTTGACGCGGTGGAATCGCTGAGCCAATGTACCTAACGATCAGAACAAGTCTGCAGGGCGCATCGCAAAGGCGACGCCAATCGGCGGACGATCCCGGCCGGCGAGCACAGGCACCTACCCTGACCAGTGAGACAAGACGTGATTGATCTCGATCAGTTGCTTGCTGAGGCGTCCGAGTCACCTCCTTGTGGCCCGGACCTCGAATACGAAGCGCCCTTCCTCGAACTCGAGCAGGCGTCCCGCGGCAAACCGGAGCAGCAGTACGGCGACACCGTCGTTCCGGCCGAAGAACCGGCCTGGGGCCAGGTGCGCAAGCTCTCGGAAGAACTCCTCGGGCGCTCGAAGGACCTGCGCATCGCGGCCCTGCTGGTGCAGGCCCTGGTCGCCACCGAGGGCTTTGCCGGCCTCAAGCCCGGATGCGAGCTGCTGCTCGGCCTGATCGAGCGCCATTGGGACCAGCTCCACCCGCAGCTCGATCCCGACGACGACAACGACCCGATCATGCGCATGAATGCGCTGGCTGCGCTGGCCGACCCGGACGGACTGCTTCGCCAGCTGCGCGAGTCGCATCTGATCCGCTCGCGGCAAATCCAGTTGCTGGTGCGGGACGTCGAAGTCGCGCTGGAGAAACTGCCGGCGAAGGAAGGTGCGGAAGTCGTCTCCTTGTCGCAGATCACCGAGATGATGGCCAGCGACGAGGGCCAGGCGGCCGGCGAACTGGTCGGCGGCACGCTCGAAGCACTCAAGGCGCTGGCCTCGGCCCTCAACGAAAAGGTCGGCGCCGACCGGGCACCGGATCTGCGCCCGCTGGTGACGACGGTCACCCACTTGACCCAGGTATGCAGCAGCGGCGGCGACCAGGCCGCCGCGGACGGCGGCGAGGCGGAAGGTGCCGAGTCCGGCGGCGGAGGCGGACCGCTCGCGATCACCGGTGACATCCGCAGCCGGCGGGACGCCATCGTGATGATCGACAAGGTCATCGACTACTTCGCCCGGCACGAACCCTCCAACCCCGCCCCGTTGCTGCTGGAGCGGGCGAAGCGGCTGATCGACATGAACTTCGTGGATATCATCCGTGACATGGTTCCTGATGGGCTCACGCAAATCGAAACCATCGCCGGCATCAAAACCGACGAAGAGGAGTACTGAGCGCATTCGCAGGTACCGCCTGCGCATGCATCCCGGTACGCGATCTTCGCCAAACCCTCTCTCGGCCGAGAGTGCATTAAAGGAGATTGGACGTGGCAACCAGCAGTCAGAAATTCATCGCCCGCAACCGCGCGCCGCGCGTGCAGATCGAATACGACGTCGAGCTCTACGGCTCCGACAAGAAGGTGCAGCTGCCCTTCATCATGGGGGTCATGTCCGATCTTTCGGGCAAATCGGAAGATCCGTTGCCGCCGGTCGCCGACCGCAAGTTCCTCGAAGTGGATGTGGACAACTTCGACAGCCGGATGAAAGCGATGAAGCCGCGGGTCGCGTTCCAGGTGCCGAACACGCTGACCGGCG
>JAGRFZ010000111.1:8648-9611 GCA_020445785.1 Rhodocyclaceae bacterium
TCGAGAACATGGAAGATTTCTCGCCGGCGGCGATCGCCAAGAAGGTCGATTCACTGAGCCAGTTGCTCGAGGCCCGCCAGCAGTTGTCGAACCTGATCACCTACATGGACGGCAAGACCGGCGCCGAAGAGCTGATTGCGAAGGTGGTCAAGGACCCGGCGCTGCTGAAGTCGCTGGCCGAGTCGGCGAAGAACGCGTCCGACGACGGCGGCAAGGGCGACGAAGGCGGCGAGTCCTGATCGAATCCACTGAGCAACCGGAGAATCCGAATGGCTGACATGCAAGAACAGGCTTCACAACTCGGTGGCGTCACGCTCGAGGGCGACGATTTCACGTCGCTGCTGCAAAAGGAGTTCAAGCCCAAGACGGAAGAGGCCAAGAGCGCCGTCGAACAGGCGGTACAGACGCTCGCCCAGCAGGCGCTGGCGGGCACCGCGGTGATCGGGCAGGACGTGGTCAAGACCATCGAGGCGATGGTTGCCGAGCTCGACCGCAAGCTGACCGAACAAATCAACCTGATCCTCCACCACGAGGATTTCCAGCGCCTCGAGGGCGCCTGGCGCGGCCTGCACTATCTGGTGAACAACACCGAAACGGACGAGATGCTGAAGATCCGGGTGATGAACATCACGAAGAAGGAACTGCACAAGACGCTGAAGCGCTACAAGGGCACCGCCTGGGATCAGAGCCCGCTGTTCAAGCGCATCTACGAAGAGGAGTACGGCCAGTTCGGTGGCGAGCCCTTCGGCTGCCTGGTGGGTGACTACTACTTCGACCAGAGCCCGCCCGACGTCGAGCTGCTCGGCGAGATGGCGAAGGTCTCGGCGGCGGCCCACTGCCCGTTCATCGCCGGCGCATCGCCGACCGTGATGCAGATGGATTCGTGGCAGGAACTGGCCAACCCGCGCGACCTGACCAAGATCTTCCTGACCCCGGAATACGCCGCCTGGCGCTCGCTGCGCG
>JAGRFZ010000111.1:9688-11757 GCA_020445785.1 Rhodocyclaceae bacterium
GCGCGCACCAACCCGGTGGACGAGTTCGATTTCGAAGAGGACACCGGCGCCGCCGACCACAGCAAGTACGCCTGGGCCAATGCCGCCTATGCGATGGCCACCAACATCAACCGCTCGTTCAAGATGTATGGCTGGTGCTCGCGCATCCGTGGCATCGAGTCGGGCGGTGCGGTCGAGGGCCTGCCGGTCCATACCTTCCCGACCGACGACGGCGGTGTCGACATGAAGTGCCCGACCGAGATCGCGATCAGCGACCGGCGCGAGGCCGAACTGGCGAAGAACGGCTTCATGCCGCTGATCCACCGCAAGAACTCGGACTTTGCCGCCTTCATCGGCGCCCAGTCGCTGCAGAAGCCCTTCGAATACGACGATCCGGACGCGACCGCCAACGCCAACCTGGCAGCCCGCCTGCCCTACCTGTTCGCGTGCTGCCGCTTCGCCCACTACCTGAAGTGCATCGTCCGCGACAAGATCGGTTCGTTCAAGGAGCGCGACGACATGGAGCGCTGGCTGCAGAGCTGGATCATGAACTACGTCGATGGCGACCCGGCCCATTCGTCCGAAGCTACCAAGGCGCGCCGGCCGCTGGCCGATGCCCAGGTCGAAGTGGCCGAGGTCGAAGGCAATCCGGGCTACTACACGTCGAAGTTCTTCCTCCGGCCGCACTACCAGTTGGAAGGGCTGACCGTGTCGCTGAGGCTGGTTTCGAAGCTGCCCTCCGCCAAGGGCGCCTGATTTTTGAATCCGGATCCGGCCGGCACGCCGGCCGCCGGGTTTCCGGGTACGACTCGCCCGCCCTCACGGGGTCTGCGGGAAACGATGCCCATAACGCAGCAAGTGGTTGAAATCACTAAAGGAGAGCAAAAATGGCTATTGATAGTTTCTTGAAGCTGGGCGATATCAAGGGCGAGTCCAAGGACAAGGAATTCAAGGATTGCATCGACGTGCTGGCATGGAGCTGGGGCATGAGCCAAAGCGGCTCGATGCACATCGGTGGCGGTGGCGGCTCGGGCAAGTGCTCCGTCAACGATCTGTCGGTGACCAAGTACGTCGATAGCTCGACGCCGAACCTGATGCAGAAGTGCATGACCGGCAAGCACTATGACGAAGCCACGCTGTCGGTACGCAAGGCCGGCGACAAGCCGCTGGTCTATCTCACCATCAAGATGACCGACGTGCTGATCACCTCGGTGAGTACCGGCGGCTCCGGCGGCGAGGATCGCCTGACCGAGAACGCCACGCTGAACTTCGCCAAGGTCAAGGTCGAATACACTCCGCAGGAGAAGACCGGCGCCGGCGGCGGCAAGATCAACGTGACCTACAACATCGAGGAAAACGCCGAAGAGTGATCCCCGTGTCATGGGTGGCGGGGGCGAATCGCCCCCCCGCCGTGGCGCCGCGCGCATCGCAACCATCTAGGACGAGGTCATGTCATCAAAGGACGATATCTTTCTGAAGATCGATGGTGGCCGCCAGGGCCCGATCAAGGGCAACTCGAAGGACAGTGTGCATGCTGGCGAGATCGACGTGCTCAGCTGGTCCTGGGGCATGGACGGCAACCTCGACGCCCACGCCGGTCGCGCGCGTCGCACCACCGTGCACACGATGGAGGTGGTCAAGCGGACCGACAACGCCACCACCGGCCTGATGTCGGCGCTGCACAACAACGAACCGATCACCAAGGCCCTGCTGACCGTACGCAAGGCGGGTGGCCCGACCGCACTCGAATACCTCAAGGTGACGATGGAGCAGGGCCGCATCGTTTCCTTCCGTTCCGGCCGCGGGGATACGCCGGACGGCCCGACCACGCTGGATACGATCAAGATCGCGTTCCAGAAGATCCGCTTCGAATACCAGGACCAGGACAAGGGCGGCGGATCCAGGGGCACCTCGACCGCCGAGGTCGAAGTCACACCGGGCAGCTGACCCCCCCATCCACACACGGAATCCATCGATGACTACAGTCAAGGCAGCCGAAGAAGCGCTGCGCGCCGGCGATCCAGAGCAAGCGCTGACCCAGTTACAGAACGCGATCCGCAGTGAACCGGCCAATGCCAGCCTGCGCACCT
>JAGRFZ010000112.1 GCA_020445785.1 Rhodocyclaceae bacterium
CGGCGACACCACGCTGATCCAGACCGTGGTCGGCAGCTCGATCTCGATGGGCCTGCGAAGCCTGTTCCAGTTCGTCGGTGGCATGGTGATGCTGGCAATCACCAGCTTCCCGTTGTTCGCGCTGAACCTCGGCCTGATGGCCCTGCTGGCGCTGCCGATCTTCGCCATCGGCCGCCGGGTGCGCCGGCTGTCGCGGGAATCCCAGGACCGCATCGCCGACGCCTCGGCGCTGGCCGGCGAGATCCTCAACGCGATGCCGACGGTGCAGGCCTACACCCAGGAGGCGCGCGAGGCGGGCCGCTTCGCCGAACGCACCGAGACCGGTTTCGCGACCGCCCTTCGTCGCACCCGGCTGCGTGCGGCAATGACCGCGCTGATCATCTCTGCGGTGATGGGCACCATCCTCTTCGTGCTGTGGGTCGGCGCGCGCCAGGTGCATGCCGGCACGCTGTCGAACGGCGAATTGCTGTCCTTCGTGCTCTATGCGGCGTTGGTGGCCGGCGCCGTCGGCACGCTGTCGGAAGTGTGGGGCGACGTCATGCGCGCCGCCGGCGCCGCCGAGCGGCTGCTCGAACTGCTGCATGCCGAATCGGCGATCCGCGAGACCGCGCGGCCGATTGCGCCGGTGGCCTCGGCCCAGGCCGCGATCGCCTTCGAACACGTCGGCTTCGCCTACCCGGCGCGCCCCGGCACGCCGGCGCTCGACGACATCTGCCTCGCCGTCGCGCCCGGCGAGAGCGTGGCCCTGGTCGGCCCCTCCGGCGCCGGCAAGAGCAGCCTGTTCCAGCTCCTGCTGCGTTACTACGAGGCGAGCAGCGGCACGATCCGCATCAACGGCCAGGATATCCGCGAACTGCGGCTCGAGGACCTGCGCCGCGAGATCGCCATCGTTGCCCAGGACCCGGTGATCTTCTCGGCCAGCGCACTCGAGAACATCCGCTACGGCCGACCGGCGGCCAGCGACGCCGAAGTGATCGAGGCCGCGCGCGCAGCCATTGCCGACGAGTTCATCGAGCGCCTGCCCGAGGGCTACCGGACCTTCCTCGGCGAGCGCGGCACCCGCCTGTCCGGCGGCCAGCGCCAGCGAATCGCGATCGCCCGGGCGATCCTCAAGCGCGGCCGCCTGCTGTTGCTCGACGAGGCCACCAGCGCGCTCGACGCCGAATCGGAGATCCTGGTGCAGCGCGGCCTCGCCGCCGCCATGCAGGGCCGCACCACCCTGGTCATCGCCCACCGGCTCGCGACCGTGCAGAAGGTGGATCGCATCGTCGTGATGGAGCGCGGGCGGATCATCGAGACCGGCACGCCCACGCAATTGCGTCGGCAGCGCGGGCTGTACGCGCGGCTGGCGGCGCTGCAGCTGGCGCTGTAAGGCCGCAAACCGCTCGCTCGGCCCCGCGGCCGTTGCATGGGCCATGGGTGTGCCGAACGACGACCCATGACCGCGAGTGTCGCGCCCATGGGCGGAGATGCCCCTTTTCCCGCGCCGCTTCCGACTGGCCGATATGGCCGCGCGGGTGATTCAGCGCAGGCTGTCACAGGACGCCTTGGCGCCTGCGGCGTCGGCCTGGTCGAGCGTGCGGTTCATGCAACGCCAGTACCGGCGCTCCCGATCTGCCCGCGCTGCCATGGCGGAATCGGCCATGCGACGGGATTCGGCCGCGCGACCCGCTTCGGTCGCGCGACGGGCTGCCAGCGAGTCCCGCCTGGCCTCGGCTTTCGCTTGTCGTTCGGCGCGCTGGCGTGCCTGGTACTCGTCGCGTTCCTTTTGCTGGCGTAGCATTCTTGTCAGGTAGTCTTCCGGCTGACTCGCCTGCATCGCCTCGTCGATGCGGACGGTCCTGTCGCGATCGTGCGCAGGCGCGCTACTCGTTTCGATCGGGGCCGCCGGTTCGGGCCGGGCGGTGCGCGAATTCACCAGCTCGTATATGGCCTGCCGCTCGTGTGCCTCCGCCGCGTGCTGAAGCCCTCGTTGGTGGAACACCGTCGCCGTGGCGACGATCGCGACCGCCACCGCGATCCCGGCATAGAGGCGGGAACGTCTTCCGCCGCTGCGCGAATCGGCAGCGGGCGATGTGCGGTCGGTTCTGACGGTGTCCGACGGCCCGGCCAGGAGCCGATCCCGCAGGCGGCGATCGTAGTCTGCGCGGGTGTTCGGGTCGCCCAGCGCATCGATGGCATAACGGATCTCTGCGGCGCGGTCGTCGCCCAATGCGCGCAAGCGAGTGACGGCACGCGCGATCTCGCCGTCGCCGCATGTCGGCGAAAGGCCAAGTGCAGAGTAGAACGAGCCCTTGCCCGTTGCGGTGAGCAGGTCGGCCAACTCGCCACGGAGTGTCCGCACGGCAGGCGCGGCATTGTCGTCATGCGTCGGCTTGCTGGCCGTACCCGAACCCGCCGACGTCGACTTCCCCGCGTCGGGTTCGATGTCGCCCTGCAGCGCGGATGCCATTTCTTGTGCGCGTTCTGATGCCACGATCTGCTCCTGGCGGGCGCGGATGTAAAGGACCTTGGCCTTGTCTCGATCGCCTGCCGCTGCCTTCAACGCCTGCTGCCACAGTTCGGGCTTGGGTTCGTCCCCGGAGAGTTCTCGGGCAATGCGTTCCATACGCCTGCGTTGATCCATCGATCTCGCTCCCTTTTGCGGCTTGCCCGCCATGCGGAAATCTGCCGCCACACCGATGACCGATCGGTTTCGACTCCGCCTTTTGCACCGCTTTCGATTCGGCTGCGGGCGAATGATGGTCGCATCGATCGCCAAACCTGCGCATGGGGATATGGCTGAAACGCCGTGGACCACCGACCGACGGCATCGCCGAATTT
The DNA here is from genome assembly GCA_020445785.1 of Rhodocyclaceae bacterium. Taxonomy (GTDB): domain Bacteria; phylum Pseudomonadota; class Gammaproteobacteria; order Burkholderiales; family Rhodocyclaceae; genus Cognatazoarcus. The sequence goes on from JAGRFZ010000112.1 coordinate 2,824, forward strand.
CGCATCCGGGTGAGAACGGCGAGCGGCGCCGCCGGCAGGCGTGGAGAGGAGCGCAATCGTCGCCCGAGGCCTGATGACGACTACCCTCTGCGCGCGCGACGCCGCGTCGGAAGTGCTTTTGCTGCGGGGGCTCGCAAACGTGCGGGGCTGGCCGACGACCGAGGCGCTGGCATGCGGGGCGTGACCCGGCGATTGTCGCTGTGCCCGGCAAGGGTGCCTACTGCTGCCGCGAGATCGCGGCGAACTTCGGTCCGTAGCTTGGCAGTGTCGGAAAGGCGCTCATGCCGGCAATTGGGCCGGAGAGCGAAATCGCCGAGGTCGCGAGTGGACGGTAGCCTCGGGGAACGCGGATTCCACATCCAGATGCACCACACGATACGCTCAGGCTCCGGTCTGTCGCTATCCGGCTTCTCCGACGACCTTACGTAAACGGCCTTTCTCCTCGACGCCGCAATCCCCGGTGGCTTTAGAATCCCACCTCGCGCAGCGACCTTCGCAACCGTCCGTCGACCGCAGTGGTCGCATGGTCGAACGTGGCGGAAGGGGATGACCTGTTGCCCTTCCGGGGTGTCGGGCCGAGGCGTGGTGAGTCATTCGACGAAGGGGCGTGCTGTCGATGGTCGGTGAGGTATTTCGAGGTGGCAGGGATCGGCGCGTGTGGGCTTGCGTGGAATTGCGGATCCTGGCCTTGCATGCAGGAGGGTCGCCATCGTTCTCTTTCGATGACCGTGGCGGTGCAAGAATGGCGAGGGCCGATGATTGCGCGGCGTGACGGCACCGGTGCGCGGCGCGGTGTTGTGGCCACGACCACGCAACGGTTCCCGGTTTCGATTGCAGCCGGGCCGCCTACGCCGGCTTGGCGCGGCATGGGGTTGAGACAGATCGTCGCATTCGGTATCGCCGGCGACCAACGGTTCCTTTCGCCTTACAAGGGGTTTCGGTGTGCCCATCGCGCGCTGCATGGCGGTAGGTCGTGTTCAGCCTTCGGTCGGCAGGAAGTGCTGCGATTCGGGGTCATTCGTTTCGTCGCCCTGCAGCGCAGGCGATTTGTCCGTTGTGCGCAGGCGCATGCCGTGCTCCAGGGCATGGAAGACGAGGACGGCGCAGCTTTCAAGGACTTCCCGTGGCGGGCATGCGTGACCAGGCGGCGGCTCGAATCCGCGTCCCATTGCTGTTGCCCCTGTTTCGTGTCGTCGTGGCAAATTCAGATTCTCGTCGGTTCGGCCGCGGATGCGGGCGTGAACCGGGGGCATGTCGATTGCGTGGGGCGCTGCCATGAATCCGAGACGCATTCACGATCTGATGCGACGGCACTTTCCACCGATCGAGCCCGCGACGCGCACATGGACGGTGGTGCAGGACGCCCAGGGCCTGGATGGCAAAGCCATGGCGGTCTTGCTCACGCGTTACGTCGGATCAGGCCCGGTGCTCGTCCAAGTCCGCCGCAAGCAAGGCGTGCTGCTGCCGGTCGGCGAGGTCGTCGAATACATCCGACGGCACGTCGGCGAAGGCGAAATGCGGGTGGCCGATCGCAATTTCACCGGCTTCGTGGTCGTCGCCCAGAACGGCGTCGCCACGGGTTGGATGCGTGCCGATGCGTTGCCTGCGAGGCCGGACCATGGGGCCGCGGGGCCCCGCTCGACAACGCAGACATCCGGGCCGCCGAAGGGCCGAACAGGTATGTCATCCACCAATCAGGAGAAACCATGATCCACCGGACTGCGGCGTTCTTGTTCATTGCCGCAATATTTCCTCTTCCGGCAGTCGCGGCGGAATGGGCGCTGCCACCCGGCGTTTCCCATCAAGGGCGGTCGCCCGCCCAGCTCACGTCCTTATGGTGGCAGTGGGCGCAAGCAGTTCCAGAAAACGTCAATCCGCTGCGAGATCGGACCGGCGCCCATTGCGCCGAAGGCCAGCAGGGAGGCGTCTGGTTCCTGGGCGGGGGCTTCGGTTCGTCCAAGATTCGCCGAGTCTGTACGTTGCCACGCGGGAAGGCCGTGTTTTTCCCGATCATCAACATGGTGTATTGGCGTTCGAAGGAAGGGGGGGCGTTTACCTGTGCTCAGGCCAAGGCCCATGCGGCGCTCAACAACGAGGCAGCGTTGGATCTCTTTGCCGAACTCGACGGCGTGCCGCTGCCCGACGCAAAGCAGTACCGGGTCTCCTCGGAGCATTGTTTCGATCTGTTTGCCGGCATGCCGGAATCGCAGCGTCCCTTCGATGCCTATCCTGCGGCGACGGACGGCTATTGGCTGCTGCTGAAACCCCTCGAGCCGGGACGCCACTTTCTCCGATTCGGAGGACGCTACAACCGGAGTTCGAGCGATTACGGACGAATGGTTCAGGACATCGAGTACGAACTCATTGTGCAATGATCGCCGGTCAAGCGACCGGGCGGCGCACTCGGCGCGTTGAAGAGCCGAGCACAGCATCGGCAAGATCGCCAAGCGGGCGCTTGCGCCGCAGAATGCGATCGGCAGGCACGCCGGCCAGCACGAAGAGCGACAAGTACCGTTCGTGAGGCAGAAGAACACGCCCGACCCATCGAGGGCAGGCCCGCATACGTCTCGCCGCCGCTCGACGGCGTGTGGAAGTCTCTGCGGCCGCCTGGACACCATCCGCACGCGTTCGACTTCGTGCGACGCAGTCCGAGCCCAAGTTCGACCCATGCGGGGGGGGCGCTGGAAATACATCCTCGGCAGCATTGCCGCCAGCGAATTCGCTTGCTGGGGGCAGCCGGTCATTTCGCCGGTGGACGGCACGGAGCTGCGTGTCGGTGACGGCTGGCCGGACAACGAATTCGTCAATCTGTGGCTTCCGGTCCGGATCTGGTGCCAGGCCACCTTCCGGTTCCGGCCGACCGTTGCGGAACGGCCGGCTGGAAATTCGTCCGAACGCAGGGAACCCCCTGAAGATCGCGTCGGAGGCGGGCGGCGTGGTGTTCCTGGCGCACCTGCAGGCGCGTTCGATCGCCGTTTCGGCAGGTTCGTGGGTAGCGCGGGGGGATCGGATTGCGCAGGTCGGTATTTGCGGAAATTCGACCATGCTCCACCGCAATCTGTTCGATCGGGTCGACGATCCCTACCGGTCGCAGGTCTTGCCGTTCGTCTTTCGACCGCGACGAGTTGTCGATCGATCGGGCCGACTGGGCCGTCGGGCACGCCGTAACGCCGGCGCCGGGCGAAGTCGTCCGCTTTCGTGTCGGGCAATAGGTCGTCGATCGCGCACCAGAAGCTCGCGGCATTCGGGATCGAATTGCCGCGAAGCGAGCGGGTGGCCGGTACCCTCTCCGTGGGGGGGCGGCCAGGCTACCCGATGCGCATTGTGGGCATGCATGCGCCGATGCTACGCTGCGCGTCATTGCGGCCCTGCCGCGGCGCCGTTGGCTCGCGATGCTCTCTGGGGCGTGTCGCGGGAGCGGTGATGGGCCGACGTCGTCCGCAAAGCCCGAATTCCTTCGCTCCCCGACGCGCGGCGTCCGGGGATTCACCCACCGATCGCGCGGAGTACCACGGATGAAGTCCCTGTTTCTTGCAGCGTTTCTGGCCGTCGGAACCGGCCTTGCTTCGGCCGAAGGCCGACCGATCACCTACATGCCCGAAGGGGGGTATGCGCCCACGGTCGACACGGTCTACGTCGCTCCGTCGGCGGAAACGCCGCTCGAGCCCGGCCAGAAGATCGCCGATCTGACCACCCGAAACTTCGCGGGCGAGACGGTACTGCAGCGGCTGACGGAGCGGGCCTACTGGGTGCAGAAGACCTTCTACAATGCGCTGTTCGTCGTCGGCGAGTCCGGCGTGCTGCTGATCGACACGCTCAACTTCGGGAACCAGCACGCGGTTCTGGCGGCAATCCGCTCGGTCACCGACAAGCCCGTGTCGACGGTCATCCTGTCCCATCACCACCAAGACCATGTCGGTGGGCTTGCCCCCTTTGCGGCAAGTGCTCGGGAGGCCGGCATTGCACTGCGGGTCATCGCCAGTGCCGAGACCGCGGCAGGGCTGACGCGGGCGGGCCTCGACAATCCGGTGACGGAAGTCGTCGTCGCCGACCAGGACAGCGTACGCTTCGAAGATCAGACGATTCGCCTGATCCGATTCGAGACGCCGGCCCATACCTACGACAGTACGGCCTGGCTGCTGGTCGAACAGGGAATTCTCCATGCACCGGACCTGACCAATCCGGACCAGATGGCCTATCGCAATTTCGGCGGTTCGGAGCAATATGATGGCTATCCGGAGAATCTGGCGGTGCTCGCGGCGCAGAAGTTCACCTACTTTTCCGGGGGCCACGGCAACGTCGGCGGCCCGGAGGACATCGCCTTCATGCGCCGGTATCTGGTGGATCTCGAAGACGCCGTCAAAGCCAGTGCGGGTGCCGCGAAGTTCGCCGATTTCCTGAAGCCGGAATACGGCAACCACCAAGCATCGGCCACCGCGTATCACAATGCCCTGAACGCGGCCGCGCTGGAGATGCTCCGTCCGAAGTACGGAGACTTCTACGGCTTCGATGCGTCGGTGCCGATCCAGATTCGGATGGTGCGCGACGCGCTCGCGCATCGGTAGGTGCCTCGTCCGCGTATCGGATGGCAATCCGGGGCCGGTTTCCAATCACACGCACATCGGCTGCGGATGGTCTCGCGCGCGGTTCGAATCGCCGAGAAGCCCGTTCGCCGGGGCCATCGGCGGCCCCGGCGCGGGACACCGTGACAGTCCATCGAGACGTCGGCGGATCGATCCGGACTGGGTGTCGAAAAACTTTACATGCGTGCGGGCCGGCGTCGGGTTCCAGCCGCCTTCGCTCCGCATCTGTCTGACTTCAAGTGGTTTTGCGACCCTTGGTCCGAGACTTGCCTTTGCCGCGGCTGTCGGCGTGTCCGCATCGGACAACGGCATCTGCCTCGTGAGGTCCGGCCCTTCGGGCGCCCGCGGGTCGGGGCCGTAGCGCTTTCTGTCCGGGAGTAGTCCCTGCCTCTGCGATCTTGTCCGGCGCGCGCGCTGCGGGAAGGGAGATCGTCCATACTGGCGAGGTGTCCGGCCGAGCGCCCACAACAGCAAACGCCGCCGGCCGCGCGAGGTGCCGTTGCGAAGGCAGCGACGCGTCTCGGCCCTGATCGTTCACCCTGGGAGACAAGCGAATGAAGATGGATCGGAGGGTTCTTTTTGGTTTGGTGTCGGCGTTCGCCATTGCGCCGGCGGCCGTGCTGGCGCACGGCAAGCCGAACCGACTGCCGCAGTTCGTATCCGGCAATGTCCTGGTCACCGCCTACGATGGCGTCAGTGACGACCTGCTGACCGCCGGCCTCGGCGCCAGCGGACTGGCCGGGGCGGCGCCGGCGGTCAGCAGCCCGCCGACCGCCGCCGAGCTGCGCCGGCTGGCGATCTACAATAATTATCGGGCGCTGGTGCCGACCGATGCCGGCAACGGCTACGGCAGCTTTTTCGGTCCCCAGGTCGATGCCGACGGCAATCCCACCGGCGGCGAGGGCATGATCGCCGGCACCGAGTACCTGGTATTCGCCGGGCCGCGTTCCGGGCGCGCCAACGTTACCTTGATGGTGCAGGTGCCGGCCAGCTTCGACCCGGACAATGCCTGCATCGTCACCGCGCCTTCTTCCGGGTCGCGCGGCATCTACGGTGCCATCGGCACGGCGGGCGAGTGGGGCCTCAAGCACGGCTGCGCGGTCGCCTACACCGACAAGGGGTCCGGCACCGGCGCCCACAATCTGGCCACCGACCAGGTCACTTCGATCACCGGCGAGTGGGCGGATGCGGACGAACTCGGCGCCGATTCGCAGTTCACCGCCCCGATCAGCGAGCACGCACGGCTCGCCTTCAATGAGGCGCATCCGAACCGTTACGCCTTCAAGCATGCCCATTCCCAGCACAATCCCGAGAAGGACTGGGGCCGCAACGTACTGCAGTCGATCGAGTTCGCCTTCTACGTATTGAACGAGCAGTTCGGGACCACCGGTCCGGGCAAGCCCACGCGGGCCGTCCTGACGCCCGACAACACCCTGGTGATCGCCTCCAGCGTATCCAACGGCGGTGGCTCGTCGGTGCGGGCCGCGGAAATGGACCGCAAGGGCCTGATCGACGGTGTTGCGGTGTCCGAGCCCAACGTCAATCCGCGCCCGGCCGATTTCGCCATCGTGCAGGGGGGCGGTGCGCCGCTCCACGACCACGGCCGCAGCCTGTTCGACTACACGACGCTGATCAACGTGTACCAGGGCTGCGCCAGCCTGGCGCCGTCCAACGCCACGGCGCCGTTCAACTTCGCCCCCAGCCCCGAGACGTGCACTTCGCTCGCCGAAAAGGGTCTGCTGGCGGGCGCGACGCTGGAAGAGCAGGCCGAGGAAGCCCAGCAGATCATCAACGGCTATGGCTGGAACCCCGAGCAGAACGTGGTGCAGCCCTCCCATTGGTTCGTCAACGTGCCGCAGAGCATCTCGGTCACCTACGGCAACGCCTACAGTCGCAGCAGCGTCGTGGACAACCTGTGCGGCTACAGCCTGGGCGCCAGCGCAGGCGGTGTGCCGGCGGCGCTGGCCGAAGCCGCGGAGCTGATCCTGTTCGGCACCAGCAACGGCATTCCGCCGACCGGGGGGGTCAATCTGATCAACGATAATTCGCTCGGCGGCGCGTTGGAGAATCGGGTCTCGATCAGTCCGTCCAGCGGCCGCGCCGACCAGAACCTGGACGGCGCGCTGTGCCTGCGGGCACTCGCCACCGGCATCGATCCGGTCAGCGGCGAGCGGTTGCGTGGCAAAGCACGCGCCCTGCATCGCCATATCCTGCACAGCATCGCGCAACTGCGCGCCAGTGGTGACCTGGGTGGCCGGCCGGCGGTCTTCGTGACCGGGCGCAACGACGCGATCCTGCCGATCAACCACACCTCGCGCAGCTACTTCGGGCTCAACCAGGCCACGAGAGGCGATCGCAGCGGCTTGCGCTACTACGAGGTCACCAACGCCCATCACCTGGACGTGTTCAACGCCTTCCCGGGTTTCGCGGAGAACTTCGTGCCGCTGCACCACTACCTGTTCGAGGCGTTGGATCTGGTCTACGACCACCTGCGCAACGGCACGCCGCTCCCGCCGAGCCAGGTGGTGCACACGGTGCCGCGCGGTGCGGGGGCGCCGCCGCTGACCGCCGACAACGTGCCGGCGATCGATCCCGCGCCACCCGAGGCCAACCGCATCGTGTTCGACGGCACCACGCTGTTCGTGCCGGAATAGGCGCTAGTTCGCCGGGATCGCCTACGATTCCCCGGCGGAATCCTGCGGTCGATCCGACCTGGCAGTAATCGGGGCCGCGCCGTCGTCGGGCGGCCCCGCTCCGTTTCAGCGGCCTGCCGGTCGGCGGGCCGGGAGCGCCCGCGGCACGTGCCGAGCGCGCCACGACGACCGGTGTCCGCCGGGCGCCGGCGGCCGTGCCGGCGCAATCGCCTATTGCACTGCCGCGATGCCTGCCCGCGCGATCTGCGCATCCTCGCTGGCCTTGACGCCGGAGACACCGACGGCGCCGATCACCCGGCCCTCGACGACGATCGGTTCGCCGCCCTCGAGAGGCGTCACCGGCATCGCCAGGGCGGCATGGCGGCCGTTGTTGACCATGTCTTCGAAGACCTTGCTCGGCTTGCCGGTGAGGGCGCAGGTACGCGCCTTTTCCGGGGCGAGCTGGGCGCTCATCAGCGGGGCGCCGTCCAGGCGCTGCAACCACAGGGCATGACCGCCGGCATCGCACACGGCGATCGAGACTGCCCACCCGTTACGGCTGGCTTCGGCCTCGGCGGCGGCGGCGATCCGCCGCGCGTCGTCGAGGGTCAGCAGTTTTGTCTCGTTCATGGTTCTTTCTCCTTTGGCCGGCCAAAGGCCGAGGGGCGGCATGGCGGCGCGGAAATCCTTCGTGCTTGTGCGCGGCGGACCCCTTCATTCGGGTCTCTTGAGCCTCGCGAATCGATGGGGTGCAGGATAGGGCCGCGGCCGCGCGCCGGGAATTGCCGCGGGCATCGCTTCTGTCGATACTTCAGGTATCGACCGATTCGGCCCGGTGGCCGGGAGATAGGCGATGGGGCGCTACACTGAGATCCGCAGTTTCGTGCTGACCGCCGAAAAAGGCAGTTTCGCCGCGGCGGCGCTGGCCGAGGGCGTGACGCCGGTGGTGATGGGGCGCCGCCTCGATGCGCTGGAACGGCGTCTCGGAGTGCGCCTGATGCATCGCTCGACCCGTGGCCTGCGGCTGACCGACCTGGGCGAGCAGTTCGCCGAGCAATGCCGGCAGTTGCTGCGGGATTTCGATGCGGCCGAGCGCGGCATCGCGGAGCGGCGTGCGACGGTTCGCGGACACTTGGTGGTGTCGGCACCGGCGGCGTTCGGCCGTCGCCATGTCGGTCCGCACGCGCCGGCGTTTCAGGCACGGCATCCCGAACTCAAGCTGTCGTTCAACTTCACCGACAGCGTCGTCGATCTGGTCCGCGAGGGCTACGACATGGCGATCCGCATCGGCGAAGTCACCGATCCCAACTACGTGGCCGTGCCGCTGTATCCGAACCGCCGCGTGGTGTGTGGCACGCCGGACTATTTCGCGCGCCACGGCGTACCGCGTGTGCCGGCCGATCTGGCCGGGCATAACTGCCTCGCCTTCAACCTGCAAGGCGGCCAGCAGCGGGGCTGGACCTTCCAGCACGATGGCCGGCGATTCGCCGTGCGGGTCGACGGCGACCTCGACTGCAACGACGGCGAGCTGCTGTTCAAGTGGGTGCGACAGGGCCTCGGCATCGGCTGGCGATCGACCTGGGAGATCCAGGCCGAACTCGGGCGTGGCGAGCTGGTCACGGTGCTCGACGCGTTCGCGTTGCCGAGCTACGACATTCAGGCGGTGTATCCGCAGCAGCGCTATCTGCCGGCGAAGATCCGCCACTTCATCGACTACCTGAAGCAGGTCTACACCCTGCCGGGTTATTGGGAAGGCCGCGCCGTCGGGCCGTAGGCCGGCGCGCCGGTCCCCACGTCAACCGGTCGGGTGTGTTTGCGCCAGGAAACGGGCGATCTCGCCATTGACGAGGTCGGGATGGGTGATCGGCGCCATGTGGCCGGCATCCGGCAATTCGACCACCTCTACCCGGGGCAGCACCGGTACGAGTACCCGTGCGACGGCGTGGGCGGGTTCCGGCGAATGCGCGCCGAGCAGGTAGAGCACCGGCATGTCGAGCGCGGCGAACGCCGCCAGCGGCGTCGGCTCGGTCATCAGGGCGTGCGCCCAGCGCCGGACATGCACCACCGAGTCGGCGATCGGCGCGCGGCGGCCGGCGGGCATTGCGTCGAAGCTGCCTGGCCCCATCCAGAAGTCGATGAAACACCGCGCTGCCGCGACCCGATCGCCCCGGTCGAGGGCAAGCGCCGCGATTCGGACGGTTTCGCGGATACCGTCGGCGCCGTTGGGCGGCGCGCCTGCGCCATCGACCAGGGCGAACAGCGTCGGTTCGAACAACACCAGCGCGCCCACGCGGGCCGGCTGGCCAAGGGCCGCGATCAGTGCGACGGCGCCGCCGTAGGAATGGCCGACCAGCACCAGCGGCGAACCCGCGCGGGCTAGCAGGGGCTCGATCAGGGCCGCCTCGTCCTGCAGCGATGGCGCGCGACTGGAGGGCCAGTCCGGGCTCTTGCCTGCGCCGTAGCCGTCCGGTGCCAGCACCCGGTATCGGTCGGCCAGCGTATCCATCAGGCTGCGCCATTGGCCCGAAGTGCTGGCGTTCGAATGCAGGCAGACCACGGAGGGCCCGCTACCGGCCTCCCGGTGGAAGGGGATCGGCTCCGTCATGCCGCTCGGTGGGCGGGCATCGCCGAGCGCTCGCGAAGCGTTCCAGCCGTCGTTCGTGTCATCGGAGCCTCCTGGTGGGTTGTGGTCGGTCGACCGGGGCTGCAAAAGGCGCCTGGCCGCAGCTTGGTTCGAGCATAGGCGGTCGGGTGGGCGCGCTGTCAAGCTCCGCCGTCTTCGCCGCCTGCGACGAGCGCCGGCGCCGCGTGGCTTGCAGCCGTCAGGGCGCCCACTGCCGCGTGCAGCGCGTCGGCGCAATCGACATCGAGCTTGGCGCTCAGCAGCGAGTCGGCACGGGTAAGCCCGTAATTGATGGCGATTACCGGCTTGCCCAGCCGGTACGCGCGATCGGCGAAGCGATAGCCCGAATAGACCATCAGCGAGGAGCCGACCACCAGCAGGCCGGCGGCCTGCTCGAGCGTCTGCATCGCCTCCGCGACGCGCTCGCGCGGCACGCCGTCGCCGTAGAAGACGACGTCCGGCTTCAGCAGGCCGCCGCAGTCCGGGCAGTCGGGCACCCGGAAGCCTTCGTCTCCGCCGTGCTCGAGTTGGGCGTCGCCGTCCGGCGCGCTTGCGACCTCATGCCGAGGCGCGGTGGCGAAGTCCGGATTCGACGCCAGCAGCCACTGTTGGACGTCGGCCCGCGGGTGTCGCGCGCCGCAGCTCAGGCACAGCACGTGGGCGATGCCGCCGTGCAGCTCGATCACGCGGTGGCTGCCGGCCTTGTGGTGCAGGCCATCCACGTTCTGGGTGATGACCGCGGCGACCGCGCCGAGGCGCTCGAGGGTGGCCAGCGCGAAATGGCCCGCATTCGGCTCGGCTCCGCCCATGGTCGGCCAGCCGACAAGGCTGCGTGCCCAGTAGCGGCGGCGTACCGCCTCGGATCGAAGGAAGTCCTGGTGCAGGATCGGCTTGCGGTGCCGCCATTCACCGTCCGGGCCGCGATAGGTCGGCAGGCCGCTGCCGGCACTGAGGCCGGCGCCCGTCAGTACCGCAACGGGGCCATCCCGCAGCAATGCGACCAGGGGGCGGAGACGGTCGCGATCGATCGCCATCACCGTTCGCGCGCGATATCGACCACGATCGGGTGGGGCAGTGCCACCTCGTCGCAGTTGTCGCCGGGGCCGGTTCGATCGATGACGAGAAAGTCCGAGGTGGCCTCCAAGGCCAGCAGCGGGTGGTGCCAGACGCCGGGCGCATAGTTCACCCCTTGGTCCGGCCGCGCCAGGAAGATTCGCAGGGCGCCGGGTGTCGGCGCCTCGCCGGCGGGTGCCACGACCACCAGATAGGGATGGCCGGAGAGCGGCACGAAGGCTTGGCTCGCCAGTGGGTGCCGCTCCATGACTTCGAGGCGCAACGGCAGCGGCCGTGGCTGCCCCCGGAAGATCGAGACGATGCCGCGGCCGTCGCGGCCCGGATCGATCGCCGTCAGCTCGTGATAGCGCTCGGTGGTGCCGCCGTTGATGGGGTAATGGCGCACGCCTTCGCGCACCTCGATGACGTCGCCGAAGGGGGCGAACGCGGTGAAGCTCAGGGCCTCGGGCAGTCGCGGCGTCATCGGGCCACCCGCCCCCACAGGCGCAGCCGCGAGACGCCGCCGTCCGGGACGATGTTGAAGCGCACGTGGGTGACCGGCCCGAGCGGCGCGATCTGCTTGTCGAATTCGTGGATCGCGTCCATCGACAGCTTTTGCTCGGGCAGCAGCAGCGGCCAGAACATGCTCTGGGTGACCAGCGACGGGTCCGTGCCGCCGACGACGCGGGCCGCCTGCAGCGAACAGCGATCCGGATAGTTGCCCTTGAAATGGGCGGTGTCCACCGTGATGCGTTCGATCGTGCCGGCCGCGCCGAGCGCCAGGATGCACCAGTCGTTGCCGGGCTCGCGCCGCCGCCGGGTCTCCCACCCGTCCCCCATGTCGGTGCCGCGGCCCGGCAGGATCAGGTTGGCCGGCGCACCGAAGTGGGCGTCGTTCCAGGCCAGCGCACGACCGCCGTTGTCGAGTGCGGCGAGATCCACCAGACGATCGCCGACGCCGTCGAATACGCCCGCCGGCTGGCCGTATACTCGCAGCCGGGCGATGCCGCCGTCGGGGTAGATATGCAGCCGCAGGTGGGTCCAGGGCTGGTCGGAGGTGCTGCACAACAGGTGGTGGCTGTCCCCCTGAAGCGTGGTCGCCGGCAGGACCTCATGCCACTCGGCGGCCAGCAGCGCGTCCACCTCGTCGTGTTCGGAGACGGTGGCGTCGATCGACACCGCCGGCGCGAAGTTGCCGGTGAAGTGGGCGGTGTCCACGTCGAAGCCGAAGATCACGCCCTTGCGCCCGAGCCGGATCAGGCACCAATCGTGGCCGCAACTGCGCTTGCGGCGGGTCTCCCAACCGTCCATCCATTTGCCGTTGTCGTCGTACTTGCCGGGCACGAAGCGTGCGGGGCGGGGGTCGAGCATGCGCGAGACCTCGCCGAAGAAATCATCCGTCGCATGGAGCGCGCGGGCACCGATGCGCGGACTGGCGAGGTCCACCGCCCGCGTCGCCCAGTCCGGCAGCGCTGCCGGCGCGGCGATCCGTATCGGGCTGTCGATGAACTGCTTGGACATGGTGGGGCTCCTCCGGAGCGCTGGACGGGTCGGCACAGGCATCGGTCGCCCATCGACGATGATCGAATTTTCGACGGCGGCCGGCGTTCGCATGTCCGGATCGGCGGCCAACGCGGTAGGGTGCCGGGCACCGTGTCCCGCCGTTGCCGCTGCCCGCGCAAGCAAGCATAGCGCGGGAATCGGCACCGTGCGCCGGTGGACGTGTTCTGCCGCTCGGAGGCTGCGGCGGCGGGCTCGCCGTCGCGGTCCGTTCCCACCCGGCGGAACCTCGGCCAAGTTTCGGCGACGGGGCGGGTTAGGCGTTATCCTTGTGCCGGGCACGGGGCAGCGAGAGGGGCGACCCCGTACGTCCGTCAAGGACGAACATCAGACAGGGAGCGAACAATGACGCAGCAGCTTTGGTGGTTGGTGGGCATCATCGCAGTGGTACTGGCCGCGGCGATCGGTTTTCTGATCGGGCGGCAGGGCAAGGCCGACCGGCTGCGCGCCAACGAGCTGCAGGAAGAGGTGGACCGGCAGAAGAAGGAAATCGACGGCTACCGCCAGGAGGTCGAATCCCACTTCGACCAGACCGCGTCCCTGTTTACCGCGATGGCCGGCAACTACCGCGAATTGTTCGAACACCTGTCGTCGGGCTACGAAAAGCTCTCCGGTGGCTCGGCCCGGGAATTGTTCCGCCAGCGGGTCGATGCGGTGCTGCTGGAAGGCTCGCTGGCCGAACGCAGCGAGCGTGAGGCCGAGGAGGGTGCGGTAGCCGCCGAGGTGGCCGATGCCGAAGCTGCGGCGGCAACGCCGGGGGAAGCGCCTGCCGGCGCGGCGCTCGATCAATCGGCCGCCGAGGAAACCCGGTCCGATGCCGCGGAAACCGAGGCAGGCAAGTCCGCCGCCGCGGTGGATCCGGTGGCGGCGGGCATGGCAAGCGCGGCCGAAGAGCCGGTGCCCGTGGCCCAGGGCGACGATGGGGCGGCCGATGCCGCGCCGACGGATGCCGACGGCGCGCGGGCCGATGCCCCCACCGAGGCCGGAGTACCGCCCGGCGACGAGAAGGAAGAGGCCAAGAGCCGGGCGGCGGCTTGAAGCCGCCGCTGCCTCAGCCGGCCAGTGTGCCGTCGCGGTAGTCCGCCAGGGCCTGTTCCAGTTCGACCTGGGTGTTCATGACGAAGGGGCCGTACTGGGCGATCGCCTCGCCCAGCGGCCGGCCGGCCACCAGCAACACGCGGGCGTCGTCGAGGGCGGTCAGGGAGACGCCGTCGGCGCCTGGATCGTTGGCGAGGATCGCCATCCGTGCGTCGGGGACCGCCGCGCCGCCGATCGACACCGCGCCGCGATAGACATAGACGAAGGCGTTGTGGTCCGCCGCGATCGATTGGGCGAACGTGGCGCCGGCCGGCAGATGGACGTCGAGCAGCAGCGGCTCGGTATCCGGGCGTTGCACCGCGCCGGCCAGGCCGTGGCTCTCGCCGGCGATGACGCGCACCCGTAAGCCATCCGCCAGATCCAGCGAAGGAATCTCGGCGGGCGGGATGTCGCGGTAGGCGGCCGGCTGCATCTTGGCGTGGGCGGGCAGGTTCAGCCATAGCTGGAAGCCTTCCATCAGGCCGTCCTCCTGCTCCGGCATCTCGCTGTGGATGATGCCGCGGGCGGCCGTCATCCATTGCACCGCCCCGCTTTCCAGCAGGCCTTCGCCGCCGGCGCTGTCGCGGTGGCGCATGCGCCCGGCGATCATGTAGGTGATGGTTTCGAAGCCGCGATGGGGGTGCGGCGGGAATCCGGCGATGTAGTCCTCGGGTCGGTCGGTGCGGAACGCGTCGAGCATCAGGTAGGGGTCGAGGCGCCGCTGCAACGGCTGGGTCAGCACCCGGGTCAGGCGCACGCCGGCCCCGTCGGATGTCGGCATGCCGGCGACTTGTCGCTCGATCGTGCGCGAGCGGGCGAGCGCGGGGCGGGTCTGGGCGGACATGGGATTCCCTCCGATGGTTGCGCCGCGTCAGTCGACCAGCGCGGCGAGTTGGTGTTCCGCGTTCTCGCGGGCGGCGGCCAGCGCCTCTTCGCCGAGCGCGACGCCCTCGACGAAGACGAAGCGGACATCGGTCATGCCGAGGAAGCCGAGCACGGTCTTGAGGTAGGGCACCTGGGTGTCCGTCGCGGTATCGCGGTGAACACCACCACGGGCGAGCGCAACGTACACCGTCTTGCCGGTCAGCAGGCCCTCGGGGCCTTGCTCGGTATAGCGGAAGGTCACGCCGGCGCGGGCGATCGCGTCGATCCAGGCCTTCAGCTGGGTCGTGATCGTGAAGTTGTACATCGGCACAGCCAGCACCAGTATGTCCGCAGCCTGCACCTGGGCGATCGCCCGGTCGTCGATCGCGACCCGCGCAGCCTGTTCCGGGGTGCGTTCCGCCGCCGGTGTGAACAAGGCCTGCAGGGCGGCCTCGTCGAGCACGGGCTGCGGGTCGCTGGCGAGGTCGCGCCGCACCAATCGGGCGCCGGGTGCGCGATCGCGCAGGCGCTCGACGATGCGCTCGGCGACGCGGGTGGATTCGGAGCCGCGGCTGCGGGCGGAAGAATTGATCTGCAGGATGTTCATGGAGAGGACTCCTCTTGTCGGGGTATGGGTACTCTACGTGTTGCTCGAATGGCTAGGAAGCCGTGATTTTGGATATCATCGTTCCATATGAGCATCAATAAGCCCGCGGCTGCGGCCGACCTGATGATCTTTGCGCGGGTCGTCGAGGCCGGCAGCTTCAGCGCCGCCGCCCTGCGCCTGGGCTTGCCGAAGTCGTCCGTATCGCGCCGGGTGGCGGCATTCGAGGCACGCCTCGGCGAGCGCGTGTTCGAGCGCAGCACCCGGCGGCTGGCGCTCACCGACCTCGGTCGCAGCCTGATCGATCACGGACGGCGGTTGATCGAGGCGGTGGATGCGGTCGATGCCGTGGCCGAGCAGCGGCGGGCGCAACCGACCGGGGTGCTGCGGGTGTCGATGCCGGGCGACTTCGTGATGCTGACGCTGCCTCGACTGCTCGCCGGCTTCAGTCGGCGCCATCCGGCGGTCGACGTCCAACTCGATCTTTCGCCGCGCCGTGTCGATCTGCTGGCCGAAGGCTTCGACCTCGCCGTGCGGATGGGCGCGCTACCGGAAGACGCCAGCCTGGTGGCGAGACGGCTGGTGGATTTCGAGACCGGCCTGGTCGCCTCGCCCGACTATCTGGCACGGCGGGGCGCCCCCCTCGTGCCGAGCGACCTGCCCGGCCACGATGCGGTGGCGCTGCTGACCCGGGATGGGCAGCCGTTCGCATGGGAACTGCGGTGTGGCGACGAGCGCTGGGAAGGCCACATCGGTGGCCGGCTGGCCGCCAATTCGATGGGTGCCCTGGTGCAACTGGCGGCTGCCGGCGCCGGCATTGCCGCGGTGAGCCTGCACTACGCCCTCGAACCGCTCGAACGCGGGCATCTGGTCCGCGTGCTGCCGGCTTGGTCGATGCCGGCGGTGCCGGCCTGGGCGGTGATGCCCACGAATCGACTCATCCCGCCCAAGACCCGCGTCTTCGTCGATGCCCTGAGGCGCTTCCTGGCGCGCCAGCTCGCCGATGGGGCGGCGCCGCCGGCGGGGTGACAGTGTGTCCCGTCGCAGGGCCGATGGGCGGCGCGTCCTGCCCGGCTGGTGGTCGGCGCGGGCGGCCGTGACCGCCGACCGATCGCCATTGCCCGAGGCGTTCGACGGCGGCGTGGGTGCAGTGGTGGTGGCGCGATTGCCGGCGCATCCGGCGCGCAGCGTTCATCGCTCGCGAGCGATGGAATGGTGATTGCTTGGGTTGCCGGCTGTCACCGTCCCGAAGGCGCCCGCCGCGCTTGCGCGCACCATTCCGAATGAATCAACGCTTGCGACAGATTGCTGCCGTTCCCGCCCGTGTGGTGGCCCAGGCGCCCGCGCGCCTCCACCTCGGCTTCCTCGACCCGAGTGCCTCGCTCGGCCGTCATTTCGCCAGCCTCGGCCTGGTCATCGACGAGTTCGGTACCTGCGTCGAAGTGCAGCCGGCCAGCGTCAATGAGGTCGATACGGTGGATGCCCGCGATGCCGGGCTGGGCGAGCGGTTAGGTTGGATGCTGGCGCGGCTGCAGGGCGAGACCGGCGCCGGCCACCCGCTCCGGGTGATCCTGCATCGCGCCGCGCCGGCCCATTGCGGGTTGGGTTCGGGCACCCAGCTCGCCCTGGCGCTGGGTCGCGCGTTCGCCGACGCGCACGGACTGGCGCTGGACAATCGGGGGCTGGCGGCGATGCTCGGCCGCGGCGAACGATCGGGCATCGGCATCGCCGGATTCGAGCACGGTGGGCTGCTGCTCGACGGTGGACCGGGTGCCGATGGGCGGCCCGCACCCTTGCTCGCCCGGGTCGAATTCCCCGGTGAGTGGCGGGTGATCCTGCTGATGGACGAGACCCTGGCCGGGTTGCACGGCGGTGCCGAACGTCGGGCCATGGCCGAACTGGCGCCGTTCGCGCCGCAGCGCGCAGCGGCCCTGTGTCATCAGGTCCTGATGAAGATTCTGCCGGCGGTGATCGAACAGGAGTTCGAACCGTTCGCCGAAGGCGTCAGCGAGGTTCAGCGCGAGATCGGCGCCTACTTTGCCGATGCGCAGGGCGGTTCGATGTTTACGAGCCCGGCCGTCGGCCGGGCTCTGAATTGGATCGGAGAGCGTTTTTCGGCCGGCATCGGCCAGAGTTCGTGGGGGCCGACCGGTTTTGCGATCGTCGAGTCGGAGGCGTCGGCGCGACAGGCGCTCGATGCTGCGCGTGCCGCCGGGGTCCTTGCCGACGAACTGCAGGCGCGGGTCACCGGCGGGCGCAATCGCGGGGGCGAGCGGGAGTTCGTTCCGACCACGGTGGGCGCGCGTGGGTATCGGCGCTGATCCCGCAACAGACAATCACACGGAGGCAGGCAGGTCATGGAGCGCCAGTACATTCTTCACATGTTCACGCCGGGCAAGCAGATGAGTCCGTTCGACATCAACATGGCGGTGGACGCCGGTTACCAGGTGGTCGTGCCTTATTGCGGCGTGGGCGCCGACGAGGTTCGCGGCATGACGCAGGACGCGATCTTCTCGCGCGGCCCCAAAGGTGTCCGGGCCACCGGCATCTTCATCGGCGGTCGCGACGTGCTGCTCGCTGCCGACATGCTCGAAACCGCCCGCAAGTCGATGGTGCCGCCGTTCGAGGTGTCGGTGATGGCCGACCCCAGCGGTTCCTACACCACCGCTGCGGCGATGGTCGCCTGCGTCGAACGCCAACTGAAGCGCACTCACGAGGCCTCGCTCGAGGGGCGCAAGGTGGTGATCTTCGGCGGCACCGGCACGGTCGGACGGATCGCCGGCGTGCTCGCGGCCGGCGAGGGCGCCCGCGTGATCCTGACCAGCAGCCGCGACCAGGTCGCGGCGCAGCGCGCCGCACAGGAGACCGGCGAGCGCTTCGATTGCCGCCTGGAGGGGGCTTCGGCCGCCGCCGCCGGCGAGCGCGAAGCGCTGATTGCCGATGCCGACGTGGTGCTGGCCGCCGCCGCCGCCGGCGTGCAGGTGCTGGATGCCTCGGAACGGGCCGGCGCCAAGCAGTTGCTGGTCGCCGCCGATGTCAATGCGGTACCGCCCGAAGGGATTGCCGGGGTCGGCGTCATGGACGACGGCAGGGCCTTGCCCGAGGGCAAGGGGGTGGGCATCGGCGCGCTCGCCGTGGGCAACGTCAAGTACCAGACCGAGCACCGGCTGCTGAAGAGCATGCGCGAGTCCGACAAGCCGCGCTACCTGGGGTTTCGCGAAGCCTTTGCGATGGCCCGAGAGGTGGCCGCGGAGAAGGATTGAGCGCGCGGGCGGACGCCCCCCGTGTTGCGCGGCGAGCGCCTGCTGGCGGTCGGCCTGTCGGCGCGGGCGATGGCCGAAGGCCTCGTCGCTGCCGGCTTTCGTGCCGACGCCGCCGACTGCTTCGGCGATGCCGACACGCTCGCCGTGGTCGATCGCTGGCACGGCTGTGGGGCCGAGGATGGCCTCGCGCTGTCGCCTTCCCGGTTGTTGACGGTGCTCGCCGAATTGGCCCGCGAGGGCGGGGTTCGGGGCTGGATCGCCGGCAGCGGCTTCGAGGGCCGGGCCGATCTCCTGGCGCAGGGGGCGGCATTGCTGCCGCTGCTCGGCAACGGCGCCGCGGCAGTGCAGCGGGTGCGTTCGCCGGCAAGCTTCTACGGTCGCCTGGCGGCGCTCGGCATCGCCCATCCGCCGATCCGGGTCGAGCCGCCGCAGGAAGCCGGCTGGCTCGCCAAGGATGCCTGGAGCAGCGGCGGCTGGCAGGTGCGCCGCCACGATCCGCGGCGGCCGTCGGCGGCTGCCGGCGGTGGCCGCTATTTCCAACGCGAACAGGCGGGAACGCCGATGTCGGCGCTGTTCGTCGCCGACGGTCGACGGGCGCGTGTGCTCGGATTCACGCGTCAACTGGTGCGTGCCCTCGGCCGCCGCCCGATGATCCACCGCGGTTGCATCGGTCCGATAGCGGTGGCGGACGCGGTCGCCGAGGCCTTGCGTGCGATCGCCGATGCGCTCACCGCCGAGTTCGATCTGCGGGGCGTAAACGGCATCGATTTCCTGCTCGATCGCGGCGCGGTCTCGCTGCTCGAGCTCAATCCGCGCCCGGTCGCCAGCATTGGGGTACTCGCGGCGGCGGTCGACGGCGGGCCGATGGGCGCGCATGTGGCGGCGCTCACCGAGGGTCGGTTGCCGTCAACGGCTCGGGTCCCGTCCGGGGTCGTGCAGGGCTGCGAGGCCGTTTTCGCCCGGCGTGCTCTGCGCCTCGGACCGGAACTCGCCGAACGACTGGCGTCGCTGCCCTGGTGCCATGACCGTCCGGCGGCGGGAACGGCATTCACCTGGGGTGATCCGGTGTGCAGCATCTCCGCATCGGGTGCAGACGTCGAGGCGGTCGAGCACGCGCTGCGCCGCCAGCGAAGGGCGCTGACAGATTTGATGGAGCAATGACATGAACGAGAAGACACAAGCGATACCCGGCACCGGCCTCAGTGTCAATCAACTGGCCGCACCGCTGGTGACGCGCCTGCTGGCCCAGGCGGACGAACTGGGCCTCCTTGTCGAACAGCTCGAAGGCGGGGTGACCGTGGTGGACGCCGGCATCGACGCCCCCGGCAGCGTCGAGGCGGGGCTCTTGATCGGCGAGATCTGCATGGGCGGGCTCGGTCGAGTCGCCCTCTCGGCGGGTGCCCGCGAGGGCTGGCCGGACTGGCTGGAGGTGGCCAGCGCCCGCCCGGTGCTGTCGTGCCTCGGCAGTCAGTACGCCGGCTGGAGTCTGGCGGCGAGCAAGGAGGAGGCCGGCGGCAAGAAGTTCTTCGCGCTCGGCTCCGGGCCGGCCAGGGCCTTGTCGGTGCGCGAGGATCTGTTCGCCGAATTGGGCTATCGTGACCGCAGCGACCGGGGCGTACTGGTGCTCGAGGTGGACCGCCGGCCGCCGCAGGTGGTGATCGACAAGGTGCTCGATCAGTGCGGACTCGCGCCGGGCGGCCTGACCCTCGTGCTGACGCCCACCTCGAGCCTGGCCGGCACTACGCAGGTCGTGGCGCGGGTGCTGGAAGTGGCCCTGCACAAGGTGCACGAACTCGGCTTTCCGCTCGATGCGGTGCGCGACGGCAGCGCCAGCGCGCCCCTGCCGGCCCCGAGTCCGGATGGGGTCGAGGCCATGGGGCGGACCAACGACGCGATCCTCTACGGCGGTCAGGTGCGGCTGACGGTCAGTGCCGACGACGCCAGCGCCGAGAAGCTGGCGCGCGAACTGCCGTCGTCGAATTCGCGGGACTACGGCCGCAGCTTCGCCGACACCTTTCGCGAGGTCGAGTTCGATTTCTACAAGATCGATCCGATGCTGTTCGCGCCCGCCGAAGTGTGGGTCAGCAACCTCGCCAGCGGTCGAAGCTGGCGCACCGGCGGGCTCGACATGGGCCTGCTGCGCTCGCTGTGGCTGGGCGAGCGGTGATCGCGTCCGCCCGGGCGCGGCCACGGGTCGCGATCCTCACCGACGAGACCGGCTGGCACACCCGCAAGCTGCGCGAGGCGCTCGCCGCCCGCGGCTTCGAGGGACGCTGCGCCGATCTTGCCGACTGTCGGTTCGACAGCCGTGCGCCGAGCGGCCTGGTGATCCCCGGCTTCGGGCGGGAGCTGCCGGTGGCGGCGATCGTGCGCGGCATTGCCGGCGGCAGTCTCGAACAGATCACCAAGCGCCTGGGCATCCTGCATGCGTTGCGGGAGTCCGCGGTGCCGGTCTATAACGATGCCCGGGCGATCGAACGCAGCGTCGACAAGTCGATGACCAGCTTCCTGCTGGCCCGTGCCGGCATCGACACGCCGCCCGCATGGGCGCTCGAATCGGTCGCCCAGGCGCGTCGCATCCTGATGCGGGAAGCCTCGGCCGGCCATTGTCTGGTGTTGAAGCCGATGTTCGGCTCCCAGGGGCGGGGGCTGGTCCGCATCGGCCTGGTCGACGGCGAATGCGTGCCGCTGCCGGATCTCGCCGAGTTCGGCCATCTCGCCTACCTGCAGCGCTACGTGCCGCCGCCGGGCACAGGCGGCTACGATTGGCGCGTGCTGGTGGTCGGCGGCCGCGCAGTGGCGGCAATGCAGCGCCACAGCGACCACTGGATCCGCAACGTCGCGCGCGGCGCGCGCAGCGTCGCCGCGCCGCTCACCCCCGCCCTGGCGCAGATCTCCGAAGCGGCCGCCGGCGCGCTCGGCATGGACTACGCCGGTGTCGATCTGCTTCCCGATACGACCGCCGCCAGCGGCCTGCAGGTGATGGAAGTCAATGGCGTTGCCGCATGGCGCGCCCTGCAGCGGGTCGCCGGCGTGGACATCGCGGCGGCCATCGTCGACGACTTGCTGGCGCGGCGGCTGGGCATTGCGCCGGGCGCCTCGCCGCGCCGTGACGGCGTCCGGTGAGCCCGGCGTCCGATGCGCTGCTGGCAGCGTGGCGCTGGGCCTGCCGCCTGGACGTGCTGGTCGCCAAGCCCGGCAACGTCAGCCTCGCATCGCCCGGCCACGGCATGCTGGCGGGCGACTTTCTGAGCAGCGCCGATGTCGCCGGCGAGGCCATCTGTGCGCCCGGCGGGACGGTCGGCACACGCATCGAGGCCGCCGTGGCGGCGACCCGGCAGGCCGTCGGCTGTAACACCAACCTCGGCATCGTGCTGCTGTGCGCGCCGCTGGCCCAGGCCTGGTTGCCTTACGGCGCGGTCGCGCCGACCGCGTTGCCCGCCGCCGTCGAGCGGGTGCTGGCCGGGCTCGACCGGGGCGACGCGCGGGCCGCCTACCGGGCAATCGCGATGGCGGCGCCGGGCGGTCTCGGTCGCGTCGCGGCGGAGGACGTGCGCGACGAGCCGGCGATCGACCTGCGCCGGGCGATGGCGCTGGCGGCAGAGCGCGACACCGTTGCGCGCCAGTATCGCGACGGCTTCAGGGAAATCCTGGACGAGGGCCTGGCAGAGCTGGCGCCCGCAGCGCCCACCCTGGGCGACGCCGTGCTGCGGGTATTCATGCGCCATCTGGCCCGTCGCCCCGATTCACACATTGTTCGAAAACTCGGGGCTGGCATTGCGCAACCTGTCACCGAGCAGGCCCGCGACTGGCTCCTGCGGCTGCGCGCCGGCACTGTCGCCGAGTACGGCGAAGCCCTCTCGGCGTGGGACAAGTCCCTGAAGGCGCGCGGGATTAACCCCGGGACCAGTGCCGACATGACGGTCGCGACCTTGTTTTGCGCGGCGCTGCTGTGGCCCGACAGTACCCGCCTCGGCGCCGACCACAGTTGGCACGGTTTCTGTATGGCTAGCGCCCGCGATGAGCGCCAACCGGCGTTCGGGCGTCCGGACCCAGTGGGGGGCGAATCCGGATAATTCACAGAACGGAGACACAAGAATGGCAAAGATCGATCGCATGTTGGTAGGCGAATCCCTGGTGGGCGACGGCAATGAGGTCGCGCACATCGACCTGATCCTGGGACCGCGGGGCAGCGCTGCCGAGACTGCCTTCGCCAATGCGTTGACCAACAATAAGGACGGCTTTACGTCCCTGCTCGCGGTGGTCGCGCCCAATCTGCTGTGCAAGCCGGCCACCGTGATGTTCAACAAGGTCACGATCAAGGGTGCCAAGCAGGCCGTGCAGATGTTCG
>JAGRFZ010000113.1:0-1097 GCA_020445785.1 Rhodocyclaceae bacterium
CTGCCGCGTAGGCAGCTCAGAAAAGATCGACTGGACGAATCTTCATCCCGATGGGGATCACTGCCGCGTAGGCAGCTCAGAAAGTAGAAGAACACGAACGGGATCGCGTTCAGAGTGATCACTGCCGCGTAGGCAGCTCAGAAATTCTGGTAGCGGCTCAGTTCCTCTTCCGCCTCGATCACTGCCGCGTAGGCAGCTCAGAAAAGGATAACCGCGAACTATCCAGCAGCCCGACGGATCACTGCCGCGTAGGCAGCTCAGAAAAACAAATCGACGCTGCAGGCCATCACCGAGGGGATCACTGCCGCGTAGGCAGCTCAGAAAAACGGGATTACATTCCAGGTGGCTGGGGCGGTGATCACTGCCGCGTAGGCAGCTCAGAAATCCGGCAGCCACTTCAGCAACTCGCCCTTCAGGATCACTGCCGCGTAGGCAGCTCAGAAATCTTTGATCGCCGGGGCGAGCTTGGTGTAGAGGATCACTGCCGCGTAGGCAGCTCAGAAAACAGGTATGTTGTTGGCGTTCCGCCGTAGTTGGATCACTGCCGCGTAGGCAGCTCAGAAAAATTGGGGGATGGGCTGAGAATCGTGCCTTGTGATCACTGCCGCGTAGGCAGCTCAGAAATCGTTGGAGAGGAACACGAGGTTGACGTGGTTGATCACTGCCGCGTAGGCAGCTCAGAAAATTCCCGCCTCAACCAACTGTGCCCCTGTCAAGATCACTGCCGCGTAGGCAGCTCAGAAAAAAGAGGTTCGAGCACAGGCGCTGGCTCAGTAGATCACTGCCGCGTAGGCAGCTCAGAAATGACGTCGCTCTCGCGCCGATCGACGCCGCCCGATCACTGCCGCGTAGGCAGCTCAGAAAAATGGCGACAATCCTGCCGTAGCGAGTTGATGGATCACTGCCGCGTAGGCAGCTCAGAAAAACTGCTGCCCGTTGTAATCGCATGACAGGCCGATCACTGCCGCGTAGGCAGCTCAGAAATGACGATTGGGTACGCAATTTCCATCGCTGATGATCACTGCCGCGTAGGCAGCTCAGAAACGGTCAGGACGGTGTCTGTGATCTATCAACCCGATCACTGCCGCGTAGGCAGC
>JAGRFZ010000113.1:1265-1400 GCA_020445785.1 Rhodocyclaceae bacterium
GCCGCGTAGGCAGCTCAGAAAACCAGGCCCCGAGATTCTCGTCAGTGCCGGTTGATCACTGCCGCGTAGGCAGCTCAGAAATCTAGATCCTTGAGTGATTCCCGCCCGGCCCCGATCACTGCCGCGTAGGCAGCT
>JAGRFZ010000113.1:1497-1634 GCA_020445785.1 Rhodocyclaceae bacterium
TGCCGCGTAGGCAGCTCAGAAATTCAGCGACAGCGTGAATGCATCGACGATGGCGATCACTGCCGCGTAGGCAGCTCAGAAAACGACTGCGCTGACTGGTCTGTCGATCACCGTGATCACTGCCGCGTAGGCAGCTC
>JAGRFZ010000113.1:1739-11907 GCA_020445785.1 Rhodocyclaceae bacterium
TGCCGCGTAGGCAGCTCAGAAAAGCGCACGCCGACGATCAAATCGCTGTTGGCCGATCACTGCCGCGTAGGCAGCTCAGAAACCATCGCGTCCGGAAACGCGACAGCGTCCGGAGATCACTGCCGCGTAGGCAGCTCAGAAAAAATCCCGCTTGCCGCGCTAGGGGCGGCAACGGATCACTGCCGCGTAGGCAGCTCAGAAACCCGATCAGTTGTCGATCTGGAACTGCAGCGCGATCACTGCCGCGTAGGCAGCTCAGAAAAGCGCCACATCAGCGGCCGGGTCGGCCGATCCGATCACTGCCGCGTAGGCAGCTCAGAAAAGCCCATCGACGGTGTTCTGTGGCCGTACCACGATCACTGCCGCGTAGGCAGCTCAGAAATTGGCGACCTCGCGCGCGACCAGCCAGTTGATGATCACTGCCGCGTAGGCAGCTCAGAAAATGACAGCATGGATGCAGTGCATGGTGATTACGATCACTGCCGCGTAGGCAGCTCAGAAAATTTGCACCGATAGGCCGCCAACGGTTTCGGCGATCACTGCCGCGTAGGCAGCTCAGAAACTGTTCATGTCGCATCCGTGCGCCGCGAGCGCGATCACTGCCGCGTAGGCAGCTCAGAAAAGCAGGCCAACGACTATCTTCGGGACGAGCACGATCACTGCCGCGTAGGCAGCTCAGAAATGACTGGAACCGCGCACTACTACGGCATCATCGATCACTGCCGCGTAGGCAGCTCAGAAACGGGGAAATGTGGTGCGGTTACGGCTTGATGCGATCACTGCCGCGTAGGCAGCTCAGAAAAGTCAAACGCGATCCTCGTGTCGGGGTGGTCGGATCACTGCCGCGTAGGCAGCTCAGAAATGTGCCCCACGTGGATCCTCGATACAGACCAGCATCACTTCGGTGCTGGCGGCCAAAAGTCCGGGGAACCCGCGGTAGGCGCATCTAGAGACCATTCCCGTGCCGACGGTGCCGATGATACCGACATGCGCACAGGCATTCATCCCGATGATTTCTCTGTGACGCCGGAATTTCCACCTATCTTGGGGGCTGGCGGCAGCGACTCGACATCCTATTCTGCCCGTGCAGGCTGCTCCGGGTGTGCAAGTCGACGGTGTGGCCTCCGAAGCCGGTCGATCTCTGCTCCGACGTGATGGCACGGTTGCCGATCCTGCCGAACGTGGGGCCACGCCAGGCGTCGACCGAATCAACGCACCGCTTCGAACGAAGCGCAGCCGGCCGCCGTCTGCTTGCTGAACGACAGATCGCCCGGCAGCGTCCGAGCTGCAGACAGCAAGGCCGTAGCGCGCCTCGGCGCTGTGCGGATCTCGTTGCGGAAAAATGGGAGGAGACCATGACAACCAATCACGGAGGCCGGCGGATCGAGCCGACGGCCTCGGCCTACGGCTACCCGCTGATCGTCCGGCAACTGCTGCACACGCCGCTGGCGGTCGATCCGGAGCAGGAGATCATCTACCGCGACGTCTCGCGGTATTCCTACCGCGAGTTCGAGCAGCGCATCGGGCGGTTGGCGAATGCCCTGGCCGACCTGGGTGTGCAGCCCGGCGACACGGTGGCGGTGATGGACTGGGACAGCCACCGCTATCTGGAGTGCTACTTCGCGGTGCCGATGATGGCGGCGGTGCTGATGACCGTGAACGTGCGCCTGTCGCCGGAGCAGATCGCCTACACGATCAACCATTCCAAGGCCACCGTACTGCTGGTCAATGTCGAGTTTGCGGCGGTGCTCGACGAGATCCGCGATCGGCTGACCGAGCTGCGGGTGGTCGTCTGCCTGTCGGACGAGCCGTCGGCGGCGCCGATGGCCGACGCCGCGGGCGAGTACGAGGCCTTGCTGGCGCAGGCCGATCCCGGCTACCGCTTCGAGGATTTCGACGAAAACACCTGTGCCACCACCTTCTACACCACCGGCACGACCGGACTGCCCAAGGGGGTGTTCTTCAGCCACCGCCAGCTCGTGTTGCACACGCTGGCGACGACGGCGGCGCTGGGCGGACCCCAGTCGCAGGGGCGTCTGCATCGGGACGACGTTTACATGCCGATCACGCCGATGTTCCACGTGCACGCCTGGGGCATGCCCTACATCGCGACGATGCTCGGCCTGCGCCAGATCTATCCGGGCCGCTACACGCCCGAGGGCTTGCTCGGCCTGGTGGCCGAGCACCGGGTGAGCTTTTCGCACTGCGTCCCGACGATTCTGCACATGTTGCTGGGCAGCCCGGCGATCGCCGATGTCGATGTGCGTGGCTGGAAGGTCATCATCGGCGGCTCGGCGCTGCCCAAGGGGCTGGCGCAGGCCGCCCTCGAGCGCGGCATCGACATCTTCACCGGCTACGGAATGTCCGAGACCTGCCCGATCCTCACGCTGGCGCAGGTCAAGACCCCGTTGGCCGGCGACCCCGACCGGGAGCTGGCCCTGCGTACGCGCACCGGCCTGCCGATTCCGCTGGTGGATCTGCGCACCGTGGATGAAGCGATGCACGACGTGCCGCGAGACGGGCAGGCGGCGGGCGAGATCGTGGTCCGTGCTCCGTGGCTGACGCAGGGCTACCTGGGCAATCCGGGGGCGTCCGAGGAACTCTGGCACGGCGGCTATCTGCACACCAACGACATCGGCACAATCGATGGCGACGGCTATCTGCAGGTTACCGACCGCATCAAGGACGTGATCAAGACCGGTGGCGAGTGGGTGTCGTCGCTCGAAGTGGAGGACGTGATCTCGCGCCACCCGGCCGTCGCCGAAGTGGCGGTGATCGGGGTCAAGGATGCGAAGTGGGGCGAGCGGCCGATGGCTCTGGTGGTCCTGCGCGAAGGGCGCCAATTGGCACCCGACGACATCCGCGAGCACGTTCGCTCGTTTGCCGAACGGGGTCAGCTCTCCCGCTACGCGGTGCCGGAGCAGGTGAACTTCGTCACCGCGATCGACAAGACCAGCGTCGGCAAGATCAACAAGAAGGGCCTGCGCGAACGGTTTTCCGGCGGGTGAACGGTCGGTCCGCGCGGCTGGCGGGTCGGTGCGATCCCCCCATTTCAGGGGGCTGGCGGCACCCGGGCGAAGCCGTATCCTTGCCTTGTCGGTCTCCGGCCGAGCCGCTGCGGCACAGCGTGGCCTTTCCCTCGGGTGATGCCGTGCCGCCCGGTCGAGCGCGCCACCCGCGGCGTGGCAGGTATGTCCGCCAGGGCACGGGGCGATCGATGCGATCGAACGGTCGGTTCGGTGCTCGACTGGGTCCGAGGCCGACGCGCTTACTCCTCTCCCACTCTCAACAGGAGTTTCACGGCACCTTCGCGTGCCGTATTTTTTTGCCTGCGGCCCTCGCTTCGCCCGCGCAGGGCGACCGGCGTGGGCGCAGCCGAACTGCGGCCACGTGGCTTGGTGTGGGCGCGCTACTCGGCGTTTTCGCCCTGGCCCGGGCGCCGGCGCGATGCCTTCAGACGGCCGCGTTGTGCCTTGGCGTCGAGGCGGCGCTGGATTGCGGCCTTGCCGGGGCGGGTGGGGCGCCGTCGTTTCGGAGTGCGGGCGGCGCTGGCCACCAGCGCCTGCAGGCGCTGCAGGGCCTCTTCGCGGTTCCGCGCGGCACTGCGGTGGGTCTGGGCTTTGATCACGATGACGCCATCGCGGCTGACGCGCTGATCGGCCAGGGTCAGCAGGCGGGCGCGCAGTTCTGGCGGCAGGGAGGAGGCGTGCACGTCGAAGCGAAGCTGCACCGCGGACGACACCTTGTTCACATTCTGGCCGCCGGCGCCTTGGGCGCGGATCGGTACGAACTCGATTTCGTCGAGGGGAATCGGATAGCTGGGGCGGGAAAGGCGGAGCGTCATGGCGGCGGGCCGGTGAGAGTACCGATGGTAGCGCAGGCCCGGCCCGCGAGGCCCGGACAGGCTTCGCGGTATGCTTGCGGCCACGCAATTCGCGTCGCGACGACGCCGGGAGAGATCATGAGCGGATATCAGCCCTTGTTCACCGCAGCAGACCAGTTCATCGCCCTCGCCAACGAGTTGGCGCAACAGGACCGCAGTGGCACGGTCGGCGCGGCCTTGCGCTACGCGGCTGCACGCTACAGCGCGTTCGAAGCGAGCACCGGCAATGCCGACCTGTCGGTGGTGCGGGCGCAGACGGTGGCCGCCGTGGTCGAGGATTTTCGCAAGATGCTCGAACACAATGTGGACGACTACCAGCGCCGGCTCGGGACGGGGCGCTAGACGCGCGATGCGATTGCGGTATCGGTGAAGCCGACCCCTAGCCGGCGGCGGCGAGCGGGGCGGCCGGTGTGAGTTCGTCCGCCGGCAGCGGGCGCGAGAACAGATAGCCTTGCATCAGGCGGCAGCCTCGCTGGCGCAGAAAGTCCCGCTGGGCATCGGTTTCGACGCCTTCGGCCACGACCGCGACACCGAGGTCGCTGGCCATCGACAGGGTCGCCGATGCGATCGCGGCGTCTTCGGTGTCACCCGGCAGATCGGAGACGAAGGAGCGGTCGATCTTGAGGGTCTGGATCGGCAGGCGCTTGAGGTAGGAAAGGCTGGAGTAGCCGGTTCCGAAGTCGTCGAGGGCCAGCCGGATGCCGAGCCCACGCAGGCGATCCAGTCGCCGCAGCAATTCGGGGGTGGGGTCCATCAGCGCGCTCTCGGTGATCTCGAATTCGATGTCCTTCGGCGCGACGCCGGTGGCGGCCATCGCCTGCTCGACCCGTGTCACGAAATCGTCGCGCCGGAACTGGATCGCCGAGATGTTGATCGCCATTGCGCAGTCGCTGCCGTTCGCACGCAGCCGCATCTGCTGGCGGAATGCGGTGGTCATGACCCAGTCGCCGATCGGCACGATCAGACCGGAAATCTCCGCCGCCGGGATGAAGCGTTCGGGCGACACCAGGCCGAGTTCGGGATGGCGCCAGCGCAACAGCGCCTCGTAGCCGACGACGCGGCCGCGATCCACGTCCACCTGGGGTTGGTAGACGAGGAAGAACTGCTCCTGCAGCAGCGCGTGGCGCAAGGCGTTGTCCAGTTGCAGGCGTTCGAGGGCGCGTGCGTTCATCTCCGGCACGAAGTGCTGAAAGGCATTGCGGCCGGCGCCCTTGGCACCGTACATCGCCATGTCGGCGTTGCGCAGCAGGGTGTCCACATCGGTGCCGTCGTCCGGGAAGCGGGCGATGCCGATGCTCATCGACAGCGGCAGCGAATGATCGTCGATGACGATCGGCTGCTCGTGCAGCGCCAGCAGCTTGCTCGCCACGGTCGCGGCGCCGTCGGGGTGGTCCAGGCGGGACAGCAAGGCGACGAATTCGTCGCCCCCGAGGCGCGCCAGCAGGTCCTCTTCGCGCAAGGATGAGGCCAGACGCTCGGCGACCACCCCCAGCAGGCGGTCGCCGGTCTGGTGGCCCAGCGAATCGTTCACGTTCTTGAAATTGTCGAGATCGATGAACAGCACGGCGAGGTGATCGCCGTGGCGCCGGGCCGCGGAGAGCGCGCGGCGGGCGTGGCTCATCCAGTAGGCCCGGTTGGGCAGGCCGGTCAGGCCGTCGAAATCGGCGAGCTTGCGGATGCGTGCCTCGGCGTCGCGGGCGGCGGTCACGTCCTGCACGGTACCGCGCAGCCGAATGTTGCCGGCATCGTCGCGATGGCCTTCGACCACCAGGTGTGCCGTGTGCCGCATGCCGTGGCGATCGATCCGTGCGCAGTCGAGCGTACGGCGGCTGTCCCCATGTTCGGCGCAATGGTTGCGCACGTCGGCGATCGCATCCCGCAGCCGGGTCTGGTCCTGCGGCTCGAAGGCCGCGGTCAGCGCGTCGAGGCCGATCGTGCCGTCATCGCCGAGATCCAGCAGTCGACGGCACTGCGGCGAGCACGCCAGGTCGTCGCTGAGTTCATCGAGTTGCCAACTGCCGAGACCGGCGATGCGCTGGGCTTCGGTCAGTGCCTGGCGATGCTCGATCAGCGTACGCGAAGCCGCCGCCAGTTCCGTGGTGCGCCGTTCCACCAGCTCCTCGATGCGGCGCGTACGGCCGGTAGTCAGCAGCAGGAAACCGGAGAGCAGGGCGAGCGCGGCGAGCCCGATCAGCATCGTCACGCGCTCGCCGGCGAAGATCATGGTGCTTTCGCGGCCTGCCGCGTTGCCGATCGCCGACGGGCGGACCTCCAGTTGCCAGTCGCGCCCGGCAAAAGCGATCGTGCGGCGATAGGCCTGCACTCCGGCACCCGTGTACATGCCTTGCTCGCATCCTTCGGCGCCGGCCAGGCGGGTGGTGCCGCCGCTGCCGACGTCGATCAGGCAAAGTGCATAGGGGGCGCGGGTACGCCCGTACAAGGCGGCCTCCATCAGGTCGCCCATGCGCAGCGCCGATGAAACCAGGCCGACGGTCTGCAGCTTGCCGGCGATCGTCTTCTGCACGCGCAGGTAGAGCACCACGCCGACCTGATCGGCGAGCTCCTGGGTCAAGCGGAACGGTTCGCTGGCGCGCATCTCGCCTTGTGCCAGGGTGTCGCGGATGGCATTGGCGGTGGCGGCCACCGACAGCGGGTCGAGGCCGAAGACGCGACCATTGCGCGCGAACGGTTCGACATAGGTGATCGGCAGGTAGTAGCCGTCCGTGCCGGCTGCGGCGCGCTGCAGCTTGCCGTCGCCGATGCGGTCGACAATCTCGAAATCCGGAAAACCTTCGCTGCGAACGGCAGCGACGAAAGCCTTGCGCTCGGCTTCGCGCACCAGCGGATTCCAGGTGAAGTTGAGCATGCCCGGATGGCGGTCGAACCAGGGCGTGACGAATTCGCGCCATTCGCGGCGGTCGACGAATTGCGAAACCGCCACCATGCGCTGGGCGTTGTGCAGCATGTCGGCCTGATTGCTCAGGCGCTGCTCCAGTTGGTGCGCGAGCAGGCCGGCGTGGCGGGTGAATTCGGCATGGGCGCGTTGCTGCTCGCCGACCCCGATCTGATGCAGGATGCTCGCCAGCACGCAAGTTGCCAGGGTCAACGGTAGCGCGAGGCTGCGGCGGCGGGGTCGCCAGTCGCTCTGGGGCGAACCGAACAGGCTCAGGGCGATGGGTGTGGCGACCATCACCCCGAGGGTGTCGCCGAACCACCAGACGAACCACTGTTCGGGCAGGCTGGCCGGATCCGACTGGCCGAGCAGGACGAGTAGCGGCACGGCCAGCGACGCGGCGGTGAGCGCGCCGAGGGGCGCCACCGCGGCGAGAAAGCGAACAATCTCGGCGGGGCTGTCGAGGGCCGCCGGATAGCCGATCCAGCGGCGCATCAGGGCCGCGCCGACGGCGGCCTGCAGCACCGCGGCAGTGGGCACGAGGGCGAGTGCCCATGGATGGGCGCTGCCGCCGGCTGCGGTACCGACCAACCACACCACGGTCAGCGAACCGACATAGACGCCTGGGTACATGCGGGATCCGCCGACCAACACTGCCGCCAGCGCGAGGCCGGCCGACGGGAAGATCGGCAGGGCATGGCCCGGGCTCAGCGCCAGCAGCGTTGCGGCCCAGCCGATGAGGCCGTAGGCGGCCGCGAGTGCGAGATTGAGAATCAGGGTCTTGGGGTGCAGCAATTCCACGGCCGCCAATGCAGGGCTAACTCCTGCATTAGCGGCCGGCGGGCCCCGCGACTTGATGCCCTGTGGTCCGGCCCGACCCTCAGGCGGCGCGGGCCCGGCGGTCCTGGCGGATCATCTCGGCACCGCGGCTGGCGATCATGATGGTCGGCGAGCTGGTGTTGCCGGAGGTGATGGTCGGCATGATCGAGGCATCGACGACGCGAAGGCCGGCGAGTCCGCGCACCCGCAGGCGGCTGTCGGTCACTGCCTCGGGGTCGTCGCCGCTGCCCATCTTGCACGTGCCGACCGGGTGGAAGATCGTCGTGCCGATGTTGCCGGCGGCGATCGCCAGATCTTCGTCGGTCTCGAAGCCCGGGCCGGGCAGGTGCTCGACCGGCTTGTACGGTGCCAGAGCGGGCTGGGCTGCGATGCGACGGGTCAGCCGGATCGCCTTGGCTGCCTTCTCGCGGTCTTCGGGATGAGTCAGGTAGTTGGGCGCGATGCGGGGCGCGCTGGCCGGGTCGCGGTCGCGAATCGTGACGTGTCCTCGGGATTTCGGCCGCAGGTCGCAAACGCTGGCGGTGAAGGCCGGGAAGTTGTGCACCGGATCGCCGAACTTGTCGAGCGACAGCGGCTGCACGTGATATTCCAGGTCCGGGCTGCCCGCCGAAGGGTCGGACTGGGCGAACAGGCCGAGCTGGCTCGGCGCCATGGTCAGCGGGCCGCGCCGGAACAGGGCGTATTCGAGGCCCATCATGGCCTTTCCCCACAGGCTGTTGGCCTGCTGGTTGAGGGTCTTGATGCCGCTCACCCGGAAGATGCTGCGCAGTTGGAGATGATCCTGCAGGTTCTGTCCGACGCCCTTCAGTTCGTGGGCGAGCGGGATGCCCAGCGACTGCAGCGTGGCGCCGTCGCCGATGCCCGAGCGCTGCAGGATCGCCGGCGAACCGAGCGAGCCGGCTGCCAGCACGGTCTCGATGCGGGCGCGGGCGATGCATTGCTCGCCGCCCTGGCGGAAGACGATGCCCTTCACCTGC
Source organism: Rhodocyclaceae bacterium (assembly GCA_020445785.1). Taxonomy (GTDB): domain Bacteria; phylum Pseudomonadota; class Gammaproteobacteria; order Burkholderiales; family Rhodocyclaceae; genus Cognatazoarcus. The sequence continues at coordinate 10,333 of JAGRFZ010000113.1, forward strand.
CGGCCGTCGAGTTCGAGACGGTCGGACAGCGCGCCGGTGACGATGGTCAGGTTGGGCCGCTGGCGCACCGGGTCGAGGAAGCCGCGCGCCGCGCTCCAGCGGGTGCCGCGGCGCTGGTTTACCTCGAACTGGCTGACGCCGAGGTTGTTGCCGCGGTTGAAGTCGTCGGTCATCGGGATGCCGGCTTCGGCCGTGGCCTCGGCGAAGCGGTCGAGGATGTCCCAGCGCAGGCGCTGCTGCTCGACCCGCCACTCGCCGCCGCTGCCATGGTGCTCGCCGCCGCCGCGCCAGCTGTCCTCGACGCCCTTGAACAGCGGCAATACCGAATTCCAGTTCCAGTCGTCGTCGCCGGTGAGACTGGCCCATTCATCGTAGTCGCGGGCCTGGCCACGCAGGTAGAGCATCGCGTTGATCAGCGTCGAACCGCCCAGGCCCTTGCCGCGAGCGTAGATGATGCTGCGGCCGTTCAGCCCGGCCTCGGGCTCGGTCTTGTAGCACCAGTCGGTGCGGGGATTGTTGATGCAATAGAGGTAGCCGACCGGAATCTTGGTCCAGATCCATTTCTCGTCGTTGCCGGCCTCGAGCAGCAGTACGCTGACGTCGGGGTCGGCCGACAGGCGGTTGGCGAGCACACAGCCGGCGGCGCCGCCGCCGACGATGACATAGTCGAATTCACCGAAGTCTTTCATGGGATTGCCTGGTCTCAATGGTTTTTGACCGCTGGGGCCTTTGGGCCGGTGGTGGCCGGCTCGGCTGGCCGCGGACGAGCAGGGGCCGGCGGGCGTTCGCCCGACCTTTGCCCCGTCACATTGCGGATCGGCGGGTCGATGCCCGCCCCCTTGGTCCGGCTCAGTTCACCGGCATCACGAACTCGGGCCCCTTCGAGCCGCTGTCCGGCCAGCGCTGCATCACGCTCTTGTAGCGGGTGTAGAAGCGCACGCCTTCCTCGCCGTAGCTGTGGTGGTCGCCGAACAGGCTCTGCTTCCAGCCGCCGAACGAGTGCCAGGCCATCGGCACCGGCAGCGGCACGTTGATGCCGACCATGCCGATCTGGATCTTCTGCGCGAATTCCTGGGCCGAGCGGCCGTCGCGGGTGTAGCAGGCGACGCCGTTGCCGAAGGCATGGCCATTGACCAGTGCCACCGCCTCGGCGAAGGTGTCGACCCGCACCACGCACAGCACCGGACCGAAGATTTCCTCCTGGTAGATCTTCATCTGCGGGGTGACGTGGTCGAACAGCGTGGCGCCGAGGAAGAAGCCGTGCTCGCGACCGGGTACGACCAGGCCGCGACCGTCCATCACGAGGGTGGCACCCTGCTCGACGCCCGAGGCGATGTAGCCTTCGATGCGCTGCTTGGCCTCTGCCGTGACCACCGGCCCCATGTCGGCGCCGGCTGCCTCGCCATCGTTGATCGTGAGGGCGCGGGCACGGGTCGCCACCTTGTCCACCAAGGTGTCGGCGATGTCGCCGACTGCCACCGCCACCGAGATCGCCATGCAGCGCTCGCCGGCGGAGCCGTAGGCGGCGCCGATCAAGGCGTCGGCGGCCTGGTCGAGATCGGCGTCGGGCATCAC
>JAGRFZ010000113.1:12051-12217 GCA_020445785.1 Rhodocyclaceae bacterium
GTTGAACACGCCGGCCGGCAGCCCGGCCTCGCGGAACAGTTCGGCGGTCAGCAGCGACGGCGAGGGGTCGCGCTCGGAGGGCTTCAGGATGAAGCTGTTGCCGCAGGCGATCGACACCGGCGCCATCCACATCGGGACCATGAACGGGAAGTTGAACGGCGTGATG
>JAGRFZ010000114.1:0-20643 GCA_020445785.1 Rhodocyclaceae bacterium
CCGTCGTCGGCGTCGAGTTCCTTGTGCAGGATCAGAAAGCGCCGGACCTGCGATCCGCTCATCATCGGGTCGCTGACCAGATCGGCATTGATCTGCTCGATGCACTCGCGGATCAAGCCATACACCTCCGGGCGCTGGGCCAGATCGGCATAGCCGGAGTAGGACAGGCCCTTGCGCTCGGCCCAGTTGCCGACCGCCTCAAGCTCGATGTTGATGAAGGCGGTAACGTAATCGCGCCCGTTGCCGAAGCACACCGCCTCCTTCACGTGCTGGAAGAACTTCAGCTTGTTCTCGATGTAGTTGGGCGCGAACATCGAGTCGTCGTTGAGCTTGCCGACATCCTTGGCGCGATCGATGATCTTGAGATGTCCATCCTCGTCGAAGTAGCCGGCGTCGCCGGTCATGAAATAGCCTTCGTCGTTGAGCGACTCGGCGGTCGCATCCGGCCGCTTGTAGTAGGCCTTCAGCAGCATCGGCCCCTTGACCAGAATCTCGCCGTTGTCGGCCAGCTTGACCTCGACCTGCGGTGCCGGCACGCCGACGCTGTCGAGCTTGATCTGGCCGTCCGGCTGCAGGCAGACATAGGCGCAGGTTTCGGTCTGGCCGTAGAGCTGCTTCAGATTCACCCCGATCGAGCGATAGAAGCGGAACAGGTCGGGGCCGATCGCCGCACCCGCCGTGTAGGCGACGCGGATGCGGCTCATGCCGAGCACATTCTTCAGCGGCCCGAACACCAGCACGTTGCCGAGCCAGTACTGAAAGCGATCGCCGGCCGCCACCGACTTGCCGTCGAGGATGTCCGCGCCGACGCGGCGCGCGACCTCGAGGTACTTGTGGAAGATGCGGCGCTTGAACCAACTCGCGTCCTCCATGCGGATCATGACCTGGGTCAGCAGATTCTCGAACACCCGCGGTGGCGCGAAATAGTAGGTCGGGCCGATCTCGCGCAGATCCGTCATCACGGTCTCGCCGGACTCCGGGCAGTTGATCGTGAATCCTGCCACCATCGCCTGGGCGAACGAGAACAGGTGGTCGCCCACCCAGGCCATCGGCAGGTAGGAGAGGATGTCCTCGTTCTCACTCAGCCGGTCGAACTCGACCCCGCCACTGGCCGCCGCAATGAAGGCGCCGTGGGTCTGGCACACGCCCTTGGGCTTGCCGGTCGTGCCCGAGGTGTAGAGCATCACCGAGATGTCGTCGGCGCCCCCCTTGCCAATCTCGCCGTCGAGGAAATCCGACTGGTTTCGGTCATGGATGCGCCCCATCTCCTGCAACTCATCGAGCCCCATCAACAGGGTCTGGGTGTAGTGGCGCATGCCTCGCGCATCGTCGTAGACCACCCGCTCGAGGATCGGTACCTGGTCCGCGATCTCGAGCATCTTGTCCACCTGCTCCTGATCTTCGACCACCGCGAAGCGGACCTCGGCATCCTGCAGCACGTAGGCCATCTCCTCGGCCACGGCGTCCTGATAGAGCATCACCGGAATGCCGCCGAGGCACTGGCACGCGGCCACCGACCAGTACAGCCGCGGCCGGTTGTCCCCGATGATCGCCAGCCGGTCGCCACGGCGGAAGCCCAATTCGGCCAGCCCGCAGGCGATCGCCCGCACGTTCTCGGCGACCTGCGCCCAGCTGTAGGTCTGCCAGATGCCGAACTCCTTCTCGCGCATTGCCGGCCGCTGCGGGCGGACCCGGGCGTGGTGCATCAGCAGACGCGGGAAAGTGTCGAGCGCGGACGCAGCCTGCCCGTTCGAATCGGCCATCCCCAACCCTCCTTGCCAAAAATCCTGTCTCCTCGGCCCGCGCCGGTTTCCGGCTGCGGGTGCGGCACCGGGGCGCGCCGCGATCGCTTCTTGTTACAGGCCCGCAGTCTTGCAGGCCATGTTTGCGCAACTGTTTTCGAAATGTACTGAATTGTTGCAGCCGGGTCGATGCATGGCAGTCGACGACGTGTCGGTGGTGGCGATCGCAACGGCGAAACGAACCGTCGAGATGTCCCGAGGCGATCGGCGGCAAATTTCGACCTTGGCCGAGTTCGTCGAAGCATGCGATGCGCACGGACACTCGCGGCGCAATCTCGATGGACGATCCGCAAACGTCGCCCGGCGCCGGATTGCTCGGTGGCCCCTCGGCGGATCGGATTCTCCTGTGGGGTCGGTCGCGTTTGCGCGCCCCGTCGTGCGGAGAGGAGTCCACCGCGTGTTTGCGTCCGGTCATGCCGGCAATCGCCCCCGCCGACAGGCGCACTCAAATCAGTCCGAACTTCATCGCCTTGCGGGCCAGTTCGATGTCGTTGCGCACACCGAGCTTGATCTTGATCTGGTAATGGTAGTTTTGAACGGTTTTGGCAGTGAGCGATAGCCGGCTGGCGATTTCGCCCGCCTCGCAGCCTTCGAGCAGCATCTGGAGTATTTCGAACTCTCGCGGTGACAATGCCGCGACGGGATCCATGGATTGATTGAGGAGCGATAGCGCCAAGTCGGAGGAAACATCGGGGCTGATGATCTGGCGGCGCGCCGCGACTCGATACACGGCTTGGACCATCACCTCCGGCGGGCTGCTCTTCGTCACGTAGCCGATGGCGCCCGCGCGCAGCGCCTGTGCCGCGAAGATCGGGTCGCGATGCATCGTGAAAACCAGAATGCGCACCCCGGCGTCACGCTGAACCAGCCGGCTGACCAGTTCGACCCCGCCGACATCTGGCAGCCCGATATCGAGCACGATGACGTCCGGTGCAAGCTCACGGTAACGCTCGGAGGCCTCCCGCGCACTCGCGGCCTCGCCGACGACGACCAGATCGGACTGCGTTTCGAGTAGCCGACGGTAGCCGTTTCGCACCACGGCATGATCATCCACCAGCAACAAGCGGATCTTGTCATGCATCGCTGTTCTCGTGCGTCACCATCGCCTCGGCGGGAAACTCGGCCTGCACCCGAACGCCCCGCGGACTGCGGCGCGTCATGGCAAAACTCCCGCCCAGCGCGGCGACTCTCTCCTTCATTCCGAGGACGCCGAGCCTGCTCCGGCTGGGGCTGGCTTCGCCGCCCGATCCGTCGTCTTCGATGCTGACAGCGCATCGGTTGCACTCCCGGGTCAGCCGGACGACCACGTTTTCGGGCGCGCCATGGCGCAACGCGTTGGTCAGGCTTTCCTGCACGATCCGATAGAGGCTGACCGAAAGGTCATCGGGCAAGTCGTCGATCTCTCCGTTGATGTTCAGTTCCAGCCTGCAGTCACTCAGGCGGCGCCGCCAGCCATCGATCAGATGCACCAACCCGGCTCGCAACCCGAATTCGTCCAGTCCCTGTGGCCTCAGTTGGCACAGGATGCCTTGCAGGCCTTCCATCATACGGGCGGTGACCGAGGCAATGGACTGGACCGCAGGTAGCAGCTCGGGATCGGGCGTTCGAATTCTTGCCGCCAGGAAAGCAGCGTCCGCGGCGATCGACGCCAGAAGTTGGCCGAATTCGTCGTGCAGATCGTGCGCCAAATGGCGCCGCTCCTCCTCTCGCGCGGAAATCAGTCGCTGAGCAAGTTGGCGCTGCTCTGACAGGGTCGCCTGCAGGCGTTCCGCCAAATGGTCGAAACCTACGGCAATGCGACGCAATTCGAGCAGGCTCGGGCGCGGCATGCGGGCAGCGATGTCACCCGCCTGCATGCGAGCGATCACGCCGAGAATTTGTTCCGTCGGCCGAAGCACTCGCCGGACCGGAAGATAGATCAGGAGATTCAGCAGCAGAATCCCGAACGTCATGCCAATGACGACCCGGATCTGGCCCCACAGCGCCCAGGCTTCATTGTCCAGATTGGGGATTATCGCGAGTTCGCCGACCGCCACGCCCGGGTACACCTCGATCACGCTCTGGTATCTCGTCTCTGGACTCACCATCCGCGCCAGCGCCCAACGCACCGCGCTCGGCGCCACGCTCGTTCCGCCAAAGCAGCGCGCCACGACAGGATGGGCATAGATATCCTTGACTTCCACGCAGATCCCGAGCAATTCACCGATGGCGCTGATCGACTTCAATTCCAATCCATCCAAGCGGTCCAGACTGAATTGAAACGACCCTTGAGGACGCGTGACTTCCTCGCTGATCAGGCGTTCCAACGTGCCTCCCGTTTGAAGGACATGGGCGCGAACGCGGTCGACAGCCTGAGCGAGCAGCAGGCCCGTGGCAACGACGCCAATGGCGATCGCAAATACAGTCACATGGGCGATCAGGACTTTCTTGAGATCGATCGCTTGGTCGAATTCGTTCGGCAGCAAGGCCGCCGGCAGGTTGCGAGACATGTCCCCTACGGATCCTTTCCTGCGTAGCAGGGCGTAGCCAACCCGAAACCGAGCGCACGGCGAACGTTCCCCGTTTCCGTCGGCACGAACCGTGTGCTCGCGGCCGCCCACTCGTTGATCAGGCTCGGAGATCCCATTCTACGATCGCTCGAGTACGCCCAGGCTGGCACGCGCGGAACAGACGAGCCCCGGCGCCGGTGCCGCCCGTCGAATCGGACGTCCGCGACCGACACAGCCGGCCCTGGCGCGCATGGCGCCCGATCGCGGGTAGCCCTGACCGACGCATCGAGGCGGCAGTCGAACAGCCCCACCATTCGTGTGGTGACCTCGCGCCACCGCCGACGCGAGTCCGAACCAAAGAGTCTAGTGGCGGTGCCCGCGACGGTCGCGGGCAATCATCCTTCGCTCCCCCAGGAAGACTTCCTCGACCGCACCAGCCGCCATCCTCCCAGGGAAACCCGGGCAGATTTCCCATGCGTACCGATTCGACGGCGTGAAAACATTTCCGGATCGGAACACGCACCGGAGTCGGCATGACTGCCCGCATCATTCGCACCATCGTCGCGTCTGCGTACAGCATGGCACTGCCGGTCGGCCTTCTCGCCAGTGTCTGGCCCAGCGGGGCGAATGCGGGGATGCTGAACAAGGACGACGTGCAGCGCCGATTCGGCGTGCCCTACGAAGTACAGCACAAGCTGACAGACGTTCCGGCGTGGCCAGTCACCAGTTCCCTGGAGAAGGAAGCAGGCCCGGTCGCGTACGTATTCGAATCGATCGACATCGCCCCACTGCCGGGCTTCGAAGGTTCGCCGATGAATTTCCTGATCGCGCTCGATCGCAAGGGGAATTTCATGGACGTCGAGGTTCTGCAGCAGCGAGAGCCCGTGTTCACCTTTCGCGATCTGGGCGGCCTGGGCGACACGCCGCTGCGCGAATTCGTCGCCCAATACGCCGGCGAGCGCCTGAATCAGCCCTTCGTCATCGCCCTCGATGCGGCGAGAAACAAGACCGGCCACCCGACCAGGCAGTCCATCGGGCACGCCACGTTGGACGGGATTGCGAAGGCGACCGCCTCGATCCGCATCGTCAATCAAACCGTCCTGACTTCGGCATTGGCCGTCGCCCGCGCCAAACTCGGATTCGCCGATGGAGGAGAGCCCAGACCCCCGGCCAAGCCGATTTCCGAGGTTCTCGACCACTGGAGTTTCTCCGAAATGCTGGACAAGGACATGATCGCCCACCTGCGCATGAGCAATGCCGAGGTCGAGCGGCTGTTTGCCGGTACGGACGGCGCCATGGCCGACCCCGAGGGTCTGGCTGCACCCGAGGCGGATTTCATCGACACCTATGTGGCCTATCTCAATGCACCGACCATCGGGCAGGCCCTTCTCGGCCAGAAACAGTACGAAGCCGTCATGGCGCGAAATTTCGACAACCGACACCTGTGGTGGATCGGATCTGCGGGGCGCTTCCGATTGACCGATGACGACTTCACGCCCGGCACCCAGTCACCCTACGTATCCCTTTCGCAGAACGGGGGATTCATCGAACTGCGCGACCAAGACTACGAGTCCGTCCCGGTCATCGGGATCCCGTCGCTCACGGAATCACGAATTTTCGGCGCCCGGGAGAACTCGGGCCTCGATCCGGCCGGCGTGGCGGAATTCGTTCTGACCGTAACCAGAGCCGATGGCCATGTCCTGCCGCGACTCAGCCATCAGAACATCACCATGACCTACCAGCCGCCTGCCGACCTGTTCCGCTATCCACCAAAACCGCTGCCGGAATGGCTGCTGGCGTGGAAGAGTCGTTGGCCGGATCTTGCGGTGATCGGGTTCGCCCTGGCCCTGCTGGGCGTCGTTCTCGCCAGACCCCGCTGGATCTCACTGGACGCGAGGCGCCTCGCGTGGTTTCGCCTTGCCTATCTTGCATTCACGCTGTTCTTCCTGGGCTGGCACGCCCAGGGGCAGTTGTCGATCGTCCAGGTAACCGGGGCGCTGAAAAGCCTGGTCGGCGGACACGGGCTGGGCAGCTATCTCTACGATCCGGTATCCCTGGTCCTGATCTGCTTCACGTTGATCAGCTTCATGGTCTGGGGCCGTGGTACGTTTTGTGGTTGGCTCTGCCCCTTCGGCGCGCTGCAGGAGTTCGTCGGGCGGGCCGCGCAAGGCCTGCGCCTGCCACGCTTGTCTCTGCGCCCCTCGCTGGTCCGCAAGTTGGCGCGATGTCGGTATTACATCCTCGCAGTGCTGTCGGCCTGCGCAGTGTTCTTGCCGGCTTTAGGGGAAAGTCTGAACGAAGTCGAGCCGTTCAAGACAAGCATTACCGTCGGCTTCGATCGCGGGTGGCCGTTCGTCGCCTACGCGGTGGCATTGCTGCTCGCCGGAGCGTTCTACTACAAGCTGTTCTGCCGCTTCATCTGCCCGCTGGGAGCGGTCATGTCGTTGGGTGGGAAATTGCGCCGGTGGGACTGGCTGACCCGGCGCGGCGAATGCGGGCAGCCCTGTCAGCGCTGCAAGGCGGCCTGCCGGTACGACGCGATCGAAGCGAGCGGAAAGATCCGATACGAAGACTGTTTTCAGTGCCTCGACTGCGTCGGCATCTATCACGATTCGAAGCGCTGTGTACCGGTCGTCCTGTTCAACAGGAAAGGCGTCGTGCTCGGAAACCCCGGTTGAGGGCGATTCCTCAATCGGAGCGATCGCCGGCCAGATCGCGCTCGGATGCCGGCGTCTGGTCGGCGGCCAGTTCGAGCCCCAGCGCCCGCGCCCGCCGCTCCCACTGGGCCCGCGCCAGCGCCTGCATGTCGGCGACGCGATCCGTTTCGTCCACGATTTCGATGCCGAGCAACGTTTCGACCACGTCCTCCAGCGTCACCAGACCCTCGGTGCCGCCCCATTGCCCGACCACCAGGGCCATTTGCTGACGTTGTTCGAGGAGGGTTTCGAGCAGGGTCTCGAGCGACATCTCGGCCGGTACCCGCATCAATTCCCGCTGCAGACTCTCGACCGGCGTCTGGTGCTCGTCGCGGGCCACGGCCAACAACAGGTCGTCGCGCATGACGAATCCGGTAGCCTTGTCCAGATCCTGGTCGAACACCGGCAGGCGCGAGAACGGGTGGCGGGACACCCGCTCCAGCGCATCGGCAACAGATGTCCCCAGCGGCAGGCCGACGACCACGGTGCGCGGGGTCATGACGTCCTTGGCGGTCAGCGACACCATCCGGAACAGGTTGCGGATGACCCGCGATTCGGTTGCCTTCAGGTGCCCCGACTCCTCACCGACACCGGCCATCGCGACGAACTCCTCGCGGCTGAAGACATGGACGTGAGCACCCCGGGAAACCAGTCGGGTGAGCAGTTCGGACACCTTGATCAGGGGATACATCAGCACGATCAGCATGCGCACGAATCGCGCCACCAGGCCGGACAGGCCGCGCCAATACACGGCACCGAGCGTCTTCGGCACGATTTCCGACAGAAACAGGATCATCAGCGTCATCACCGCCGAAAAGACACCGAACCAGGCGCTGCCAAACACCGCCGTCGCCTTCGAGCCGGAGCCGATGGCGCCCACCGTATGGGCGATCGTATTGAGCGTCAGGATCGCCGCCAACGATTGGTCGAGTCGGTCCTGCTTCAGTTCCTTCAGCAAGGCCGCGCGCTTCGGATGGCTGTCCTGAAGCCCCGCGATGTACGAGGGGGTGATCGACAGCAATACCGCCTCGGCGACCGAGCACAGGAACGAGAAAACCAGTGCCAGCAGCACGTAGGTCACCAGCAGGGCGATGTCGCCTGCGGAACCCTCGGCCGCCGGCGCCTGGGCGTGGACCGAAAGGCACGCCCCCAGTCCCGCGACCATCACTGTCGTCTTGATTGCCTTGCTGCCACGCACGCGATTTCCCCCCAATGGATGATCCATGTCCACGACCCGACAGGCTGCCGGTATGCTGCCGAGCATGCCACGAGCGCCGCCCGCGCGCGACTGTTCGACCGCCGTCGCGAAACCATCCGTGCGGGTGGCCGGCCGCCGTACGAGCCGCCGCCGGAGGCGCGCATCCATGGAGAATGGACAAATGGGACTGATGTTGCTGGGCATGTCGATCTTCTTCGGGGCACATTCGGTGCGCATCTTCGCCGCGCCATGGCGTGAGCGCCAGTTGGCGAAACTCGGCCCGATCGCCTGGAAGGGTGCGTATTCGCTGGTGTCGCTGCTCGGCCTTCTGCTGATGGTGTGGGGCTATGGCGAAACCCGGGGCGAGGCCGAATTGTGGTCGCCCCCCCAGGCAATGCGCCATATCGCGATCCTGCTGACCCTGCCGGCCTTCGTGCTGGTGGTCGCCGCCTACTTGCCGCGTAACCACTTGCGCACGGCGCTCGGTCATCCGATGCTCGCCGGCGTCAAGCTGTGGGCGCTGGCGCACCTGCTGGCCAACGGCCGCGCCGGCGACATCGTGCTATTCGGCGCCTTCCTGCTGTGGTCGGTCGTGGCCTTTGCCGCCGCGCGCCGCCGCGACCGAACCGCCGGCCGGCCAAAGGCGGAAGGCAGCTTCAAGGGCGATGCCCTGGCGCTGACCGTGGGCCTGGTTGCCTGGGCCGCCTTTGCGATGGTCGGGCACATGCGCCTGATCGGCGTCGCGCCGCTCGGCTGATTCCGGGCTTTGCCGCCATTGGCGACCCATCGGCCGAAGAACGCGGGTCGGAGACGCGGGTCGCGAACTGGATCGAAGCGTTGCCATGCGCGTCGCCACATCGGCCCGCCTCGACCCCGTCGCAAGCACGCGATGCGTGAGCCGCATGCCATCGACGTGACTCTCGTCACACCGCCAATGCTGCGGCCCGGTTTCGGCGCCGGGCAACCCTACGCCCAGGCCTCGTCGCTGCCGTAGAATGGGTCGCATACAATCCGTGACGAACCGATGGACGACAAAGACCGCTATCAGGCCATCGCCAACGAAATGGCCGCCAACCGGTTGGACCCGGCCCTGTGGACCCAGGCGTACTCGGAGGCCGGCGGCGACGCCGAAAAGGCGCAGGCCATCTACATCCGCCTGCGGCATCGCGACCTCTCCGCCCGGGATGCGCGCGAGCCGATCGACCCGCTGGCCGAACTTCGCAGCCGTCTCGCCCTCGCCCTCGCGCACAAGCCCCGGGAGACCCTGTACCGCCGACTCGGTGTCGCCGTCGATGCCAGCGCGCGGACGTTGGAGGAGGCCATCGCCGAAATCCGTGCACGGCCCGACGCCCCGGACGCCGAGATCCGCTACGCGATCGAAATCCTCGGCGAGCCTCGATCGCGCGCCGAATACGACCGCAGCCTGGCCTCCGACCTCGGCCTCGTCGGCGAGCCGGAGCCACCCACCGAAGCGGCGGACGAGGACAGCGGCAGCGTGTTCCTGCGCTGGTGGTCGACACGGCGGGTCGGCATCGTCGTCGCCGCGGCGGTGGTCGCGCTGCTCGCCGCGGTGCTGCAGCCCTTTCAGCAGACCGCCACGGTGCGCGAACATCTGCGCGCCCAGGCCATGCTCGAACGAGAGCGCCTGCAACAGCACGAGCGCGCGCGCGAACTGCAACGTGAGCGCCTGCGGCTCGCCGAGCAGCGGCGTGCTGAACGAGAATCACGCGCCCTCGTCCGCGAGCAGCGCCAGCAGGAGCGGCGCTTCACGATGCAGGTCCAGGCCGAGCAACGTCGACAGCAGAACGAACGGCGGGCGGAGCAGCGCCGACTCGAGCGCGAGCAACGCGAGCTGCGCTATGCCCAGCGCGTCCGCGCCCGGGAGGAGCGGCGCGAGGCGCAGGAAGCCGAATCCCGTGCGGCCCGGCAGGCGAGCTACTGGAGCTGCTTCAACGACGCGATGGATCGCGGCGACAGCGCCTATGCCGAAGCCAAGTGCGGGCGGCTCAAGTACTGACTCCCGGGCCGCCCGATGGCCCCGCCGATTGAACCATTCCGCGTGACACGGCACCCTTAGGGGAGACTGCGGCCCGTCGACCGCAGGACCGACCTCGAGGGACACCCGTGAGCTTGCTGACCTCACCGCTGCGATACCTGCTCGTGCCTTACCGTGCGGCACGCAAATGGGCCAATGACCGCTGCACCACCTATGCCGCGGCGCTTGCCTACTACTCGGCATTCTCGCTCGCACCGGTGCTGGTGATCGCGGTGTCGGTCGCCGGCCTGATCTTCAGCAGCGAAACGGTCAGCGGCCGCCTGGTGGCGGAGCTCGAGTCGCTGATCGGCGCAGACGGCGCAGCGCTGATCGAACGCATGATCGCCGCCAGCTACGAGTCCGGACGCAGCGGTGCCGCAGCGCTGATCAGCTTCGGCGTCGTACTGGTCGGCGCCACCGGACTTTTCCTGCAGCTCGGCAACGCCTTCGAAGCGGTCTTCGGCCCCCGCAGCGCAAAGCGCAGCGCCTGGAAGGCCCAACTCTTCGGCCGCCTGCGCGGACTTACGGTGATCATCGGGGTCGGCTTCCTGCTGATGGTGTCACTGGTCGCCAGTACCGCGATCGTCGCCCTCGGCGAATATGCCACCGAGCGCCTCAAGCCCTTCCTGTGGATCGCCTCCCTGTTGCAGATCGGCATTACCCTGGTGCTGCAGACCAGCATGATTGCGATGATCTACAAGGTGCTGGTCCCCCGCCGGCTCAGCCACCGCTCGCTGATTGCCGGCGCAGTCGCCACCGCCGTGCTGTTCGAACTGGGCAAGTGGGGAATCGGCGTCTATCTCGGCAGCAGCAACATCTCGGCCACCTACGGTGCGGCCGGCTCCCTCGCGGTGATCCTCGTCTGGGTCTATTACGTCGCGCTGATCATGCTCTACGGAGCGGAGGTCACCTTCCAGCTGGACCGCATCGACCGGGTCGGTGGCCGGGCATTCAGGCGCCCGACGAAACAGCAGCGCGCGGCCGGCAAGGCGGCGGCGATCGAGCGCCGGCAGGAGACACCCGCGACCGCGCCGCAGCGGCCGGCGCTGCTGGTTCCGGATCCGCAGGACGCGACCGGCTCGTAGCGCCGCGCCACCGCGACCGCCGGCCGCGCTACCATCGCCCGACCGCGCCCGCACGGCGCACCGGCACCGGAGAATGGCGATGCTGCACACGTTGTATGCAACCGACGGCATGGTCGTCGCCCCTCACCACCTGGCGGCACAGGCGGGTCGCGACGTCTTGCGCGACGGCGGCAATGCGGTCGAGGCGATGGTCGCTGCCGCCGCCGCGATCGCAGTGGTTTATCCACACATGAACGCGATCGGCGGCGACGGCTTCTGGCTGATCCACGAACCGGGACGGGAACCCGTCGCCATCGACGCCTGCGGGCCGGCCGCGGCCCTGGCCGACCGAGACTTCTACGACGGTCTCACGGCCATACCGGAACGAGGGCCGAAGGCGGCGCTGACCGTCCCCGGCACCATCGACGGCTGGCGCCTGGCGCTCTCGCTGGCGACGCACTGGGGTGCGCCGCTCGGCCTGCCGCACCTGCTCGCGCCGGCCATCCGCCATGCCCGCGACGGCTTTGCGGTGACCCGCGGCCAGCGCACGCTGGTGCGCGGCAAGTTCGAGCAACTGGCGGCCTTGCCGGGCTTCGCCGAGACCTATCTGGCCGGGGGGCGCGTCCCGGATATCGGCGAACGCCTTCGCCTGCCGCGTCTCGCCGAAACCCTCGACACCCTGGCCAGCTGCGGCCTGCGGGATTTCTACGAAGGCGGCTTGGCGGCCGCCATGGACGCCGAGCTGAGGCGCATCGGCAGCCCGGTGCGGTCGGCCGATCTCGCCGCCTACCGGGCAGAGGCGGTCGCGCCACTGGCCCTGCAGACGCGCGTCGGCCGCGTCTTCAATCTGCCGCCACCGACCCAGGGGCTGGCGACGCTGATGATCATCGGCCTGTTCGAGCGGCTGGGCGTCGGCCGCGCCGACGGCTTCGAGCATGTGCACGGCCTGGTCGAAGCAACCAAGCTCGCCTTTCTCGCGCGCGACCGCGTGGTCAGCGATCCGCCCCGCGTCCCGGTCGCGCCACGCAGCCTGTTGACCGCCAACTACCTCGACAGCCTCGTGCGGGACATCTCGCCGGCCAACGCCCGACCGTGGCCCGAGGCCCCTGTCGGCGGAGACACCGTCTGGATGGGGGCGGTGGACGGCGAAGGACGTGCCGTGAGCTTCATCCAGAGCGTCTACTGGGAATTCGGCAGCGGCGTCGTGCTGCGGGAGAGCGGCATCGGCTGGCAGAACCGAGGCATCTCGTTCTCGCTCGATGCCCACGCACTGAATGCGCTCGAACCCGGCCGCAAGCCCTTTCACACCCTCAATCCGTCGCTGGCCCTGTTCGACGACGGCCGTGTGATGCCCTTCGGCACCATGGGCGGCGAAGGGCAGCCCCAGACCCAGGCCGCCGTGTTCAGCCGCTACGCACTGTTCGGCCAGAGCTTGCAGCAGGCAGTCAGCGGACCGCGCTGGCTGCTCGGGCGTACCTGGGGCGATGATGACACCCGCCTCAAGCTCGAATCGCGCTTCGATGCGGCCCTGGTCGAGGCGCTGCGCGCCGCCGGCCACCAGGTCGAATTTCTCGCCGACGCATTCCACAACTGCATGGGGCATGCCGGCGCCCTGGTGCAGCGCCCGGACGGCATCATCGAGGGCGCGGCCGACCCGCGCAGCGATGGCGTGGTGGCCGCCTTGTGACGGCGCCGGTATCGCCAGGCGCGACCGCCGGCGGCATAAGCGGCGACGCGCCACGCCGCACCTGACAGGGCGCCGCCCGCGCGGCACGATGCCGCCCAGGAGGATTACCCGATGCCACGAATCGCAAGACGACACCTCGAAGATGCGGCCCGGCAGGGCCTGATCGAAAACGCCCAGATCGATCCCCTCTGGCACTTCCTGGCGACCGCTGCACCGCCCGCGGCAGGCCCGCGCTTCGATCTCACCCACGTCCTCTACTATCTCGGCGGCATGCTGGCGATCGGCGCGATGTCGCTGTTCATGAACCTGGGCTGGGAAGCCTTCGGCGGGCACGGCATCTTCTTCATCGCGCTGCTCTACTTCGGCATCGCCTGGAAACTTGCGGCCCGCTTCGAACGCCAGGAGCTCGCGATTCCGATGGGCATCATGGGCACATTGGCGATTGCACTGGTACCGCTCGCCACCTGGGGCCTTCAGCATGCACTCGGGCTGTGGGTGGACACCCCGCACGCCGACCAATATCGCGACTATCACCGCTATATCGACTGGCGCTGGATCACCCTCGAACTGACAACGCTCGCCGCCGGTTGCGTCATGCTGTGGCGGTGGCGAGCGCCGTTCATGACGATGCCGATCGCCGTCACCCTATGGTATCTGTCGATGGATCTCGCGATGCTGCTGGTGTCTTTCGAGGCCGGCAGCGGCTGGGACAGCGCCGCCTGGACCTTCCGCAAGTGGTTCTCGGTATGCTTCGGCGCGATCACGCTGCTGGTGGCCTTCTGGGTCGATCTGAGGAACCGCTCGCGCCTGGATTTCTCGTTCTGGCTGTATCTGTTCGGCTTGATGGCCTTCTGGGGCGGACTGACGTCACTGGGTTCGGGCGCCCTCGCCGGCAAGCTGGCCTATCTGGCGATCAACCTCGTTCTGGTCGCCACTGGCGCCGTACTCTTGCGGCGCAGCTTCACGGTGTTCGGGGCCCTCGGCGTGGCCATCGTGCTCGGCGACTTCTCGCGCCACCTGTTCCGCGATTCCTGGCTGTTCCCGATCTCGCTTTCTCTGATTGGACTAGCCGTGATCTACGCCGGTATCTGGTGGAGCCGTCGCGAAGCGACGGTCTCCGCGCACATTCGCCAGCGGCTTCCGGCGTCGCTGCAGGCCCTCGTGAGCCGGCGCGATCAAGCCCACTGAGCGCGGTGCGGCAACCAACCCGGCCGTTGCCGACCTCACGGGGCCTGCTGCAGTCCCCGCAGATGGTCCACCAGCGCCTCGATCCGGGTTCGAACGTAGGTTTCGGGATCGCCGATGCCGACGCTGCTGCGCCGGTATTCGACCAGCAATTCGCGGCCCCAGATCGGCATTTCGCGGGGTCCATGCGACGCCACCGCCTCGCGACCATCGATCGTCCGGCGCACGCGCTGGGCAGGGAAACTGCCGCCGTTGGCGATCGCCAGCCGGGTGAGGTCGGCGGGCGGTCGCAACAGCAGCGCGGCGAAGGGGCCGTCACCCCGCCCCTGCAGACCATGGCAGACCGCGCAGCGCCCCTCGAACTCCGCCGGTCCGGCGCCGATGATCTCCGCGCCGCCGGCAATGCCGGACAGGGTGGTCATGATCGCCAGTGCCGCAACCCGTCTGTAAATTTTCATGCCTGCACTCCTTGATCGAATACCCATGATCACCCTACCCCCCCTGTTGGCGGAGGAATTGACTCAGATCAGCCTAGCGGCCAGGCCAACGACCGAAGCGGGCGCGATTTGATACCGCTCAATAAGCGGTCGCGCATATGCGCATAGCCTGAACTGGTCGTCGCGCGATCGCGCCCGCCATGACCGCCAGCGAAGCATCATGAACCTCACCGACAGCGCCGCCCTACCTGACCAGTTGCGCATGATCGCGGCCCTGCGCGAGCCACGGGCGCATCCCTTTGCGACCGGCGCGATCGAGTTGATCGAGACCCACATTTCCTGGGTACTGCTGGCCGGTGAGCACGCCTACAAGATCAAGAAGGCGGTCGGGCTGGACTTTCTCGACTACTGCACGCTCGAGGACCGTCGCTTCTTCTGCCGCGAGGAACTTCGCCTGAATCGACGCACGGCGCCCGACATCTACCTCGACGTCGTGCCGATCACCGGTCCGGCCGACGAGGCCTGCATCGACGGCGCGGGCCCGGTCATCGACTACGCAGTGCACATGCGTCGCTTCGACGCCGACGCCGTCCTCTCCCGGGTACTCGAAGGTGAGCCGCCGCCGGGGCTCGCGCGCCACCTGGCGGACGCCGTCGCACGCTTTCACCTGGCTCTGCCGGCCTCGCCGGACGCCGACCTCCACGGCCGGCCGGAGGACATTCAGCAGGCCTGCGCCCAAGTCTGCGCCAGACTGACGACCTTGGTCCTCGACGCCGAACCGCTCGACTGCGTCCGCCGCCTGCAGGATTGGACTGCCGCCGAAGGCCATCGCCTCGAGACCGTGTTTGCGGCCCGGCGCAGAGCGGGCTACGTGCGCGAGTGTCACGGCGATCTGCATTGCGGCAACGTCCTGCTGCGCAACGGCCAAGTGATCCCGTTCGATGGAATCGAATTCAGCGCTTCGTTGCGCACCATCGACGTCATCGACGATCTCGCCTTCCTGTTGATGGACTTGCAGGCCCGCGGCCATCCGCGAGTTGCCCAGGACTGCCTCAATCGGTATCTGGAGCAGACCGGGGACTACGCCGGGCTCGCGCCCCTGCACTTCTACTGGTGTTATCGCGCCCTGGTGCGCGCCATGGTCGAGATCATGCAGGTCGCACCGGAGGGCAGCACCCACGTGCCCGCCGGCGCCCTGCACTACCTCGATCAGGCCAGCCGCCAGACCCGCCCGAGCCGCAGCGCGATCATCCTCACCCGCGGGCTCTCGGGGGTCGGCAAGTCCAGCCTGTCGCGTAGGCTATGCGCCCACATCGGTGCCGTCCAACTACGCGCCGACGTGATCCGGTCCCAGCGGTACGGCAGCGGCAGCGAGCGCAGCCCAGACAAGTACTCGGAGGCGGCCAACGACGCCACCTATCAGGCCCTTGCCCGTCTGACCGCCCAGGTGATCGACGCTGGCTGGCCGGTGGTGGCGGACGCCACCTTCCTCAAGCGCCGCCAGCGCGACCGCTTCCAGCGGCTCGCCGAACACCTCGGCGTTCCGCTGGCAACCATCGACTTCCATGCGCCCCACGCCTTGCTGCGCCAGCGCATCGCCGAGCGCGTCAGTGCCGGCAATGACCCGTCCGAAGCCGACCTCGACGTGCTCGACCACCAGATCGCCGGAGCCGAAGCGATCGCCATCGACGAACCCGGCCTAGTGATTCCCTACGACGCCAGTCGGCCGCTTGCGGTCGCCAACGCACTCGAAGCGTGGCAGCCACTGCCGGCCTTGCTTCGCCGTGAAAGTGGCAATGCAGCCTAATTACGAGCAGGTGAATCAACGCGGAATTGGCAAGACTCAGAACAAAACAAATTTGATGTGCATCAAATTTGTTTTAAAGCTATCATGCTGCAAACAGGCTGGAGCCCGGCATGAAGCTCACCATCGGCAACCCCGTCACCGGCGACGATTTCTTCGACCGCGAACTCGAACAGCGCCAGATCTGGCGCAAGCTGGAGACCAACCACCTGTTGATGCTGGCGCCGCGCCGCATCGGCAAGACATCGTTGATCTATCGCCTGTGCGAAACCTCCCGCGAACACGGATTCCAAAGCATCAAATGCAGCTTCGCCGGGTGCAGGGACGAGCGCGACTGCGTCGGCGAAATCTTCAAGGCCGCCGAGCCACTGCACACCGCAGGCCAAAATTTCGCCCAATCGCTCTCGTGGTTGAAGTCGATCAAGATTGCCGGCACCACCATCGACTGGGGCAAGGACGAGGCCGATTGCTGGCGCGCGGTCGGAGAGGAAATCGGCCGCGCACTCGCCGATTGCGAGCACGACTGCCTGATCTGCATCGACGAACTGCCGGTTTTCATCGTCAAGCTGCTGCAGCAGGGTGACGCAGGGCGCGAACGGGCCCGCACCTTCCTCTACTGGCTGCGTGAACTGCGCCAGACCCACTTCCAGCGCATCAAGTGGTTGCTCGCAGGCTCGATCGGCCTCGACACGATGACCGCCCGGCTGCGCATTGGCGATGCCATCAATGATCTCGAACCGTTCAAGCTGGACGCCTTTTCACCGGATTCTGCGCGGCGAATGCTCGCGCAACTCGCCCAGGGCTACCAGTTGCCCCTCGACGCAGCAACGACCGAGCACCTGCTCGACCGGGTCGGCTGGCCGGTTCCCTACTACCTGCAGCTGATGTTCAGCCACCTGCGCGACGGCCACGAGGATCATGGCGTCGTGCCCTCACCCGCCGCCGTCGATGGCGTCTTCGACAAGCTGCTCGGACATGGCTACCGCGTCCATTTCGATTACTGGCGGCAGCGGCTCGACGACGAACTGGGCCAGCCCGATGCGGGCCACGCCGCACGAGTGCTCGATCACATCTGCCCCAGCCGGCAAGGCGCACGCGTCGAGACGCTGTCACAGGCGCTGCTCGCGCGGATTCCGGACCCGGACATGCGCGAGCGCACGCTGAACAGCCTGCTGCAGATCCTCGAGAACGACGGCTACCTGACCCGCGACGCGGACGGCCGCTACGCCTTCCGCCTCGAGTGGCTGCGCATGTACTGGCGCCAGGAGCGCCGCCCGTGAGCGCCGACGCCGCCTACGCCTTCAAGGCCCCCGCCCTCTACAATCCGCGCCTGTGGGACGCCGCCGAGGTGCGCGCCTACTACGTCGCGCGCCCGACCCTGCTGAAGCGCCTGATGGACGATCTAGGCCGTGAACACCCCGGCAGCCAACCGCAGCACCGGCTGATCATCGGCCTGCGCGGCATGGGCAAGTCCACCCTGCTGCGCCGCATTGCCGTCGCGGTGGAAGACGACGCGGCGCTGAGCGGTCAGTGGCTGCCGCTCGATTTCCCGGAAGAGCAATACAACGTCGCCGGCCTGGGCGATTTCTGGCTCAACTGTCTCGACGCCCTGAGCGACCTGCTCGAATCCCGGGGACGAACAGCCGAGGCCGAAGCGTTAGACGCCCAGATCGTACGGCTCGACCGCAAGGACGGCGAAGGCGCCCTGGCCGCGCTGCGGGAGGCCGCCACCACGCTCGAGCGCCGCCTGCTGCTGCTGGTGGACAACGTCGATCTGGTCTTCGAGCGCATCAAGGCCGACGACTGGAAGCTGCGCGAGGCGCTGCAGGCCCACCCGGAATTGCTCATCGTCGGCGCCAGCGCCAAGGCCCTCGAATCGACCTACCGGTACGACGGCGCCTTCTACGATTTTTTCAAGATCGACGAACTGCGCGGCCTGTCCGAAGCGGAGATGCGCGAGACCATCGTCAATCTGGCCCGCCTCGGCAGCGCCCAACACATCATCGCGCGCATCGACGCCGACCCGGCCCGGCTGCGCGTGCTGCATACCCTCACCGGCGGCAATCCACGCACCGCAGTGCTGCTCTACGGGGTGCTGCTCAAGGGCATCGACGGCGACGTGCGCTCCGACCTGGAAGGCCTGCTCGACGAAGTCACGCCGCTCTACAAGGCACGCTTCGAGGAACTTCCCACCCAGTCCCAGCAACTGCTCGACAAGCTCGCGCTGCACTGGCATCCGGCCAGCGCCGCCATGCTGGCCGAGGCCCTCGGCTGGAAAGTGAATCTGGTCTCGGCGCAACTGGATCGGCTGATCAACGCCGGCATCGTCGAACGGGTCAAGGTCGCCAAGCGAAAACGCCTGCATTTCCAGATCGGTGAACGCTTCTTCAACATCTGGTACCTGATGCGCACCAGCCGGCGACTGCGACGCCGGCTGGTCTGGCTGGTGGAGTGCCTGCGGGGCTTGTACGACGGCGAGGAACTGCAGGCAATGGCGCGGCAGCGAATGGCGCTGCACGCCGGCGACCTGCGGCATGTGGAAACCCTGGTGGCGCTGAGCGATGCACTCGACGATGAGACCTTCAAGCGCGCCTTGACCGAGCGTGCCCTGGAACTGCTGCTCGAGAGTGGAAATGACCAAGCCATCCATGAGTTGTTCGAGCCGGGAGGCGGCGAAGCCCACTACACGCGGTACAAGGACCGCTATACCTTGGCCCATCGGTTTAAAGATGCAATCGACGCCTTGACGGTGGGAGACCCCCAGAGAATGCAACTGGAAACGGTCGTGTTCACTGCCAAGGACATCGAGGAAATCGAGAAGGCCCGCGCGAACGAGAAACCAGCAATTGCAGGGGACGAGATCAGGGGAATATTAACGGCCGCGTCCGAGAGAACGATTGGCAAGTATGGCGACAGGGCTGCAAGACTGCTTGCGAGCTCCACTGGCAACGGCTTGCTCTGCTCACTTAAAGACGTCGACGGCATGTCGGCGCTTGCGCTTCGTTACGACGCGCCCTACTTGGCTGCACTCGCACAATGCAAAAAGGCATTCGCTGAGGTCGGGTCGATCGGCGGCGCCGCCGCCTACGCACGCCTTCTCACCGAATACGACCCCGTGGGATGGGAGCCGTGGTTCATCTTGGCCGTTTCAACAGCGTTCGCGGGAGGACCCTCAACTACGGTCAAAGATGCGGCCCACGCCGTCATTGCCCTTGAATCCTCACCGTTGGCCATCGCAGTGATTTGCTGTGCATGTTTGATGCCCGGCGGAGCTCCAGTCCCACTCGATGCATTCAAGACGACACTTTCCAAAGTGCGCCTTGACAATTCCAGCGACCAAGCCGAGCTAAAAGTGCTGTTCCGACTCGCCATTCGTTCCAACTGGAGCGAGACGCTGCTCGAAGCCTGGGACAAGACCTTCCCGAACAGTGACACCCACCCATTTCGCGCCGCGTTGGACGCTGCGGTACACGAAGACGCCGCAAGGCTCGACCAGCTTGCGCCCGAGGTGGCAAATCCAGCGCGAGAGGTGCTGGCAGCCATCGCGCCAAAACTCGTCGCCACCTCGGCTCCGTAAAACGCTCCTGCCAGTTGCGTCAGTAGCCGGAGTACACCATCACATACTCCGCCGATACTGCCCCCCCACGTCGTACAACGCCGTCGTGATCTGTCCCAGCGAGCAATAGCGCACCGCGTCCACCAGCACCGCGAAGACGTTGCCGTTGTCGATCACCGCCTGCTGCAGCTTCGCCAGCCACTTGGCCGATTCGCCGGCGTTGCGGCCGTGGAACTCCGCCAGGCGGGTGAGCTGGCCCTGCTTCTCGTCCTCGGTGGAACGCGCCAGCTCGATCTCCTGCTGCGCCTCGCCCTTCGGATTCAGGAAGGTATTCACGCCGATGATCGGGTAGGAGCCGTCGTGTTTCTTGTGCTCGTAGTAGAGGCTCTCCTCCTGGATCTTGCCGCGCTGGTAGCCAGTCTCCATCGCGCCCAGCACGCCGCCGCGGGAGCTGATCGCCTCGAACTCCTTCAGCACCGCCTCCTCGACCAGATCGGTCAGCTCGTCGACGATGAAGCTGCCCTGGTTGGGGTTTTCATTCGTGGCCAGGCCCCACTCGCGATTGATGATCAGCTGGATCGCCATCGCCCGGCGCACGGATTCGTCGGTCGGGGTGGTGATCGCCTCATCAAAGGCGTTGGTGTGCAGCGAGTTGCAGTTGTCGTAGATCGCGATCAGCGCCTGCAGCGT
>JAGRFZ010000114.1:20660-20950 GCA_020445785.1 Rhodocyclaceae bacterium
ATGTCGTTGAAGTCCATCTCCTGGGCGTGCAACGAGCGGCCCGAGGTCTGGATGTGGTACTTCAACTTCTGGCTGCGCTCGTTGGCGCCATACTTGTTCTTCATCGCCACCGCCCAGATGCGGCGGGCGACGCGGCCGATCACGGTGTATTCCGGGTCCATGCCGTTACTGAAGAAGAAGCTGAGGTTGGGCGCGAAGTCGTCGATGTGCATGCCGCGGGCGAGGTAGCTCTCGACGTAGGTGAAGCCGTTGGCCAGCGTGAAGGCGAGCTGGCTGATCGGGTTGGCCCC
>JAGRFZ010000115.1 GCA_020445785.1 Rhodocyclaceae bacterium
CGATGTTCGGCGCCTTCGGCGGTGCCTTGGAGACCGCGCTGACTTTCGTCTCGCAGGCGTCGATGGCCGATGGTCGACTCGACCATCTCAAGCTCGCGCGGCCCCTGTCGGCGGTCCGCGGGGTGCGCTCGGTGACCAAGGCCGACATGGTGCACAACGATTGGCTGCCGAAACTCGAGGTCGATTCCGAGACCTACGAGGTGCGCGCCGACGGCCAGTTGCTGACCTGTGATCCGGCGGCCGAGCTGCCGCTGGCGCAGCGCTACTTTCTGTTCTGAGGGGGAACCACATGCTTTCGATCGAGCGGCTCTACGACGGTCCCGTATCTGCGTCCGATCATCTCGAACTGAGCTTCGACTACCGCACCCGCAGCCGTCTGCGCGCGCGCACTGTCGGCGGCATCGAAGTCGGCCTGTTTCTGCCCCGCGGCACCATCCTGCGGGGCGGGCAGCGGCTGCAGGCCGATGACGGCACCGTGATCGGCGTGCGGGCAGCGGTGGAGGCCCTGACCGAGGCACGCTGCGAGGATCCTTTGCTGCTGGCGCGGGCCGCCTACCATCTCGGCAACCGCCACGTCGCGGTGCAGCTCGGCGAGGGTTGGCTGCGCATCGGCGCCGACCATGTCCTCGGCGGCATGCTGGCCGGTCTCGGCGTCGCGCTGCACGCAGTCGATGCGCCGTTCGAACCGGAAACCGGTGCCTACGCCCACGGCCACCAGCACCCGGGCGAAGGCGCCAGCGGAGCCCGCATCCACGAATACCGGCGGAACGCGGCATGAACGGGCCGGGCAGCCCGAAGCCGGCGTGGTGGCGGGGGGCGGGCCGGTGAGCGCCCCCGGCCTGGCGCTGGTGCGCTTGCTGCAATTGGCGAGCCCGACCCTGCCGGTCGGCGCCTACACGTACTCGCAGGGGCTCGAATGGGCGGTCGAGTGCGGCGTCGTCGGCAATCAGGACTCGGCCGGCCATTGGATCGGCGACCAGCTCGAATGGAATCTGGCCGGCCTCGAGGCGCCACTGGTGGCGGGCGCGATGGCGGCCTGGCGCGACGCCGACGCGACCCTTCTGGCACGCCTCAACGAAGACTTCCTGGCGAGCCGGGAAACCGCCGAACTGCGGGCAGAAACGGTGCAGATGGGCTACTCGCTGCGCCGCCTGCTGAGCGGCCTGGCGGCCTTCGGCAGCGATCGCGGCGCGATGGCACGGCTCGAACGCTTCGAGGAGATCGCCTATCCGGTCGCCTGGGCCGCCGCGGCGGCCCAATGGCAGGTGCCCGCCGCGGATGCGCTCGGTGCCTACCTGTGGGCGTGGCTCGAGAATCAGGTGATGGCCGCGGTCAAGTGCGTGCCGCTCGGGCAGTCGGCCGGTCAGGCCCTGTTGTCCAGCCTCGGCGAGCGCATACCCGGATTGGTCGCCGAAGCCCTCGAGCTGGACGAAGCCGGCTGGAGCAACTTCGCGCCGGGCCTCGCCATCGCCAGCAGCCGCCACGAAACCCAATACACCCGTCTGTTCCGGTCATGACCGGCAAGGAGAGTTCGACATGAGCAGCAACCAAGCCCTTCGCGTCGGCATCGGCGGCCCGGTCGGCTCCGGCAAGACCGCGCTGACCTTGGCGTTGTGCCGGGCGCTGCGCAGCCGCTACGAGATCGCGGTGGTGACCAACGACATCTACACTGCCGAGGACGCCCAATTCCTGGTGCGCAACGAGGCGCTCGAGCCGGAGCGCATCATCGGCGTCGAGACCGGCGGCTGCCCCCATACCGCGATCCGCGAGGACGCCTCGATCAACCTCGAGGCGGTGGACCGTCTGAACCAGCGCTTCCCCGGCCTCGACATCGTCTTCGTCGAGTCCGGCGGAGACAATCTGGCTGCTACCTTCTCGCCGGAGCTCTCCGACCTGACGATCTACGTGATCGACGTCTCGGCCGGCGACAAGATTCCGCGCAAGGGCGGGCCCGGCATCTGCAAGTCGGACCTGCTGGTGATCAACAAGGTCGATCTGGCGCCGCTGGTCGGTGCCAGTCTCGAGGTCATGAACGCCGATGCGCGGCGCATGCGCGGCGACCGTCCGTTCGTCTTCAGCAATCAGAAGAGTGGGCAGGGGCTCGACCAGATCATCGGCTTCATCGAAGCGCAGGGGCTGCTCGGCACGGCCACCCCGCAACCGGTTAGTGCCTGACCGTCCGTCGTGCTGGAATGTAAATCGACCGACCGCCCTGCGTCTCGCCCCGGCCCGTCGGGCGGGCGCGAGGTCCGTGGCATGGAAATTGTTTCGACAGGCCCGGCGGCCGTCCTGCCGGCCCCGCACGACCTGTCCGCTCCGGAGGAAGTCATGAACGCTCGTCAATTCGCCCTGGGATTCGTGCTGACCGCAGTCTGTGGCGTGGCCGTCGCGCATCCCGGCCACATCGGCGGCAGCTTGTTTGCCGGGTTCGCCCATCCGCTGTCGGGACTCGATCATATGCTGAGCATGCTCGCGGTCGGCGCCTTTGCGGCGCAGCAGCCGGGCCGCGCCGGACGGCTGCTGCCGGCTGTCTTCCTGCTGGCGATGCTGGCCGGCGCGGCGGCCGCATCGGTGGGGCTCGGTCTGCCGTGGATCGAGCAGGGCATCGCGGCCTCGATGATCGTGCTCGGACTGCTGCTGGCAAGGGCGGCGCCCGTGCCCGTGCCCGCGGTCGCGGTGGCCGCGCTGGTGGCGGGCATCGCCGTGCTGCATGGCCATGCCCACTACCTCGAAATGGGGCATCAGTCGGTGCTCGGCTACGCCCTTGGCTTCGTCGCCGCCGCCGCCGGCATTCAGTGGGCGGGTCATGGTCTGGCCCGCTGGTTGCCGCACAGTTACCTCGGCCGCCGTATGAAGCGTGTGCTGGGCGGCGTCGTGGCCACTGTCGGCGCGCTCCTGCTGGCCGGCTGAGGGGTGTGCCGTGCGCCCCTGCGGGCGCCCACGGCGAAGACCGTGAAATGGCGCTCGCAGGGGCATCGAGTCCGCTGCGGGAGATTTCTCGGCGCGCATGCAGAACTCGATTGAACGGCGTCCGGGCCTGCTAGTCTGTAAGCGGTAGCAGCCCGGAGGTTTGGATGCCCAATCGACTCAGCAACGAAACATCGCCCTACCTGCAGCAGCACGCCGACAATCCGGTGGATTGGTGGCCGTGGTGCGACGAGGCGCTCGACACCGCCCGCCGCGAAGACCGCCCGATCCTGCTTTCGATCGGCTATTCGGCCTGCCACTGGTGCCACGTCATGGCCCACGAGTCGTTCGAGGATCGGGCAACCGCCGATCGGATGAATCGTGATTTCGTGAATATCAAGGTGGACCGCGAGGAGCGGCCCGATCTCGACCACATCTACCAGTTGGCGCACCAGATGCTCAACGGCCGTCCCGGCGGATGGCCATTGACCGTATTTCTGGCGCCCGACGGCGCGCCGTTTTTCAGCGGTACCTATTTCCCGAACGAGGCGCGTCACGGCCTGCCGGCGTTCTCCGACCTGCTGGCGCGGGTGGCCACGGCGTGGCGCGAGCAGCGCGAGGCCCTGGAAGGCCAGAACCGCGAGCTGCGCGAGGCGCTGGCCCGCCACAACGCGGCGGCCGAGCCCGAGAAGCCGACCGCGAAGATCACCCAGGCGCTGCGCAAGCGCCTGCTCGAAGCCCATGACGAGCGCTGGGGCGGCTTCGGCGCGGCGCCCAAGTTCCCGCATGCCGCGGATCTCGATTTCCTGTTGCGGCGCAGCGTGTCCCACAAGGACGAGTTCGCCCGCAATGCCGTGATCCACACCCTGGAGCGGATGGCCGGCGGTGGCATCTTCGACCAGCTCGGCGGCGGCTTCTTCCGCTACAGCACGGACGAGCGCTGGGAGATCCCGCACTTCGAGAAGATGCTCTACGACAACGGACCGCTGCTGGCGCTGTATGCGGACGCCTGGCTGCTCGACGCCCGGCCGCTGTTCGCCGATGTCGTCGAGCGCACCGCGCGCTGGGTGCAGCGCGAGATGCAGGACGCCGAGGGCGGTTATTTTGCGGCGCTGGACGCCGATTCCGATGGCGAGGAGGGTGCGTTCTACGTGTGGGACGTGGACCTGCTGCGGGCGGCGTTGCCGCCCGACCAGGTCGCGCTGGTGGATGCCCACTATGGGCTCGAGGATCCGCCCAATTTCGAACAGCGGGCCTGGCACCTGCGGGTGCAGACGCCGGCGGACGAGATCGCCCGCAGCATCGGCCTGGGGCTGGACGCGGCGCGCCAGCGCATCGACGCCGCGCGCCAGCGCCTGTTCGAGGTGCGCGCCACCACCCGGGCGATGCCTGGGCGTGACGAAAAGGTGCTGGCGGCCTGGAATGGGATGATGGTGCGCGGCATGGCCCGCGCCGGGCAGGTGATGCGGCGCGGAGAATGGATCGAATCGGCGCAACGGGCGCTCGACTTCGTGCGCGAACGGATGTGGATCGACGGGCGCCTGAGGGCCTGCTACAAGGATGGCCAGGCGCGCTTTGCGGCGTGCCTCGACGATCACGCCTTCCTGCTCGACGGCGCCCTGGCGCTGCTGCAGGCCGAGTACCGCAGCGCCGACATGGAATTCGCCCTGGCGCTTGCCGAAGCGCTGATGGCGCGATTCGAGGATGCCGAGCACGGCGGCTTCCTGTTCACCGCCCACGACCACGAGGCCTTGCTGACACGACCGCGCGAGGGCCGTGACGGTGCGATGGCGGCGGGCAACTCGGTGGCGGCGCTGGGCCTGCTACGGCTCGGCCATCTTTCCGGCGACGAGCGTTTCGTGCGTGCCGGCGAGCGTGCGGTGGAGGCCTGGTCGGCGGTCGCCGCCCAGTCGCCGGAAGGTTTTTCGAGCCTGATGGTGGCTGCCGAAGAGATGCTGCTGCCGCCGGTCAGTGCGGTGGTCTACGGGCCGGGTGCCTCGATGGCCGGCTGGCAGGAGGCCCTGGCGGGCCTCTATCTGCCCCATGCCGTCACCGTCTGCGTACCCGAAGAAGCCCAGGCGCCGGAGTGGCTGCGGCGCCATGGCGAACATCGTGTCAACGGATGGGTGTGCTGGGGCGTTGAATGTCTGCCCCCGGCGAACCGGGCCGATGATTTCATCCGGATACTTTCCGAGATGGTCAACGCCCCGGGGATCAGTTAGTATTGCGCCGGTTTTTTGCCACCTACAAGAGGGGAA
>JAGRFZ010000019.1 GCA_020445785.1 Rhodocyclaceae bacterium
AAGGACCGCGTGCTGCTCACCGAGCTGCCCGACCGCGTCTTCGCCGGCATGACGATCGCCGGCTACGCCATCGGCGCGCGCGAGGGCGTCGTCTACCTGCGCGCCGAGTACGCCTACCTGAAGCGATTCCTCGAGCACGTGCTGCAGCGGCGCCGGGACGACGGCCTGCTCGGGCGCGCGATCGTCGGCAAGGAGGGCTTCGACTTCGACGTCCGCATCCAGCTCGGCGCCGGCGCCTACGTCTGCGGCGAGGAGAGCGCGCTGCTCGAATCGCTGGAGGGCCGGCGCGGCACGCCGCGCATCCGCCCGCCGTTCCCGGTCACCCACGGCTATCTCGGCCGGCCGACGGTGGTGAACAATGTCGAGACGCTGGCTGCCTGCTGCCTGGTCGCGGTGCATGGCGGCCGATGGTTCGCCGGCCACGGCAGCGCCGCGTCGAGCGGCAGCAAGCTGCTGTCGGTGTCCGGCGACGTCGCCCGGCCCGGGGTCTATGAATACCCGTTCGGCGTTTGCGTGCGCGAGGTGCTGGATGACGCCGGCGCCACCGACACGCTGGCGGTACAGCTCGGCGGCGCGGCCGGCATCATGCTGGCCGAGCACGAGTTCGACCGCCGCATCGGCTTCGAGGACCTGCCCACCGCCGGCGCCCTGATGGTCTTCGACGGGCGCCGCGACCCCTTCGAGGTGGCCGCCAACTTCGTGCGCTTCTTCGCCCACGAGAGCTGCGGCTTCTGCACCCCGTGCCGGGTCGGCACCCGGCTGCTGGCGGGCTACATGGACAAGCTGGCGGCCGGCAACGGCTCGTTCCGCGACCTCGCCGACATCGAGTGGCTCGACCGCCTGCTGAAGAACGCCAGCCACTGCGGCCTCGGCAGCAGCGCGCCGAACCCGGTGATCGACGGCCTGCGCAACTTCCGGCCGGCCTTCGAGCGGCGCCTGAAGAATGCCGACTTCCAGCCGGCCTTCGACCTCGACAAGGCCCTCGAGCGCGCCCGCCAGATGACCGGCCGCGACGATGCCGAGGCCCACCTCGACAACAGCCCGGAGCGCCCATGACGGAAACTGCCCACTTCCTGCTCGACGGCGTCGCTGTGCCGTTCGCCGAGGGCCAGACTATCCTCGAGGCGGCCCGCGCAGCCGGACGCTACATTCCGCACCTGTGCTGGCATCCGGATTTCCCGCCGCACGGTAGTTGCAAGCTGTGCATCGTCGCGGTCGGCGGCCGCCACCTGTCGGCCTGCGCCACGCCGGCCACCGACGGGGCCACGGTGGCCAGCGACACGCCCGAGATCAACGCCGAGCGCCGGGCGCTCTTGCAGATGCTGTTCGTCGAAGGCAACCATTTCTGCCCGTCGTGCGAGAAGAGCGGGCTGTGCCAGCTGCAGGCGCTGGCGAGCGAGCTGGGCATGACCACGCCGCGCTTCAACCACTTCTATCCGGACCGCCCGGTGGACGCCTCCCATCCCGAGGTGCTGCTCGACTTCAACCGCTGCATCTACTGCGAGCTGTGCGTGCGCGCCTCGCGCGACCAGGACGGCAAGAGCGTGTTCGCGCTGACCAATCGGGGCATCCACAAGCATCTGGTGGTCAATGCCGAGAGCGGGCGCTTGGCCGACACCGACTTCGCCGCCGACGACGTCGCCGCCGGGATCTGTCCGGTCGGCGTGATCCTGAAGAAGCGGGTCGGCTTTGCGGTGCCGATCGGCAGCCGCACCTACGACGAGCGGCCGATCAGCGCGGTGTCGATGGACCGGGAGGAACCATGAGCGGGGAAGCCAAACTGAAGGTCGCCACGGTGTCGCTGGCCGGCTGCTTCGGCTGCCATATGTCGCTGCTCGACATGGACGAGCGCCTCATCGACCTGCTCGAACATGTCGAGTTCGAGCGCTCGCCGCTGACCGACATCAAGCGCGTCGGCCGCTGCGACATCGGCCTCATCGAGGGCGGCGTCTGCAACGCCGAGAACGTGCAGGTGCTGCGCGAGTTCCGTCGCTGCTGCCATACGCTGGTCGCGCTCGGCGCCTGTGCGGTCAATGGCGGCCTGCCGGCCCAGCGCAATCACCTGGATGTCGGCCAATGCCTGCAGGCGGTGTATCTGTCGCGCCAGGGCCTGGCGGGCGGACGGGTGCCGGACGACCCGGAGCTGCCGCTGCCGCTCGACAAGGTGCACCCGGTGCACGAGGTGGTGCGCATCGACTATTTCCTGCCCGGCTGCCCGCCGTCGGGTGAGCTGATCTTCACTTTCCTGTCGGATCTGATCCGCGGCCGCAGTCCGCGCCTCGGCCATCCGGCGCTGCGTTACGACTGAGCAATCGAGGACGCGATGAGCTTCGAATTGGAAACCGCCTCCGACCGCGCCGGCCTGCGCCGGGTCGCGATCGACCCGGTATCGAGGGTCGAGGGCCACGGCAAGGTCACGTTGTTGATCGACGACGCCGGCGAAGTGCAGGAGGCCCGCCTGCACATCGTCGAGTTCCGCGGCTTCGAGGTCTTCATCCAGGGGCGCCCGTATTGGGAGGTGCCGGTGATGGTCCAGCGCCTGTGCGGCATCTGCCCGGTCAGCCACCACCTGGCGGCGAGCAAGGCGCTCGACCGGGTGCTCGGCGTGCACCGGCTGACGCCGAGTGCCGAGAAGCTGCGCCGCCTGATGCATTACGGCCAGATCCTGCAGAGCCACGCGCTGCATTTCTTCTATCTGGCCTCGCCCGACCTGTTGTTCGGCTTCGGTTCGGAACTCGGGCGGCGCAACATCGTCGGCGTCGCCGCTGCCGAACCCGAGGTCGCGCGCCGTGGCATCGGCCTGCGCCGCTTCGGCCAGCAGGTGATCGAGGCCACCGCCGGCAAGCGCATCCACGGCACCGGCGCGGTGCCCGGCGGCGTCAATCGCCACCTCGCCGAGGCCGATCGCCGGCGTCTCGCCGCCGAGTCGGCCACCATCGTCGCCTGGGCGCGCGATGCCGTGCAGCTGGTGCGCCGGCTGCACGAGGCCGACCCGGCCCTGTACGACGCCTTCGGCTGCGAGCCGAGCGCGCTGATGAGCCTGGTGCGCCCCGGCGACGGCGCCCTCGAGCTCTACGACGGCGTGCTGCGACTGCGGGATGCCGACGGCCGGATCGAGCTCGACGGCGTCGGCGACCAGGACTACCGCCGCATCATCAGCGAGGAGGTCAAGCCGTGGAGCTACATGAAGTTCCCGTACATGACCCACCTCGGACCCGAGCGCGGCTGGTACAAGGTCGGGCCGTTGGCCCGGGTGCAGAACTGCGAGCGCATCCCGACGCCGCTGGCCGAGGCCGAGCGCCGGGTGTTCCGCGACTACGCCGGCGGCGCCATCCAGCATGCGCCGCTGGCCTACCACTGGACGCGGATGATCGAGATGCTGCATGCGGCCGAACTGATCGACGAGCTGCTGGGTGATCCGGACCTCACCGCCGGCGAGCGTATGGCGGACGGCGAACGGGGGCACGACGGCGTCGGCATCATCGAAGCGCCCCGCGGGACGCTGATCCACCATTACACGGTGGACGACGACGATCTCGTCGAGTGGTGCAACCTGATCGTATCCACCACCCACAACAACCAGGCGATGAATGCCGCGGTGCGCCGCGTCGCGCGCCAGCACCTCTCGGGCCACCCGATCGACGAGGGCCTGCTGAATCACGTCGAAGTGGCGATCCGCGCCTTCGACCCCTGCCTGTCGTGTGCCACCCATGCCCTGGGCCGCATGCCGCTCATGATCGAATGCCTGGGCGCCGACGGGCGGGTGTTGCGCACCCTGGAGCGCGGGGCATGACGGTGGCCGCGCCGACCTGCCCGCGACCCGCCGTGGATGCCGGCACAGGCCCGCGGCCCGCGCCGGCCTGTGCGCTGGTGGTGCTCGCTGCCGGCAATCCGGCCCGCGGCGACGATGCCCTCGGTCCGCTGCTGGCCGAGCGCTTGTCGGTGCTGGCAGTGCCGGGTCTGCGTCTGGTCAGCGATTTTCAGTTCCAACTCGAGCATGCGCTCGAACTGGCCGACGCCGGCCTCGCGCTGTTCATCGACGCCCATCGCAGCCAGCGCGCGCCGGTGCGCCTCGCCGAGATCGACGCGGCGGCGGACTGCGGCCGGGTGTCCCATGCGCTGACACCGGCCGAAGTGCTTGCGGTCGCTGCCCGCATCGGGCAGCCTCGGCCGCCGGCCTGGGTGCTCTCGCTGCGGGGGACGGATTTCGAACTGGGCCGGCCGCTCGGGCCTTCGGGGCGGCTGACCCTGGCCTATGGCTGGGGCGTGCTCAGGTACCTGATCGCGAACCCGTCGGTATCGCGTTGGCGCGCGTTGGCATCGCAGCTCGGCCACTGAGCAGCAACTGATAGACCGGGCGCAGGCGCGCGCATTCCGAGCCGATGCCGGCCAGCGCGACCTCGCCGAGACCGATCAGGTCGAGGGCGGCGACCGCGGGCGAGGCCGGCGCGCCCGGGAAACCGGCGACCGAGGCGGCCACCTGCAGGATCGCGGCTTCGTCGTGAAACGGTACCGCCGCGGTCGGGTGCTCGCGACCGGCCAGCGCACGCTGGATCGGGGCCGGCAGTTGCCATTGCCGCAGCAGCGCCGCAGTGACCGCGATGTGGTCGGTTCCCATCGCTCGGCGCTGCCGTTCGATGAGGCTTTCGCCGGCCTCCGGCGCGGCGTTGGCGACGGCGCTGGCGGCGCGCGGATTGGCATGCCACAGCAGGGTCAGCCCGAGCGGCATCAGGCAGCCGGCGCACAGCAGGCGATCCCGTTCGGGACGACGGCAGATCGCGGCGATGGCCCGGGCGGCGAGGCCGCAGCGTACCGACAGCGGCCAGAAGTCGCTGCGCAGCAGGCTGGTGTCGAGTCGTTCGAGGGCCTCCGGCAACAGGCTCAGCAGGGCCAGGTCGACGATGCGCTGCATGCCGAGCTGATTGACCGCGCGCTCGATGCTCCAGTGCTCGCCGTTGGGCGAATGCAAGGGCCCGGACAGCAGCTTGAGCAGGCGCGTGGCCAGCGGCGGACGCAGTTCGAGCGCGTGCGACATCTGCAGCACGGTGCCGTTGGTGTCTTCGAGGATCAGGCGCAAGGCGGCATAGCCGCGGGGCAGCGAGAATTCGGCGGAGCAGCGTTCCACCAGATCGGTTGCACGCAGCTGCGCCGTCTCGGTCACGGTGGCGGCGCTCATTGAGAGCGTGGGTAGAAGAGCGATAGTGCGGACGCCAGATTCAGTTCGGCCTCCTCGCGGATCGTCGCGAAGTGCTCGGGTTGCAGGCCGGTGGCGGGCCACACCTCCGGATCGATCTCGGCTGCGGCCTCGTCCGAGGCGATGTGGTCGTTTTCGGCGTCGACGATATGGTTGGCCAGATGCAGCATCCAGGCGTCCCGGCCGTTGCTGCCGGCCAGACCCGGCTGGTGCTGGGCGCCGATGGCGACACCGATGGCCGGTGGCAGGCCCCACGCATCGGCCAGGCAGCCGCCGATTTCGGCGTGGTCGCATCCGACCACGGCGCGTTCGATCGCCGGCAGGTCACCGCCTTCGTCTGTGGCCCGGTTGGCGGCGACGATGGCCAGCTCGGGCACGGTCAGGAACATCACCATGTGGCCGAGGTTGGCCAGCAGGCCGGTGACGAAGCCCCGCTCCTGGCGCTGCCCGGAACCGACGTGGAATGCTGCCCGGCAGGCCACCGCCCGCAGCACGCTGCTGCGCCAGAACCGCTCCGGATCGACGTGGCGGGATTCGAGGCTGGTGAAGGTTCGGGTCACCAGGATCGCCACCGAAAGCTCGCGCACCTGCTGCAGCCCCAGCACCGTGACCGCGCGGCTGATGGTGTCGATGCGTTGGGCGAAGCCGAACAGCGCGCTGTTGGCCACCTTGAGCAGCATTGCGGTGAGCGCCGGATCGGACGCGATCAACTGGGACAGCCGGGTCACCGAGGCGTCGGGCGAGTCCAGTTCGGCCTGGATGCGATGGAACACCGAGGGCAGCGAAGCCAGCCGGTCCATGCAATGTACGAGTTCTTGGGCGGAGTGCATGCTGCAATTTTCGGCGCGGATTCGCCCGAGTTTAGCGTGGTCCGACGATGACGCCGGTTTCACCCTGGGGATTCGGGGCTGGCGGCGGCACGTAGGTCAGCGGCCGCGTTGCCATCGGCTCGGGCTGGAACGTCGGATGGTCGATCTCGAATTCCTGCTGCGCGCACCGCTGCAGGCGGGTCAGCACCTGTGGCCATGCGCCCATGTCGCGGACGCTGACGTGGGCCGACAGGGCGATGCGCTGGTCGTCCAGCGCCCAGATATGGAGATCGTGCACACCGCGCACCCCGTCCACCGCGGCCAGCCGCCGGCCGACCGCCGGCAGCGAGAGCTGGCGCGGCACGCCGTTCATCAAGGTGTGCATGGCCGATCGCAGCAGACTGACGGTGGAGGCGGCGATCAGCCCGGCGATCAGCATCGCCAGCAGGGCGTCGATCGGCATCCATCCGGTGAGCTGGATCAGCAGACCCGAGGCGAGCGCGGCGATCGAGCCGAGCAGGTCGCCGATGACGTGGAGCAGGGCGGCGCGGGTGTTGAGGTCATGGCCATGGCCGGAGAGCATCGTCGCCACCACGATGTTGATCGCCAGGCCGATCAGCGCGACCAGGGTGACGGTTTCCGCGTCGACGGCCCGCGGCGCGTCCAGCCGCTGCACCGATTGCCACACCAGGGCAGAAATCAGGAGCAGCATGAAGAGCGCATTGGCAAAGGCGGCGATGGTCTTGCTGCGGGCGAATCCGTAGCTGTGACGCGGGGTCGGCGGCCGCCGCGCGAGTACGGCGGCAAGCGCGGCAATGCCCAGCGCCAGGCTGTCGGTGAGCATGTGGCCGGCGTCGCCGAGCAGGGCCAGCGAGTCCGCGTGCCAGCCGGCCAGGGCTTCGATCGCCGCAAAGCCCAGGGTCAGCGCGAGCGCCATCAGCAGCCGGCGCTCGGTGCCGGTTTCGGCGCCGTGGGCCGGGTGGTCGTGGTGATGCTCGTGGTGCTGCGTTCCGTGCATGGGCGAGTGGGTGGTGGTGAGCGAAGGCCGATGCCGGGCCGGTGCGCAGAGGGACAGACGCGACGAACGGGCCGAAGTTCGATTATTGCGCCGAGTGCGGGCGCCGAACAGCCATCGACGCCTGGGTTCGGCTTCAGGACTGCGGATCGAGCAGGACCAGATCGACGCCGTTGGCGACCGGGGCGACGCCGGAGACATGACGCAGTCGCAGCCCGTCGCCGGACTCGAGCAGGATCGGATCGCCCTCGGCGACGTCGCCGCTGCGACAGATCAAGCCGGCGCCGGACTCCCGCCCCGGCAGTCGTCCGACCCGGATCACCGCGGTGGTGTTGCCGGCATGCTCCGGCTGGGCCGGGTCGATGATGTGGCAGTGCTCGCCGCGGCTGCCGATCAGCTCGATACCCAGCACCGAGCTGCGCGGGCTGCGGAACTCGGCGCGCCGGATCAGGCCGAGATGGACCTCGGTGCGGCCGTCGGCCCGCACGCAGCACAGGTCGCCGACCCGGATGCCGGTGGGCGCGCTGGCGAGCTGGGAAAGACCGAAGCCAGCGGCGCATTCGTCGACGATCATCCAGCGCTCGGCGGAGCCGCCGTCGCGTGGCCCGTCGCCCGCCGCTTCGGCCAGGCTCGCCAGGATGCGTTCGAAGCCGACCGCCAGCCGCGCCCGCGGCAAAAAGCGGTTGCGGCTGTGCTTGCGTGGACCGCGGCCGCTCCAGCGGCTTGCCAGGCCGCTCAGGAAGTCCTGGAACTGGGGCTGGCGGGCCTCCCGCGGCAGCCCCAGGCGCGCCGGATCGACACCGGCGGCCAATCCGGTGAGCTGGCGCTCGAGCCGTGCCAGCAGTTGCCGGGTGTCGAGTACCAGGGCATCGGCGAAGCTCGGCCCGCGCTCGGGTGCGGCCGCGGCCTGGACGTGGCGGCCGTCGCCGTCGAGCGCATGCACGCCGGCCTTGTTTCGATCGGGTGCGGCCAGTTCGCCGGCGCGGACGATGCGTGCGAGTGCGCCGTGGCGCTTGAGGTAGGCACGCAGCTGCTCGGAGGCCGCGGGATGAAGGCGGTTCGGGTCGGCCATCTCGAACAGCAGCGCACGCGCGTGCAGGCGCTCGATTTCGGTCAGCAGACGCTCGCCGTCGCGGCCGGCCCGCGCCTGCGCCATGCGGGTGAAGCGGCACAGTTGGCGCCAACCCGACGGCGAACTGCGGGCATACACCCGGTGGGCGAGTTCGATGCGTTGCAGCACGGCCGTGGCGCCCTGGGCCAACGCGATGTCGAAGACTGCGCCCTGGCTCTTGCGGAACCAGCGTGGTGCGACCGCTTCGGCGGCCTCGAGGTACCAGCCGGCGATGCGCTTGAACAGCGTCAGGAACGCCAGCACCAGCTCGGCTTCGGCGCTCGTCACGGCGATCTCGTCGCGCATGCGGGCCGCGTCGCGGCGCGCCAGCACGTCGGTCAACGCGTCCTGGATGGTGGTCAGCGCAGCGATCGTCTCGGGGGCGCTGAGCCGCGCCGCCTGCAGCATGTTCATGCGCTCGTCGATCAGCCGTACCGCTTCTTCCGGTCGTCGCGACTTGAGACTGCCGAGCCACGCGTCCCGCTCCGGCCCGAGGCCGGCGCCGTCGTCGTCGATCAGCGTGAATCCGCCGGTCGGTCGCAACTTGTAGAGGGTGGCTAGCATCGGTGGGCGCGGGCGGGCGCGGGCGCCCGGAATGTATCTGTCCGTTTCTGGAATGCGGAAGTCTATCCCACGCCATGGCACGCAACCGATGACAAACTCTACGGTTTGCAGAAATATATATGTTCGAACCGGCAGGAGTTCACAATGCGCATCCTGAGCTGGAACATCCAGTGGGGCCGCGGTGCCGACGGGCGTGTCGATCTTCACAGGACGATCGAGCGGATTCGCGCCTGCGGCGCGCTCGACGCGATCTGTCTGCAGGAGGTGGCGCTGAACTGGCCGGGTCTCAAGGGGCAGGCATCGGAGATCGACGGGCCGGCCGTGCTGGCGGCCGCCTTTCCCCGCCACACGATGCTGTGGGCGCCGGGTGTGGAACGCGGCGACGGTGCCGGCGGCTGCCGCGGATTCGGCAATCTGATGTTGCTGGCCGGTCCGCTCGGCCAGATCTGGCGCCGGCCGCTGCCGGCGCCACCGGACCCGATCGAGCGCAGCATGCAGCGGGTGTGCCTGGAGGTCGTGCTGGCGCGGCCCAGAGGCGAATTGCGCTTGCTGACCACCCACCTCGAGTACTACTCGGTGCTGCAGCGCCGGGCCCAGGTGGCGGCGCTGCGGGCGTGGCAGGGCGAGGTGCTCGCCGAGCGGGCGCCGGCGCGCCCGGCCCGCGCCGAGTCCCTGTTCGGGTCGCCGCCGAGACCGCCCGCGGCGGTGCTCTGTGGCGACCTCAACTTTGCGCCCGATGCGCCCGAGATGGACGTGCTCACCGCCACCGAAGACGGCCGGCCGGCGTGGTCGGACGCTTGGCCTCTGGTCCATGGGGCGGCGCCCCATGCCCCCAGCGTCGGCCTGCACGGGGCCGATTGGCCCGACCATCCCTATTGCTGCGATTACTTCTTCGTGACGCCGGAACTGGCGAGCCGGCTCCGGCATATCGAGGTTCTGGCCGATACGCCGGCCTCGGACCACCAGCCGGTCCTGCTCGAACTGGACGGCTGAGCCGCGGGGGGCCTCAGTTGCCGGGCAGGGGCTCCACCAGGTCGCGGTAGGCGTGCCAGGTGGCGTGGCCGACCAGTGGCATGGCGATCACCAGGCCGACATGGAAGGTGACGAAGCCGAGAATGGTCATGCCGACGATGACGAAGGCCCACATCATCATCGTGAAGGGGTTCTTGAACAGGCTCGCGACGCTGGCCAGCATGGCCGTCACGGCGTCCTGGTTGCGATCGAGCATGAGCGGGATCGCGACCACGCTCACCGCGAACACGATCGTCGCGAAGAGCAGGCCGACGCACATGTAGACGAGCAGGAACTCGAGGTTCTCGAAGGCCAGGATCTGCTCGAGGAAGCCCGACAGGTTGGGCATTTCCTGGGTGTAGAAGAGGGCGAACACGACCAGCGAAGCGCGCGCCCAGACGAGGAAGATGACCATCAGGACCAGCGCGAAGACACCGATGTTGCCGGCGTTGCGCTTCCAGACCACGGTGGTCGGCGCCAGCGCGCAGGCTTCGCTGCGTTCCCGTCGGCGGCTGATCTCGTAGAGGCCCATCGAGAAAAACGGTGCGACCAGCAGGAAGCCCGAGGTCAGCGCCGAGGTGTATTGGTAGGCGTGCTCGAAGACGAAGGTGATCAAGAGGCCCATGCCGGCGAAGCAGAAACCGTAGAAAAGACTGGGAATCGGGCAGGCACGCAGATCGCCCCATGCCAGCGCCAGCCAGCGCCATGGCGAGCCGACCTGGATGTCGCGTACCTTCGGGAAAGGCAGTGCCTCGGCGCGCTTGTCCTCCGCCTCACGGGCCAGCTTGTCCGCCTGATCCTGCTCCTGCATACGTCGCTCCTCTCTGTTCTCCGTGGGATGGTGGCCTGCCGCAGGCTCCTGGGGTCGTTGCTGGCGCCGTGGTGACGGCGGGCAGGCCGCCCATGTTAATCCTTCCAGCAGCGCTCCAGCGTCTGATTCAGGCGATCGGGCTGCTCCGCCATGATGGCATGGCCGCAGCCGGCGATGGTCCGCGCCTGCACCGGGCGGCCGGCGGCAGCCAGGGCCTGCTGCAACAGGCCGTTGCCGGCCGGTGGCGTCATGCGGTCGCCTTCGCCGCAGATCAGCCAGCTCGGGCAGCGCACCGCCGCGGCCGCCGCAGGCCCGCCGGCGTACCGATCGCAGGCGGCGAGGTCGGTGGCCAGCACGGCGGTCGGCTGGCGCGCCATCATGGCCAGGTTGGCGGCCAGCACCGCTTCAGGAATTTGCCCGCCGGCGATGTCCGGCGGTGCGAACGACCACTCGTTGATCATTCTCCGGGCCTGGGCGGGATCGTCGCGGGCGGCGTCCAGCAGCGCCGGCGCGACCCGCATCGGCAGCGTGCTGCCGATCAATACGAGCGAGGCCACCCGCGCGCCGCCCCGCGCGGCCGCCTCGAGCGCGACCAGCGAGCCCATGCTGTGGCCGACCAGATGCAGCGGTCCGGAAGGTCGTTCGTCGAGCGCTGCCAGGAGCCACTCGGCCATCGCCTCGATCGTCGTCCGGGGCGGCTCGAGGTTGCTGCCGTGGCCGGGCAGGTCGGGTGCCAGTACGGCATGGCCGGCATCGGCGAAATGGGCAGTCTGCGATTGCCACGTGGCGTGGTCGTGGCCGGCGCCGTGTACGAACACGAGGGTGGGGCACTCGTTACCGGAGGATTGGTCGTCCCGCGGGCCGTGATCGGTCCGCATGGGCCGGGGAGCCTGCGCCATGTCGGGTCTCAGTGGTGTGGCCGGCTCACGCCGGCTCGTCGGGTTCGAGCATGCGCTCGATCAGGGCGATCCGGTCCTTGAGCATCAGCTTGCGCTTCTTCAGGCGACGGATCAGCAGTTCGTCTTCGGGCGGGGTGTCGCTCAACTGGCTGATGGCGACATCGAGGTCGCGGTGCTCGGCGCGCAGTTCTTCGAGGCGCAGTGCCAGATTCGTCACATCTTCGAAGGTCTCGCTCATTGCCGATCCGCTAAAGCCGGCACCGACCGGCGCCGTAATCGAGTACAAGGCTCGCGGTATGGTATGCCCGGTGTCGAGGAATGACAACATGGCGCAAACCCTTGAAATGCGAGTGGCCGCACCCATTTTCGGGATGTACCCCGGAGGCCCCGAGTGCTTCCGGACTTTCAGGAGGTTCGCCATGCAGATTGTGTATAACGACCAGCAGCTCTACGTTGTCGACTACCCTGGGCACGACGCCATCGAGGTCATCGACAAGCGCCTCGGCCGTGGCATGGTGATCCGCGCGGCAGCCGCCCAGCGCTTCCGTGAGGAACTCGACGGCGTCATCGCCAATGGTTCGGACGAGGACGCTTTCGATATACTCGTCGAACACTACGGTGGCCTGCTCAACCAGCCGGCCATCTACCATTGAGCGTTTCCGGACAGGGCACCCTGCGACACGATTGAACAAGGCTTTCGTAAAGGAATCCGACGACGAGGACGACGACGCGGCCGCCCATGAGCCGGCCGCGCCGGCCGGCCGCAACTACATGACGCGGCGCGGCTACGACGCCCTGCGCGCCGAACTCGACGAACTGGTGCGGCGCGAGCGGCCGAAGATCGTCGAGGTGGTGTCCTGGGCCGCCGGCAACGGCGACCGTTCCGAGAACGGTGACTACATCTACGGCAAGAAGCGGCTGCGCGAGATCGATCGCCGCATCCGCTTCCTGATCAAGCGCATCGAAAGCGCGACGGTGGTCGATCCATCCGAGCAGAGCCATCTCGAGCAGGTCTTCTTCGGTGCTACCGTGACCATCTGCGATGCCGACGGCGGCAACGAACAGTGCTTCCAGATCGTCGGCGTGGACGAGGCGGACGCCGGCGCGGGCCGGGTGAGTTGGATTTCGCCCATCGCGCGGGCACTGATCAAGGCGCGGGAAGGGGATCTGGTGCGCTTCGACAGCCCGGCCGGCACGCGCGAGATCGAGGTGCTGGAGATCGCCTACCGCTGATGCGAACCGCGCCGAGGGCGGTCGTTGCGAGTTCCTGCAATCGGGGGCTTGAAATTCCTCGGGGGCGGACCCATGTGGCCAATCACCATACGTCCAACCCAGAAACGGAGTTCGAGCCGATGACCGAAGCCAATGCCGGGGCCAGCAGCAACGCGGCCCAGACCATGAACTTCCAGGCCGAGGTGAAGCAACTGCTTCACCTGATGATTCATTCCCTGTATTCCAATCGTGAGATCTTCCTGCGCGAACTGATCTCCAACGCCGCCGACGCCTGCGACAAGCTGCGCTTCGAGTCGCTGGACGATCCCGGGCTGCTGGAAGGCGGCGGCGAAGCCCAGATCCGGGTCGGCTTCGACAAGGCGTCGCGTACCGTGATCGTCTCCGACAACGGCATCGGCATGAGCCGCGACGAGGTCGTGAA
Organism: Rhodocyclaceae bacterium; assembly: GCA_020445785.1. GTDB lineage: Bacteria > Pseudomonadota > Gammaproteobacteria > Burkholderiales > Rhodocyclaceae > Cognatazoarcus. The sequence continues at coordinate 13,069 of JAGRFZ010000019.1, forward strand.
CAACCTCGGCACGATCGCCAAGTCGGGCACCCGCGAGTTCTTCGGCGCGCTCACCGGCGATCGCCAGAAGGATGCCCACCTGATCGGCCAGTTCGGGGTCGGCTTCTACTCCTCGTTCATCGTTGCCGACAAGGTCACCGTGCTGACCCGACGGGCCGGCGCGGCTGTGACCGAGGCAGTCAAGTGGGAATGCACGATGAGCGGCGACACCGCCGGCGCCTATACCATCGAGGCGGCGGAAAAGGCGGGCCGCGGCACCGAGATCATCCTGCATTTGCGCGAGGACCAGGACGACCTGCTGTCGGGCTGGCAACTGCGCTCGCTGATCCGCAAGTACTCCGACCACATCGTCCAGCCGATCGTCATGAAGAAGGAGGAATGGGACGAGGAGCAGAAGGCGCAGGTCGAGACCGACGAGGACGAGACCGTCAATCAGGCCAGTGCGCTGTGGGCGCGCGCGAAGAGCGACGTCAGCGAGGAGGAATACAAGGCCTTCTACAAGCATGTCGGCCACGACTACGACGAGCCGCTGGCGTGGACCCACTCGCGCGTCGAGGGCCGCCACGAATATACCCAGCTGCTGTACGTGCCGTCCCACGCCCCGTTCGATCTGTGGGACCGCAACGCCCGCCATGGCGTCAAGCTCTACGTCAAGCGCGTGTTCATCATGGACGACGCCGAGAAGCTGATGCCGCTGTACCTGCGCTTCGTGCGCGGCGTCGTCGATTCGGCCGATCTGCCGCTCAACGTCTCGCGCGAGATTCTGCAGGAGTCGAAGGACATCGACGCCATTCGTGCCGGCTGCACCAAGAAGGTGTTGTCGATGCTCGAGGACCTGGCCGAGAACGAACCGGAGAAATACGCCAGCTTCTGGAAGGAATTCGGCCGCGTCCTCAAGGAAGGGGTCGGCGAGGACTTCGCCAACAAGGACAAGATTGCCGGCCTGTTGCGTTTCTCGACCACTCAGGACGACAGCGAGGCGCAGACCGTTTCGCTGGCCGACTATATCGGTCGCATGAAGGAAGGCCAGGACAAGATCTACTACGTCACCGCGGACAGCTTCAAGGCGGCCAGCAACAGCCCCCACCTGGAGATCTTCCGCAAGAAGGGCATCGAGGTCTTGCTGCTTGCCGACCGCGTCGACGAATGGGTGGTCGGCAGCCTGACCGAATTCGACGGCAAGCCCCTGCAGTCGGTGGCCAAGGGCGGCCTCGACCTGGGCGATCTGGAGGACGCGGAGGAGAAGAAGGCCGCGGAGGCCGCCGCCGACGACATGAAGGAGCTCGTCGAGAAGATGAAGACCACCCTCGGCGAGCGGGTCAAGGAGGTGCGGGTGACCCATCGCCTGACCGATTCGCCGGCCTGCCTGGTGGCCGACGAGCACGACATGGGCCAGAACCTGGCCCGCATCCTCAAGGCGGCCGGCCAGGACGCGCCGGCCAGCCAGCCGATCCTCGAGATCAATCCCGACCACCCGGCCGTGCGCCGGCTCAAGGGCGAGGAAGCCCGCTTCGACGACTGGGCGCAGGTGTTGTTCGATCAGGCCCTGCTGGCCGAGGGCGGCACGCTCGAGGATCCCGCGAGTTTCGTCAAGCGTATCAATGGGCTGATGCTGGCGATGAGCGGCGACTCGGGCGAGAGCCCGATCATCCTCGAGTCCTGAGCGGTGCCCGCCCGTCCTGCGCGCGGGGGCGGGCGTTCGAATGCCGAACCTGGAAGAGATTCGGGGAGCCCGTGGGCTCCCCGCTTTTTTTTTCTTGTTGCGACAAACCGGCGTTCACTTGGCCGGCGTGAAGGTGCCGCGCAGGCTGCCATCCAGGCGAAACGCCGTATATTGATCCGGGCCGGTTCGGTAGACCCGCGCGCAGCCCTCCTTGCCGCCGCGAATCTCCTTGTAGATGGTGCACACCGCGTCGTCCGTGGTGCGCCAGGTACCGCTGTCGCCGCCGCCCTGCCAACTGACCTCGACGGTGTGATCGTCATGGAAGTGGACTGTTGACAGATTGCCTTCCGAGCCCCGGAAATCGAAGGCCCCGGTCGCGAACATGTCCGCGAGTTGCGCACCGTTCAGAGGTCGCTGGCCCTGATCCTGGAGCGATTTCTCGGTGGTCCCGCAGGCCGCCACCAGCAGGGCGGCGATGGCCACCCTCGCAACGCTACCGACGCTCATGTTGGTCTCCTTCTTCGTTCTTTTATCGACGCAACGGCTGGGCGAGCCGGCACCGGCGGGTGGGCTTTGCCCAGATCGACGAAGGCCCCTCGTGCGGAACCTTCGTTTTCAATCAAAGTGCATGATTTGCGAAAAATCGAGAGAAATCTTCTCGGCGCCGGGTGCCGGGCACGGAGAGCTCACCGGGCATAGTCGATCAGGCCGCTGCCGCGGGCCAGCATCAGCAGCGCGACGCCAAAGCACACCAGCGCAAAGGTCTGGTCGAGGCGTCGGCCCTGCAGGCGCGCAGCGGCGAAGCGGCCGCCGAGCAGCGCGATCGCGGCGCCGCCGGCAAAAGGCAGCGCCGTCGACCAATCGATGCGACCGTGCAGTCCGGCGGCGGCGATGCCGCCGATCGATACCAGCGCGATCACGGCCAGCGAGGTGGCCAGGATGCTGCGGTTGTCGAGGTCGGTGTGGCGGTTCAGTGCGGGCACGATGACGAAGCCGCCGCCGACCCCGAGCAGGCCGCTGAGGGTGCCGGAGAGTGCGCCGGTGACAGCCAGTGCGCGTGCGCACGGGGCGGTCCAGTGCAGGCGGCCGTCGGACGGATCCACGTGACACGGCAGCACACGCCGGGTGAGATCCGCGCCGTCCGCGCGCGCCCGTCCCCGGCGCCAGCTGCGCGCACCGGTCGCGGTCAGCACGCCGGCAAATCCGATCAGCAGGGGCGGATTGGGAATGTGCTGGGCCAGCCACACGCCCAGCGGTGCCGTCAGCATGCCGATCCCGCCGATCAGCATGGCGGCGCGATAGCGGACGATGCGGTTGCGCAGGCCGAGTCCGGCGCCGAGGGCGGCCGCCAGTCCGACCGCGATCAGGCCCACGGGCGCGGCTTCGATCATCGGGAGGTGCAGGCCGAAGACCAGCAGGGGCACCGCGATGATGCCTCCGCCGGCGCCGCTGACTGCCAGCACCAGCCCCACCAGGCCGCCGAGCACGGTGGCGATCAGCGCCGGGTCGGGCCACATCGGGTCGGACAGGGCCGGTTCATAGGCGGTCCAAGGGAATCTTCAGGTAGCGGGTGCCATTGGCCTCGGCCGGAGGCAATTGCCCCGCCCGCATATTGACCTGGATCGAAGGCAGCATCAGCGTCGGCATGTCGAGGCCGGCGTCGCGGGCCGTTCGCATCGCCACGAAATCGTCCTCGCCGACGTCGTCGTGGACATGCACGTTGTCGCGGCGCTGCTCGGCCACTGTCGTCAGCCACGCGGCGGGGCGTCCGTCGGGCCGGTAGTCGTGGCACAGGCAGAGCCGGGTCTCGGGCGGCAGTGCCAGCAGCCGACGGATCGAGCGATACAGGCTGCGTGCGTCGCCGCCCGGGAAGTCGCAGCGGGCGGTGCCGTAGTCGGGCATGAACAAGGTGTCGCCGACGAACGCCGACAGCGTCTCGTCGTGGTCGACGAGATAGCTCATGCAGGCCGGCGTGTGCCCCGGCGTATGGATTGCCCGACACCGCAGCGACCCGATCGAGAAGGTTTCGCCGTCGGCAAACAAGTGGTCGAACTGGCTGCCGTCGGTGGCGAAGTCGGGCCCGGCATGAAACAACTCGGCGAACACCCGCTGCACGGCAGTGATCTGGGCGCCGATCGCAATGCGGCCGCCCAGCTTGCCGCGCAGATACGGCGCCGCCGACAGGTGGTCGGCGTGGGCGTGGGTTTCCAGGATCCATTCGACCTGGGCACCCAGTTCGGCGACACGCGCGATCAGGCGGTCCACGCCGGTGGTGGCGGTGCGTCCCGAGCGGTGGTCGAAATCCAGCACCGGGTCCACCAGCGCGCAGCGGCCGTTCGCCCGATCGAGGGCGAGATAGCTGACCGTGCCGGTGGTTTGGTCGTAGAAGCCTTCTATCTGCAGTTGCTGGTCCATTTCGGCGACTCTGTGGCGTCGGGGGAGATCAGGGTGCCCGAATCGACGGCCGTTACGTGCCGGAGTTCCGCCGCGTGCTAGTCGGCTTCCGGATTGCGGCGCCGGCCGAACCAGCCGAACCAGCCGCGAGGCTTGCCCGGGTCGGGCGCCTTCGGCGCGGTTTCATGGTGCGGCTCGGCTTCGCCCGCTGTTGCGGGGTCCGCGCCCTCGGCTTCGCCGGTGGCCTCGTCGGGCTGCGCCGCCTCCGGCGTGACCAGCGTCCCGGACGACGTGCCGGCGGTGCTTTCCGCCGCGGGCGCGCCGGCCTCGACGTCGACATCGGTGGCGGCGTCCTGCGGGGCGGGCAGGTCGGGCTCGGGCGCGATCGTAGCTTCCGCCGGCATGGCGTCGAGCAGAGCCCCCGGCGTACGGTCCCCGTGGCCGTCCTGTGCGGCCCCGTCGACCGCCTCTTCGGATCCGTCGTCGGCGGGCGCCGGCGATTCGTGCGCTGTTTCGTCGGCATGGGGGGCGCGATTGAGCGCCGGCACGACCCGATCGCGGCGCTTGAAGATCGCCGCGATGGGTGGCAGACCGCGCTTCTGGCGCGGTACAGCCGCAGGCGGCTGGGCCGGCGATGCAAAGCCACCCTCGGCGCTCAGCGGCAGCAGGATCGCCGGTTGCGGTCGCACCGCCATTGGCACCGGAGCGACCATAGCCTTCGGGGGAACCGGAGCTTCCTCGGTCGGCGCTTTCGCCGCTTCCCGTTCCTCCTTCTGGCGTCGCGCCGCGGCGAGATTCATCTGACCCCGCTTGGCATTGGCGTGGCGGCGCAGGATGGTGTAGGCCATGGCGTCGTAGAGGGGGGTCGGCGCGAGGCTGCGGGAAAATGCGTGGGCAGTCACCGAGGCGCACATCAGCGGCAGCAGCAAGCTGTGGTTCGCGGTCATTTCCATGACGATGACGAAGGCCGTGATCGGCGACTGGGTGACGCCGGCGAGAAAGGCCACCATGCCGAGTGCCAGCACCGCCGAACTCTGGGCTTCGGGAAAGAACGGGGCGGCGTCGGCGCCGAGCCCGGCGCCGACCGCCAGTGCCGGCGCGAACAGGCCGCCGGGAATGCCGCTGACGAAGGCGAGCAGGATCGCGCCGGCCTTGGCCAGCGCGTAATAGAGCGGCAATTGCTCGGTCCCTTCGAGCGCGCCCTTGATCTCGGCGTAGCCGGTGCCGTAGCTGAGGCCGCCGGTGGCGAGGCCGATCAGCGCGGTGCCGAGGCCGCACATCGC
>JAGRFZ010000020.1 GCA_020445785.1 Rhodocyclaceae bacterium
TGATGCTGTCGCCGACCTTGACGAAGAAGTCGATGATCGGCACATCCGAGAAGTCGCCGATGTCGGGCACGGTGACATCGACCACGCTACCGCCAGCCGCGGGGGCGGCCGGCGCCTCGGCAGCGGCAGTTGCCGGCGCGGGTGCCGTGGCTGCAGCGGCGGCACCGCTTTCGACCTTGATCAGGACACTGCCTTCGGACACCGTGTCGCCGAGGGCGACGAGCACTTCCTTGACCACGCCGCTGGCCGACGACGGCACGTCCATCGTCGCCTTGTCGGATTCCAGCGTGCAGATCGCGTCCTCTTCGTTGATGCTGTCGCCGACCTTGACGAACAGCTCGATGACCGGAACGTCGGAGAAATCGCCGATGTCCGGGACTTTCACATCTACCAATTGACTCATTGTTCCTTCTCCTCGGCGATCAGACGGACATCGGGTTCGGCTTGGACGCATCCAGGCCGTACTTGACCAGGGCCGCAGCGACCTTGTCGCGCTCGATGCTGCCGTCGTCCGCCAGCGCCTTGAGGGCGGCCAGCGTCACCCAGTGGCGATCCACCTCGAAGAAGTGGCGCAGCTTCTCGCGGGTGTCGGAACGCCCGAAGCCGTCGGTGCCGAGTGTCACGTAGTTGCGCTTGACGAAGGGGCGGATCTGCTCGGCGAACAGCTTGATGTAGTCGGTCGCCGCCACCACCGGACCGTCGAAGCCTTCGAGCTTCTGCTCGACATGGCTCTTCTTCGGTGCTTCGAGCGGGTGCAGCATGTTGGCGCGCTCGGTGTCCTGGCCATCCCGGGCGAGCTCGTTGAAGCTCGGGCAGCCCCAGATGTCGGCCTCGACACCCCAGTCGTTCTTCAAGAGCTCGGCCGCCGCGATGACCTCGCGGAAGATCGTGCCGGACCCCATCAATTGGACGCGCGGACCCTGGCCGTCACCACCCTTCTTGAACAGATACATGCCCTTGAGGATGTCGGCCTCGGCGCCGGCCGGCATCTCGGGATGTTCGTAGTTCTCGTTCATCACGGTGATGTAGTAGTAGATGTCCTCCTGCTCGGCGAACATCCGGCGCATGCCGTCCTGGACGATCACGGCGACCTCGTACTGGAAGGTCGGGTCGTAGCTGACGCAGTTCGGGATCAGGTTGGCCAGGATCAGGCTGTGGCCGTCCTCGTGCTGCAGGCCCTCGCCGTTCAGCGTCGTGCGACCGGCGGTGCCGCCGATCAGGAAGCCGCGGGTGCGCTGGTCGGCCGCCGCCCAGCACAGGTCCATCGTGCGCTGCAGGCCGAACATCGAATAGCAGATGTAAAAGGGCACCATCTGCACGCCGTGTACCGAGTAGGCGGTGCCGGCGGCGATCCAGTCGGCCATCGAACCGGCCTCGTTGATGCCTTCCTGCAGCACCTGGCCGGTCTCCGACTCCTTGTAGAACATCAGCTGATCGTGGTCTTCCGGCACGTACTTCTGGCCCTGCTGGTTCCAGATGCCGTACTGGCGGAACATGCCTTCCATGCCGAAGGCGCGGCTCTCGTCGGGCACGATCCGCACGATGTGGCGGCCGATATGTTTGTCCTTGAGCAGGGTGTTCATGATGCGCG
>JAGRFZ010000116.1 GCA_020445785.1 Rhodocyclaceae bacterium
GTGGTGTCGTAGGGCACCACGTACTCGACGCCGGTCGGGAAATAGGGCCGCATATCGTCGAGCCTGGCACGGATGCGGTCGGCGGTTTCCAGCGCGTTGGCGCCGGACGCCAGCCGGATGCCCATGCCGGCGGCCGGCTGGCCGTTGAAGCGGGCCACGGTCTCGTAGCTCTGGGCGCCGACCTCGATGCGGGCGACGTCGCGCAATCGCACCTCGCCCCCGTCCTGGGCGCTGCGCAGCAGGATGTTTTCGAACTCGCCGACCGTCTGCAGTCGGCTCTGGGCGGTGATGGTGGCGCTGAAGCCCTGGCCCGGCACCGCCGGCGCGCCGCCGAGCTGGCCGGCCGAGACCTGGGTGTTCTGGGCCTGGATCGCCCCCGTCACGTCACCGGTAGTCAGCCGGAAGCGATTGAGTTTGTCCGGGTCGAGCCAGATCCGCATCGCGTACTGGGAGCCGAACACCGTGACCTCGCCGACGCCGTCGACGCGGGAGATCGGGTCTTGCACCGTCGACACCAGAAAGTCGGACAGATCGGTGCCGGACAAGCGACCGTCCTCGGAGACGAAGCCGACCACCATCAGGAAGTTGCGCGCCGACTTGGCCACCGTCACGCCCTGGTTCTGCACCGCCTGGGGCAGCAACGGCAAGGCCTGCTGGACCTTGTTCTGGGTCTGCACCTGGGCGATGTCGGGGTCCGTGTCGGCATCGAAGGTCAGCGTGATGCTGACGTTGCCGAAGGAGTCGGTGTTGGAACTGATGTAGAGCAGGCCGTCGATGCCGGTCAGCCGCTGCTCGATGACCTGGGTCACCGAATCTTCGGCAGTCTTGGCCGACGCGCCGGGGTAGCTCGTATTGATCGCGATCGCCGGTGGCGCGATCGACGGGTACTGGGATACCGGCAATTCGCGGATCGCCAGCGCGCCGGCGAGCATGATGACGATGGCGATGACCCAGGCGAAGATCGGGCGGTCGATGAAGAAGCGTGCCATGGTCCCCTCCTCAGCGCCCGGCCGGCGTCGCCGCCGCGGCCTTGACGGGTTCGGTATCGACGCTGGCGCCGGCGCGCACCTTCTGTAGCCCTTCGACGATCACCTGCTCACCGTCGGCCAGGCCGGCGGTGACGATCCAGCGGCCATCGCGCGAGCCGGCGAGGTTCACCGGTCGCGCAGCGACCTTGCCGTCGTCGCCGACCACCATCACCTGGGCCTGGCCGCGGGCGTCGAAGCCGACCGCCGCGTGGGGCATCAGCACCGCGCCGGCGGTCTCGCCCTGGGCCACCCGGGCGCGCACGTACATGCCCGGCAGCAGCAGGCCGTCGGGGTTCGGGAATTCCGCCCGGAGCGTGACGCTGCCGGTCGACTCATCGACGCTCACCTCGGAGAACTGCAGGCTGCCGGCATGCGGGTAGGCGCTGCCGTCCTCGAGCGTCAGGGTCACCGGCAGGCGGTCGCCCTCGCGGCTCAGCTCGCCGCTGGCGACGCGCTGTCGCAGCGCCAGCAACTGGCTGCTGGACTGGGTCAGATCGACGTAGATCGGGTCGAGCCGCTGCACGGTCGCCAGGGCGCTCGCCTGGTTGGCGGTGACCAGCGCGCCGGCGGTGACCGTCGAGCGGCCGATGCGCCCGGCGATCGGGCTGGTGATCCGGGTGTAGCCGAGTTCGATGCGCGCCGCGCGCACGGCCGCTTCTGCCGTCGCGACGTCTGCCTTCGCCTGCAGCAACGCCGCCTGGGCGTCGTCGTTGTCCTGCCGGCTGACCGCCTTGATGCCGACCAGCCCGGCGTAGCGCTCGGCCTTCGACCGGGCAGTCTCCCGCGTGGCCTTGGCGCGGGCGAGATTGGCCCGCGCGCTGTCCAGCGCTGCCTGATAGCTGGCCGCCTCGATCTGGTAGAGCACGTCGCCCGCCGCCACTTCGCTGCCTTCGCGGAACTGCCGTTTCTGGACGATGCCGCCGACCTGCGGCCGAATCTCGGCCACCAGGTAGGGCGCCGTGCGCCCGGGCAATTCGGTGGTCAGCGTGACCGGGCCGGCATCGGCGCGGATTACCCCGACCACCGGCTTGGCGGCGGCCTGAGGGGGCGGGGGGGTGGCGGCCTGGCTGCAGGCCGCCAGCAGGATCGCCGCGGCGCTGGCCAGGGCCAGCGGGCGCAGGGAGCGGGACGGGAAAGCGCGCATGTTTTGCCTCGCGGGGGTGTCGGGCGCCGTTTCCGGGTAGGTGGCGACGCGGTTGTCGGATATAGATTGAACGATCATTCTAGTTCGAGCGCTCATTCTATGTTAGGCTGGCGCCACGATCAAGGGCCGGCGCTGGCCGGCCCGCGTAAAGTTGTGAAAATGGGGGCCCCGGATGATCGCCGACGATTTCAACCCGGCTTCGAAGGCCGACGTGCGGCGCGAGCAGATCCTCGCCGCCGCCCAGACCTGCGTGCTGGAAGAGGGTTTCCACCGCGCCAGCATCTCCAAGATCTGCAAGCTGGCGGGGATGAGCCCCGGACACGTCTACCACTACTTCGAGAACAAGGAGGCGATCATTGCGGCGCTGGTACGGCGCGATCTCGACCATATGCTCGACCTTACCGCCGGCATGCGCGCTTCGGCCGACGTCCTCGAAGCGATGATCGATCGCATCCCGCAGGGCGTGGCCGAAAAACTCGATCCGCGCGACGCCAGCCTCAAGCTCGAGATCGCCGCCGAGGCATCGCGAAACCCGAACATCGCTCGCCTCGTGCGCGAAGCCGATGCCTGCAGCCTCGAGAGCCTGCGCCAGACCATTGCAGAGGCGCGCCGTGCGCATGGCTTGCCGGACGACGACGACACCGTTGCCGAACTTGCGGTCGTCGCGGCGGCGATGTTCGACGGCCTGGTGATCCGTGGCGTGCGCGATCCGAATACCGACCAGGCGGCGGTGGCGCGCCGTTTTTCGGGAATACTGCGGCGCCTGTTCCTGTCGTAGCCGGCTGGGGTTGCGGCGATCCCGGAGCCGCTACACGCGGGGAAGACGGGCGCCTGATGCCGGCGTCGCGCCGCCGTCCCGTGGGGTGTTCCATCTCGATCTGCGCGGCCGCTGCCCCGTCGGTCGGTCCGGGCGCCGCTCCGTCGGGACGTCGGTGCCGATCGGCTGCTGCGTATCGCCACGACTTCGCGAGGCCGCCGGTTAGAGAGTTGTCGGCGCTTGTGGTATTGCTAGCGGGGGCTGCTGCCGGCAGGATGCCGAGCAGCATGTGGTCTTGTCCCTTGACCCGAATGGAGGGTGCAGCCGCCGATGAAACGGCTGACCGAAACCGACGCGTGGGCGGCGCTGGTCGAACACCACCAGGCGATCGCCGCAACCAGCTTGAACCAGTGGTTCGCCGACGACCCGCAGCGCTTCGCGCGGATGTCGCTGTCGGCGGCCGGACTGGTGCTGGACTACTCGAAGAACCGGCTCGACACCCGTGCGCTGTCGCTGTTGACCGGGTTGGCGGTCGAGCGGGGCGTCGAGACGGCGCGCGATGCGATGTTCGGCGGGCGCGCGATCAACGACACCGAGCAACGGGCGGTGCTGCACACCGCGCTGCGGCAGCGTGGCGGGACCCGGTACGACGCGGGCGGCGTCGATGTGATGCCCGCGGTGGGCGAGGTGCGCGAGCGCATGCTGGCCTTCGCCGAGGCGGTGCGCGATGGCCGCTGGCGGGGGCATGGCGGAGATGCGATCCGCGATGTGGTCCATATTGGGATCGGGGGTTCCGACCTCGGGCCGTGCATGGCGTGCGAGGCCCTGGCCGGCCAGGGCGAAGAGCGACTGCGTCTGCACTTCGTGTCGAACGTCGACGGAGCCCAATTGGCCGGGGTGCTGGGCCGCCTCGATGCCCGCCGCACGCTGTTCGTGATCGCCTCGAAGACGTTCACGACGATCGAGACCATGACCAACGCGGCAAGCGCCCGCGCCTGGCTGCTGGCGAATGGCGCGCGGGACGATGACATTGCGCGGCATTTCGTCGCGGTCTCCACCAATGCCGAGCGGGTGCGGTCGTTCGGCATCGACGAGGCCAACATGTTCGGCTTCTGGGACTGGGTCGGAGGCCGCTATTCGATGTGGTCGTCGGTCGGTCTGCCGATCGCGCTGGCGGTGGGTGCCGATGGCTTCCGCGCACTGCTGGCCGGCGCCGAGCGCATGGACCGGCATTTCCTCGAGGCGCCGCTGGCGGCCAACATGCCGGTCCTCCTCGCCTTGATCGGCCTGTGGTACCGCGACTTCTTCGGCGCCGCCAGCCTCTGCGTGGTGCCCTACGCCCAGGCCCTGGCACGGTTGCCGGCCTATCTGCAGCAGCTGGAGATGGAGAGCAACGGCAAGTCCGTGCTGCACGATGGCCGGCCGGTGGACGTCGGCACCTGTCCGGTGATCTGGGGGGAGCCGGGCACCAACGCCCAGCACTCGTTCTTCCAGTTGCTGCATCAGGGGTCCGACACCATCCCGGTCGATTTCATCATGCCGCTCCAGGTCGCGCGCGAGCTGCCCGGCCACCAGCGCCTGCTGCTGGCCAATTGCATCGCCCAGAGCAAGGCCCTGATGGTCGGCAAGGACGAGGCCGAAGTGCGTGCCGAGCTGACTGCCGCCGGCGTCGCCGGCGACGATCTGGCACGCCTGGTGCCGCACAAGGTCTTCGCCGGCAATCGTCCGAGCAACACGTTGGTGATGCCCGACCTGTCACCGGCGTCGCTGGGCGCGCTGATCGCGCTCTACGAGCACAAGGTGTTCGTGCAGGGCGTGCTGTGGGGGGTGAACAGCTTCGATCAGTGGGGCGTCGAGCTCGGCAAGCAACTCGCCAGCCGCATCGCCGGCGAACTCGATGGCGACGCGGGGGATGCGCACGACGCATCGACCCGCGGCCTGATCGACCTTGCCCGCGCCGCGCTCGACCGGTCGGCTCGGCGCGGGGAGCGATGATCGACCTGCCGGCCGGCCGTGCCCGGTGGTGAGGGCCGTCGCCGGTCTGCGCGCGATTCAGCCGCCTCGCGGACGCGCGGCGCGCGATTCCCTGCCGGCAAAGAGCGGGTGCTTCAGCGCATGGGCCGCGCCGGCGAGCGCCGCGTCGGGCGTCTGCAGCACGAACACCGGAATTTCGCCCAGGTAGCCCGAGAAACGGCCTTTGGCTTCGAAGCGACGCCGGAATCCCGATCGCAGGAAGTGCTCGCCCAGCCTGGGCACGATGCCGCCGCCGATATAGACGCCACCGCGTGCACCGAGGGTCAGAGCGACGTCGCCGGCGAAGCTGCCGAGCAGTTCGCAGAAAAGGTCGACGGTCTCCAGGCAGTGGGCGCACTCGCCGGCCAGCGCGCGCGCGCTGATGGCCTCCGGGGGCAGGGCCGACGGCGGCAACGCCGCGAGTTCCCGGATGGCGTCGTGGATCGCGGTCAGGCCGGGGCCGGAGAGGGCCCGCTCGGCGGAGACGTGGCCGTAGTAGCGTCGGGAAAGAAACTCGATGATCCGCGCCTCGCGTACATTGGCCGCTGCCAGCGTGACGTGGCCGCCCTCGCCGGCGATCGGCGCATAGCCATCGCCGCAGTGAATCAACCCGGCAACGCCGAGGCCGGTACCGGCGCCGATCAGGGCGATGGCGCCGTCTGCGGCCGGGGCAATGCCGCCGAGCGGGATGCGTTCGCCCGCTTCGAGGTGCAGCAGGCCGAGCGCCAGGGCCGTGAAATCGTTGACGACCACCAGCCGCTCGAGTCCGAGCCCGGCCCGCAGCGTCGCCACCGAAAAGCGCCAGTGACTGTTGGTCAGCGCCAGTTCATCGCCGGAAACCGGCGTGGCGACGCCGATCCCGGCCTGGCGCGGCATCGGCTGCCGTTCGCGCTGGAGGTAGGCGCGGATCGCGTCTTCGGGGCCGGCGAAGTCTGCACAGCGGAAGCTGCGGAACCGCGCAGGACGCCGCCCCGGGCCTTCGACGAGGGCGAAGCGCGCGTTGGTGCCGCCGATATCGGCGACCAGATGCGGATATTCGGCGGGTGACTCAGCCGGCATGGCGGCGGCCTTCGTGCCGGGCGGATGCCGGCGAAGCGTCGGCGGGTCGGAGTGGCGGGCAGGCGTGCATCCGCCGATCAGCGCAGTCGCCGCAAGCCCCCGCGGTAGCGGATGCCCTTCTCCACATAGACCGTATGGCCGGTGCCGAGACGCGCCATGTCGGCGTCGCTCAGTTCGCGCACGACCCGGGCCGGTGCACCCAGGATCAGCGATCGCGGTGGAAATGCCTTGCCCTCGGTGACGATCGCGCCGGCGCCGACCAGGCTCTGCGGCCCGATCTCGGCGCCGTTCAGCACCACCGCCTGGATGCCGATCAAGGAGCCTTCGCCGATCGTGCAGCCGTGCAGCATCGCCTGGTGGCCGACGGTGACGCGCGCGCCGATGGTCAGCGGAAAGCCCGGGTCCACGTGCAGCACCGCCCCGTCCTGGATATTGCTGGCTTCGCCGATCGTGATCGGTTCGTTGTCGGCACGCAGCACGGCGCCGGGCCAGATGCTGACCTGCTCGGCGAGCCGCACCGCACCGATGATGGTGGCTTCGTCGGCGATGTAGGCGCTGTCGGCGATGGTCGGTTCGAGTTGGTCGAGGGCATAGACGGGCATGGGGTCTCCTGGGCGTCGGGACGGAACGGGACGGCCGCTTGCTCGGCGGATCGCGCTAGCGAACGATCGCCTCGTGCAGGATCGCTTCGAGGGTTTCGGCGTAGGCGGCGATGCGCTCGGCCTGGTCCTGTCCATTGATGATGCGGCGGGCTTCCTTGTAGTTGCAGCGGTCGTCGTCGAGGTAGTCGGCGAGCTTGCGACCGGTGAACAGGCCCTTGCGCATGCCGAGCGACATGATGCGGTACGCGATCAGCGGGCGCAGCGCCTGGTCCGGGTCCCGAACCAGGTCCTCGGCCTCGCCGAGCGCGAGCGCCTTGCTCATCCGCGCGTAGTTGGCGCGACCGGTGATCTGCACGTAGCCACGACCACGGAAACGGTAGCCGTCGCCGGGTTCGGTGTTGCCGAGCCGACGGCCGAGCCGGGTGCCGGCTTCGTACTTGTCGAAATAGTTGCGGCGGCCGTACTCGGTGATCGGCATCCAGCGGTTGGCGCATTCGTGCTTGACCGTCGCCAGCATGTAGGCCGCCCAAGGCACCGAGCTGAGTTCGGTGTCGTCCTCCATGTTGCGGCCGAGCAGCTCCAGTCCGTTGACGGTCGCCTGCGACAGTCGGCCGTAGGCGCTGCGATAGGCATTGAAGAACCGGGTGTGGTCGACCCGCATCGCGATCTCCTTCAGTCGGCCCGGACCGGCCGCCAGCCGATGGGCGGCTCGCCGCCACTGGCGTCCACCGGAAGCTCGGCGCCTTCCGGGCAAGGCAGGCGCGCGGCGAGGCGGGTGATCCGTGGCTTGCCGCCGGCCAGGGAATAGCGCGTCCAGATGCCGCAATCGGCAGTCTGGCGCGACAAGGCCAACAATACCAGCGATTGCTGGTCCGCCAGCCACCGCAGCTCGCCGGTGATCTCGGTGGTTCGGGCGCGGACCAACTCGCGGCCGTAGGGGGAGCGGTAATACGGCAACGTCAGCAGGCGTGCGGTGGCTTCGGGGCGTTCGTGGTCGAACACCATGACGACGCTGGTGGGCTGGTAGGCACCCGGTGCACAGCGCACCAGGGCGATGGCGCCGCCTTCGGCGAGATCGTGGATCGCCAGGCCGCCGTCATCGCCGCTGCGGGTCACGGCGAACGCACGCTCGCAGGCTGCAGGCCAACCGAGCCGGGCGAACCAGTGGGCGCGCTCGGACACCGACATCCTCGGTTCTGCGGTGCCTTCGGCTTCGGTCGCCTCGGCAGCGGAACCGGCCGGCACGGGTGGCACCGGCGCCGGCTCTGGCGCTTCGGGCGAGGGGCTGGCGCAGGCCCAGGTCAATGCCAGCAGGGTGGCTGCAATCGGCGATCGGATGTTCATCCTGCCGATTGTCGCCGGCCTGACGGAAAAATCCAGTCCCGGACGGTGGAACGGGTCGTCGGCGCCGCGTCTGCCGGGGCCGGCGTCCGGTGGGTGCGGCGCGCGGTGGCCTCAGGCCGCTGCCATGCTGCGTCCGAGGCCCCCGATCTCGGTCACGTTGTCGAGCATGCGCTCGAGCAGCCGGTCGAGTTCGCGCTGCTCGAGTTTCAATTGCTTCAACAGCAGCGATTCGACCACCTCGCGTGGCCGCGCGAGGCAGGCAAAGGGATTGACCGTGCCGCCGAATACGCCGCAACCGAACTCGTCCAGACTGACGATCGATTCGGCGGCGCAGAGAATCCCGGCCAGCGAATTCGAGCGCCCGGCGAAGAGGTGGTGATTGCGGTGCACCTGGACGAAGGTCGCCGGCGCGTGCCAGTGTTCCAGCAGCATCGCGGTGAGCTCGCCGTGTTCGCGACCGAACTGCTCGCGTTCGGCCTGTTCGATCGTCAGCGAGCGTTCCAGCGCAAAGACGCAGACCCGCTCCAGCGCGCCGGGCCAGGTCAGTTCGGCCAGCATGTAGCCGAGGTCGTGCAGTAGTCCGTGGAGGTAGGCGTCGCTGCCGTCGTGGTACTTGAGCAGGCGGGCCACTTCGCGGCAAGCGGTGGCCATCGATACCGAGTGCAGCCACAGCTGCTCACGGGCCTGATCCGACAGGCGCGCCGAGACCGGGTGACCGAACATCATGCCGGTCGCCATCTGCATCGTCTGGCGCATGCCGATGCGACGGATGGCCTGGGGTACCGAGGCGATGCGGGAAGCCGCGGCGCCATTGGCTGCACAGTTGGCGACGGCGACCAGCCGGGCGGCGAGCTGGGGTTCGTTCGAGATGATCGAGAGCAGGCGTTGTTCGGCGTCGTCGTCCTCGATCTTGACCGCCAGCAGTTCGGCGGCGCGCGGTGACAGCGGCGGCAGCGCGTCGAAATTGACCGGGTTCACGTCTTCTGACCTCCGTGGATTCGCCCTTGTCTTGGGGGGCATATGGGTCTTATGTAACGGCGCTATGACTTTCGACTTAATGCCTGCGGCTGTAAAAAAATCGCCGCCGCATGCCCGCGACCGGCGCGGACGACCACGCGCGACGGTGTGCGCCCCGGCATTCGGTGAGTGATCCGTAAGTACCGAAATCGCATGATCGAGATCTTTGCGTCGCTGCGGCATCCCGTCGATGCTTCGTGGCGATCGCGGCGCTAGTCGCTGCTGCCGGGTGCTATACCTCAGGAGGGCGGGGTACGCCGGAATGACATCTGGGCATGGCGATGTCCGCCGCGGCTTTCGGGCACAGAATCCGCAGCCGAAGTCGCCCGGGGCCGGCGGATGGGCAATAGAATGGAAAGCGATCGATCGTTCGGAAACGCGCGTTGCAGACGTGTCGCGGGTGCACGCGCCCGCGCCGTGAGGAGGCCGAGGAATGCCGTTTGCCACGTCGTTGAAGACCTTGCCGCCACGCAAGCCGGGCCTGTCCCCGCGGCGCCTGCTGGCCCGCCTCGAGGACGAGGCGGCTGTCCTGTGCTGGGTTTCGGGGCCGCCCGGCTGTGGCAAGACGACACTCGCGGCCCACCATGCCGAGGCCGGTCGGCGCCCCTGCATCTGGCTTCGGCTGGACGAGGAAGATGCCGACCCGGCCGAGTTGCTCGCCAACTTCCGCCAGGCCTGCGGCGTGGAACTGCCGCGGTGCGCCGAAGCCTTGCCGCGGCTGAGCCGCGACCATCTCGGCAATCTGGCGACCTTCGTCGGGCGCTACTGTCGGGCGGTCTTCGAAATGGCCGGCGCGCCGCTGATCGTCCTCGACGACGCCCACACCCTCTCCGGCGCGGATGCGCTGCGGAGTTTCCTCGAAGCCCTGCTGCGCCACGCGCCGCCCTCCGCCCGGCTGATCGTGCTCGGCCGCGAGCCGGCGCCGGAGTTCCTCGGGCGTGCGCTGGTGCAGGGCGAAGCGATGGAGATTCGCGCCGATGAGTTGAGCTTGTCGCAGGCGGAGACCGCCGAACTGCTGGCCGCGCTCGACGTGACCCTGGCGGCGCCCGAAATCGACCGGCTGTTCGAACTGACCGGTGGCTGGGCGGCCGGCGTCGTGCTCTGCGCCCGCAGTTGGCCGCCGCGTGTCACCCGCGGCGGCGAGTGGCTTTCGCTGCCGGCGCACTGCGAAGCGTATCTTGCCAGTGAGGTCTTCGAGCGCCTGCCGGAAGACGAGCGACGGCTCGCGACGACGCTGTGCTGGCTGCCGGAGATCGACGAGCCCTTGCTGCGGCTGCTGGGGGCGGCGGAGCAGGCGTCCGCCTTTCTACGGCGCTTGTCGCAAGAGGGCATCTTCGTCGAGCAGGCGGCCCGCGCCGAACTCGCCTATCGCTTCCATCCATTGTTCGCCGAGTTCCTGCGCAAGCGGGCCCAGGGGCTGTTGTCGGCCGCCGAACTCGATCAGGTCCAACGCCGGGCCGCCCATGCCCTGGCTTCGGTCGGGCGCCACGGGGCCGCGATCGAATTGTGGTTGCAATGTGGCGGGGTGGAGGAGGCGGTGTCGCTGATCAAGGCACAGGCGCGGGAACTGCTTTCCCGGGCCGGCAACGGCACCCTGATGCAGTGGCTCGGGCGCCTGCCGGAAACGGTGTTCGAGCAGGAGCCGTGGCTGCGCTACTGGCGCGGCGTGGTGCGCATGCACGGGGCGCCGCGGGACGCCCGCGAGGATCTCGTCGAGGCGGTTCATCAATTCAAGGCGACCGACGACCTCGGTGGCTGGATGCTCGGCCTGGGGCAACTCGGCTGTTCCCGGTTCACCGAGTGGGGCGGTGCCGCGATCGCCGGCATGCCCGAGGTGGAGCTGTCGGCGATGGATGCCGAATACGACGGCATGCCCCCCGACACCCAGGCCGCGTTCGCGCTCGCGAGTTGGATGAACTTGTGCAATGCATGTCCCGACCACCCGCGTCTGCCGGCCTGGGAGGATCGCATCCGGCGCCTGATGCAGCTCGACATCGACGCCTCGCTGAAGCTGCGATTGGGCTGGATGCTGGCCCTGTACTACGCCTTCAACGGCAGCCCGGCGAGCCTGATATCGCTTTGCGGCCTGCTCGCCGACGCCGAGCGTGCGCGCGATGTGGAGCCCCATGCGCGCCTGCAGTGGTACCTGATCCGTATCGTCAGCGCCTGGAGTTCGGGCGACTTCGACGCCATCCGTCCGTGGCACGACGAGGCGATGCGCTACAGCCGGGACAGCGGCGTCCATCTGCTGGTGGTGTTCATTCATTGTCTGTCGGCGCTCGGCTTGCTGCTCGCCGGTGACGAGCATACCTGCGGCAGGTTGCTCGACAAGGCCGCAAGGCGGTTGTCGCCGAACCGGCCGATGGAAGTGTGGGCAACCCATGTGGTCAAGGCCTGGCACGCCCTCACCCGGGGCGACGGCGCCCGCGCGATCGGGTGCGCCCGGATCGCCCTCGATGCCGCCGACCTGATGAGCGCGCCGGTGTTCCGGGGCATGGCGCTGGTGAGTCTGGCCGCCGCCGCCCTGCAGGACGGCCGGCGCCAGGAGTTCACCGCCCACATCGTCGCACTGCGGGCGTGTGCGGCGCGCAGCGGCGGTCCGCTGCTGAGCCTGCATGTCGGTTTGCTGGAGGCCTCCGCGCGGGCCGCCGAGGGCAGCGCGGACTATGGCGAAGCGCTGCGCAGCGCGTTCGCCCATGGTCGCAGCCACGGCCTGGTGCATTTCTTCGGCGCCTGTCCTGCGATGCTCTCGCGGCTGTGCGCCGATGCCCTGCGCTTCGGCATCGAGCCGGCCCACGCGTCGGCACTGGTGCGGGCCTACCGCCTGACGCCGCCATCCGACGCCCGCCGCCTCGAGCGCTGGCCGTGGCCGCTGAGAATCTCGACCCTGGGGTGCTGGCGAATCGTGCTCGACGGCCAGGTGCTGACGTTCGAGGGCAAGGCGCCCCAGCGGCCACTGGCGGTGCTGAAAGTGTTGATCTCGCTCGGCGGCGAGGGCGTGGCGGTGCATCGCATCGCCGACGAACTCTGGCCGGACGCCGAAGGCGATGGCGCCAAGCGGGCCTTCGAAACCGCGTTGCACAGGCTGCGCAAAATCCTGCGCCTGCCCCACGCGCTGGTGCTGCAGGAGGGGCGCCTGTCGCTCAACCGGCAGATCTGCCGGGTCGACCTGGACGATCTCGATGCCTGCGTCGAGCGCATCTTCCATGCACCGGAACGGACCCCTGCAGATCTGGCGCGTGCCCTCGGCAAGCTCGATCGCGGCGAGTACCTGCCCGACGAGGAGCTGCCGGTGGTGGTGGCCTGCCGCGCCCGAGTGGCCGCTCAGCTCGCGCGCGCCCGCGGCTGCCTCGCCGAGCGGAGTGCGACCGCGCAACTCGCCGACGGCCATGTCGACCGCTGAACCGATCCCGCCGGATTATCCGTGAGTCATACGTAGGCGCCGCCGGCCTATGGTGCTTCCGTCCGCACTACCAGGGAGCCCGCCATGAACAGCGATCACGTCGCGTCGCCACCGAAGGCCCGCGTGGCCGCCCAGATCCAGGTCGTGCTGCTGGCCGGCTTTGCCATGTCGCAGCATCATCTCGAGAAGTACCGCGGCTTATACGGCCAGTTCGGTGTCGCCGGCAGCGAAGGGGTCGTGCCCGGACTCGCGTGCATGACCGTGCCTCGCCTCTGCGACCGCTACGCCAAGCGCTTGGCCGAGCGCCTCGATCGCGGCCAGGGGCCCTTGGTGCTGCATGTCTTCTCGGGCGCGGTCTGGATCTATTTCGCGCTCAACCAGTTTGCATCGGCCGGCCTGCGACGGCGCATCGTCGGCATCGTCTTCGAATCGACGCCGCTCGACGTGCAGGCGGAGCAGTTCGGACGCTTCGCCGCATGGTTCGCCGGCCGCCGTTACCGCCCGGCGTGGTCGCGACCGTTCGTCCCGTACCGCCGGGTGGTCGGCATTTCCGCGCGCTGGGAGGCCCGCAACCGGGCATGGATGCGGGCGATCCCGGTCTGGGTCCAGGTGCTGGCCATCCATTCGCGGCAGGATCCGGTGGCCGATGCGAACTACATCCAGCGCTACCTGGATACGTTGGCCTCGCTCGGCTGTGGGGTCAGTGCGCTGACCCTGGATTCGGCCCGCCACTGCCTCGCGATCCGCGACGAGCCGGCCAGCTACCGGGCAGCCCTCGGTGGCTGGCTGGCGCGGCTCTACCCGGCGCCGTCACGGCCGGACATCGCCGAGGCATCGACCCCGGCGAAACGGCTCGGACGGTCGTTGCCGGCGCCGGCCGATGCGGTGTCGACCGAGCCGTCGTGAGCGTGGCCGGCTTCGCCGGCGCGCTAGACTGGAGGGCCTTGCCATCGTCGGCGGGCCCCGGAGCCCGCGAGCCCATGCTGCGTACCCAGTATCTCTCGACCGGCTGCGACCGCCTTGCCGAGAGCCTCGCCGACGGTCGACCGACCCTGATCATCCAGGACCTGGACGGCGTCTGCATGGGGCTGGTCGGCGACCCGCTGCGCCGACAGGTCGATGCCGCCTACCTGGCGGCCTGCCGCCGGCTGCGGGGACACTTCTTCGTGTTGACCAACGGTGAGCACATCGGCCGGCGCGGCATGAACGGCATCGTCGAGCGCTGCCTCGGCGGCGCGCGGCAGGCCGCCGGCCGCTACTTGCCGGGCCTCGCCGCGGGCGGCGTTCAATGGCAGGACGTGGATGGCGCGGTTTCGCATCCCGGGGTCAGCGATGCCGAAATGCGTTTTCTTGCCGGCGTGCCGGAGCGGGCGCGTCGCTTCCTGACCGAATTCCTCGGCCGGCCGGGTCACGGCCTGGCGCCGTCGCAGGTGGCGACGCTGGTGGACGCGGCGGTGCTCGACAACCGGGTCTCGCCGACCGTCAACATCAATGTCGTGTTCGAGGCCCTCGCCGGGCGGGAAGGCCGTTACGGCGAACTGCAACGGCAACTGCAGGCCTTCATGGCGGCGTTGCTCGACGATGCCGCCGGGCAGGGCCTGAAGGACGCCTTCTTCGTGCATCTGGCACCGAACCTCGGCCGCGACGGCGACGGCGAGCGCCTAGCGCCCTCGCGCGACGGCATGGCCGGTACCACCGACTTCCAGTTCATGCTGTCCGGCGCGATCAAGGAGGCCGGCGTTCTGGCCCTGCTCAATCGCCATTTCGCGCGATGCATCGGCAGCCCTCCTCTGGGGGCGGATTTCAGCGTTCGCACCGCGCCACGTTCGATGGCGGGATTGCTCGACCTGGCGGAGTCTGCCTTCGCGCGTCGCTGGATGCCGCGCATCGTCGGCGTGGGCGACACCGTGACCTCGTCGTGGGACGCCGATGGGCGCCGTACGCGCGGGGGCAGCGATCGTGGTTTTCTGCATCTGGTGCAGGAACTGGGGCGACGCTTCGGGACCGACAACGCGGTGCTGTTCGTGGACAGCAGCGGCGGCGAGGTGCGGCGCCCGGGGCTGAAGCGCGATCCGCACACGGGCGGCATCGTGGCGGAGGGCATCTCCGACGCCGAAGATCCGTTGCGCCTGAACTTCGTCCTCCCGGGCGGTCACCGCCAGTATGTGGACTTCCTGGTCGGTCTCGCCGGGCGGATCGGCCGCGTGCCCTGAGCGGATCAGCCTTCGCGGGTGCCGCGCAGCAGCGCCGGTGTCGTGTTGCCGGCATCGTCGGCAGGCGGTCGATCGTGGGCGTCAGGCGTGGCCTGGCCAGCGTCACCCTCGGCCGTCTCGCCCTCGCCGGCGGCGGCCTCGGTGGCGGCATCCGCAGGCGCCTGTTCGGCGGCCGGGGCCGGCACTTCCTCCTCGAGCAGGCTCGCGAGTTCGTCCAGCGCTTCGCGCGAAGTCTGGATCAGTTGGGTTTCATCATGATAGAGGGCTTGCTCGCGGCGCAGGATGCGACCGTCGTACTCGGCGAAGCGGGCGACGATGTCGCGGGCGCGCTCGGCCGGCTTGCCGAGAGTCTCGAACACCTGCCGCGCCATGTCGAGGCTGGACAGGAGGGTCTCGCGGATGATCAGTTCGACGCCGAGATCCATCAGCCGGTAGGC
>JAGRFZ010000117.1:0-4067 GCA_020445785.1 Rhodocyclaceae bacterium
ACCGCCTTCATCAGGCCGATGTTGCCCTCCTGGATCAGGTCGAGGAACTGCAGCCCGCGGTTGGTGTATTTCTTGGCGATCGAGATCACCAGGCGCAGGTTGGCTTCGGTCATCTCGCGCTTGGCGCGGCGGGCCTTGGCCTCGCCGGTGGACATCTTCTTGTTGATGTCCTTCAGTTCCTTCAGCGGCAGTCCGATGCGTTCCTGCAGCTCGATCAGCTTCTGCTGTTCTTCGAGCACCGCCGGGTGCACCCGCATCAGGCCCTCGGCGTAGGCCTTGCCGGAACCGATCTCCTTCTTGAGCCAGTCGAGGTTGGTCTCGTGGCCGGGGAACACCTTGATGAAATGGGTGCGCGGCATGCCGGCCCGGTCCACGCAGAGCTGCAGGATCTGGCGCTCGTGCGCCCGCACCTGCTCGACCATGTGGCGGACCGAGTCGCACAGGCGCTCGATCGATTTGGCGGTGAAGCGGATCAGCAGCAACTGCTCGGAAATTTCCTGCTGGTGGGCGCGATAGTCCTTGTCCTGGGAGCCACGCTTGTCGAGCGCCGCCACCATCTTCTCGTAATGCCCGCGGATGTCGTCGAAGCGGATCAACGCCTCGGCCCGCAGCAGGGCCAGCGAAGCGGCGACCGCCTTGCTGCCGTCAGCATCGTCGTCTTCGTCGTCATCGCTCGAATCGTCGTCGTCGGATGACGAGGAATCGTTTTCCGCCAGGGATGCGGCGGCGGTGTGCTGGTTGAGTTCCTCTTCGGGTGCGTTGGGGTCGGTCAGCCCGTCCACCAACTCGTCGATCCGCATTTCGTCCCGTGCGACCTTGTCGGCCAGATCGAGAATTTCACCGATGGTCGTGGGGCAGGCGGAAATGGCCTGCACCATATGGCGCAGGCCGTCCTCGATGCGCTTCGCGATCTCGATCTCGCCTTCGCGCGTGAGCAGGTTGACGATGCCCATTTCGCGCATGTACATGCGCACCGGATCGGTGGTGCGGCCGAATTCGGTATCGACCGTCGACAGCGCCTGCTCGGTTTCTTCCTCGACATCTTCGTCATTGACGGCAGATGCGGTGCCGTCGTTCATCAGCAGGTCTTCGGCGCTGGGCGCTTCGTCGTAGACCTGGATGTTCATCGAGTTGAAGGTGGCGATGATCGATTCGATCTGCTCTGCGTCGACGACATCGTCCGGCAGGTGGTCGTTGATCTCGGCGTAGGTGAGGTAGCCGCGCTCCTTGCCAAGGGTGATCAGGGTCTTCAGCCGGGTGCGGCGGACATCGGCATCGAACTGCGGCGTCGGGGCGTTCTCCACCACCGCACGCTTGTCCTTGGCGCGCGGGCGGGCTGCTCTGCCGCGGCTTGCGGCGCGGCGGGTTTCTTTCGACTTATCCCTCGGCATAGGAGACCCTCAAGCAGGATGAAAATTTGGGTAAAAACATAGAATTATACTATGAATCCGGTCCTTGGTGTCGGCTCGGTCGCGCCTGTCGCTCCCGCAGCAATTCACCATATCGTTTTAGTTGCTCCGGGCTCAGTCGTCCGCCGGAATTCAGACTCGCCTGGAGGGCCGAAAACTCGGCGCTCAAGGCGATCTCGTGCAACTTGTGGAGGGTGTCGGAGAACAGGGTTTCGATTGCGGAATCATCGAACAGGTTCTCGTCGGTGGTCGCGGCGAACTGCTGCAGGGTCGGCGCGTGAGGCGTGTCCCGGAAGTACTCGAGCAGTGCGCCGACGCCGCCCCGGGCCGGCAGTTCGCCGAGGCCGTCTGCATCGATCAGGGCCAGCAGCGCACGTCCTGCCTCGGTCTCCGGGGGAATCCCCTCGCTGCGGATGCGACTCACCAAATGGGGATGCAGCAGCACCATGCGCAGCAGCGTGTCTTCCGGAGGTCGGGTGATGCGACGGGGCCGAGCAGGCCGATGCAGTCGCTTCTGCGGTTGGGCGCCGGGTGGACGGCCGAGGCTGCCGCCCGCTCCGCTGACGCCGTAATTCTGTTCGAGCTCGGCCTGGCTCAGGCCCGAGCGTTCCGCGATGCGCTTGAGCACCTGCAGCCGCAGCAGCGGCGCAGCAATGCGGGTCACCAAGGGCTGGGCGCTGTGGGCGTAGCGCGCACGACCTTCGGCGGTATCGAAGTCGATGTCCTCGGCCAGTTGCTCCTCCAGCACCGTAGCGAGCGGGGTCGCCTTGACCGCCGCCTCGAGAAAGGCTTGTGCCCCTTCAGCTCGGACGAAACTGTCGGGATCGTGCTCTGCGGGCAGGAACAGGAAAGCGATGCCGCGGTCGTCGCGCAGATGCTCGAGTGACGATTCCAAGGCGCGCCAAGCCGCCCGCCGCCCGGCGGCGTCGCCATCGAAACAGAAGACGACACGCTCGGCGGTGCGCAGCAGGCGTTGGACGTGGTTCGGCGTGGTTGCGGTGCCGAGCGTGGCGACGGCATTGTCGACACCGAACTGGGCGAGCGAGACCACGTCCATGTAGCCTTCGACCACGACGACGCTGCCGTGGCTGCGGATCGCGTCGCGCGCCTGCAACTGCCCGTACAGTTCGCGGCCCTTCTCGAACACGGGCGTCTCGGGGGAGTTCATGTACTTGGGCTCGCCGTGGTCGATGATGCGCCCGCCGAAACCGATGACATTGCCTCGCGGATCGTGGATCGGAAACATGATGCGGTCGCGAAAGCGGTCGTAGCGGCGCCCTTGTTCGTTTTCGATCACCAGTCCCGCTTCGAGCAGCCGTGGATCCTGGTAATCGGGGAAGGCGTCGGCGAGGGTCTGCCAGCCGGCCGGCGCATAGCCGATGCCGTAGCGCTGGGCGACACGGCCGGACAGGCCGCGCCCCTTGAGATAGTCGATCGCGCGCTGGCTGTCCCGCAGGCGTGCGCGGAAATGTGCGGCGGCGGCAGCCAGCATTTCGGTCAGTGCCGGTTCGTGTCGTGGTTGTTCCCCGCGCCGCGCGTGCCCGTCGTCGGGCACGCTCAGGCCTGCCTGGCCGGCAATCTGCGCGACTGCTTCGGCGAAGCCGAGACCGCTGTACTGCATCAGGAAGCCGATCGCGCTACCGTGGGCGCCGCAGCCGAAGCAGTGGTAGAACTGCTTGCTGGGGCTGACCGAGAACGAAGCGCTCTTTTCGTCGTGGAACGGGCAGCAGGCAAAGAAGTTGGCGCCGCTCTTCTTCAGCGGCACGTACTGTCCGATGAGGTCGACGATGTCGGTCCGCGCCAGCAGATCCTGGATGAAGGATTGCGGAATCATTCCGGAATTCGAGGCGGGAAGGGTGACGGCAGGCCGCCGGCTGCGGTTGCCGGGGGCATGCCTGCGCCAGGCGCGAAACCCTCAGGCAAGGGCCGCCAGTGCCTTGCGCGCCAAGGCCGACACCCGCGCCATGTCGGCACGGCCGGCGAGCAACGGCTTGAGTGCCGACATCAGTCGGCCCATGTCCGCCGGGCCGTTGCAGGCCCTCTCCGCCATCGCTTCGGCGATGGCCGCCTCGATCTCGTCGTCGTCGAGTCGTTCTGGCAGATAGGTCGAGAGCACGTCGATCTCGAAGCGCTCCGCCGCGGCGAGTTCGCTGCGACCGGCTGCGGCATATTGGTCGGCAGCGTCGCGGCGCTGCTTGACCGCCCGTTCGACGACGGCGATCACGCCGGCATCGTCGAGTTCGATCCGCTCGTCCACCTCACGCTGCTTGACCGCCGCCAGCAGTAGGCGGATGGCCGACAGCCGCTCGCTGTCCCGGGCCTTCATTGCGGCCTTCATGTCATCGAGGATGCGCTGCCTGAGCGACATGGGATCTCTGGTCGTGGTGAAAGCAAAAATCACACAGGCGCGGACCAGGGGTCCGCGCCTGTGTGTTCGAGACGTCCCTGCGTCGGGAGTTCAGTACATCTTGGGCGGCAGCATCTGGCTGCGCAGGCGCTTGTGGTGGCGCTTGATGGCGGCGGCAAGCTTGCGCTTGCGCTCGGCGGTCGGCTTCTCGTAGAACTCGCGGGAGCGGAGCTCGGTGATCACACCGGCTTTCTCGATGGTGCGCTTGAAGCGGCGGATCGCCACCTCGAACGGCTCGTTTTCCTTGACGC
>JAGRFZ010000117.1:4077-20553 GCA_020445785.1 Rhodocyclaceae bacterium
TACCCGGCATTACTGCTTCCTTGATTTGATCGGTCGGCGTAAAAACGAGCGATCATACCTGCAAAATAGTTGCTCGCCAAGGCTTGATTCGCCGGGCAAAGTAAGCATCACCATCACTACCGGCGCTCGCCTACACTCGACCCATGATCGTACTCGGCATCGAATCCTCCTGCGACGAAACCGGCGTTGCGCTGTACGACCGTGATCGCGGGCTGCTGGCCCATCGCCTGCATTCGCAAGTCGCGCTGCACGCGGAGTACGGCGGTGTGGTGCCGGAACTGGCATCGCGCGACCACATCCGCCGGCTGCCACAGCTGATCGCCCAGGTCCTGGCCGATGCGGGCATCGCCCGGCGCGATCTCGGGGCGATCGGCTACACCTCCGGCCCCGGTCTTGCCGGCGCCCTTCTGGTCGGCGCCAGCGTCGCCGTGTCGATGGCCTTCGCGCTCGACATCCCGGCACTGCCGATCCACCATCTCGAGGGGCATCTGCTGTCGCCGATGCTGTCCGCGGACGCGCCTGCCTTTCCGTTCGTGGCGTTGCTGGTCTCGGGCGGGCACACACAGTTGATGCGGGTCGAGGGGGTCGGTTGCTACCGTCTGCTCGGCGAGTCGGTCGATGACGCGGCGGGCGAAGCCTTCGACAAGACAGCCAAGCTGCTCGGGCTGGGCTATCCCGGCGGGCCGGAGCTGGCGCGGCTGGCGGAGACCGGCATCCCGGGCAGGATCCCGCTGCCGCGGCCGATGCTCAAGGCGGATCACCTCGATTTCAGCTTCAGCGGCCTCAAGACCGCCGTGCTCACGGCCTACAACAACGGGAATCGGACGGAAGGCGGGCGGGCGGATCTTGCCGCCGAGTTTCAACAGGCGGTGGTGGACGTGCTGGTTGCCAAGTCGATCAAGGCCGTCGAACGATCGGGCCTGGAGACCCTCGTCGTTGCCGGTGGGGTCGGCGCCAACCGTCACCTGCGTGGCGCGCTGGACGAGGCCTGTCGGCAGCGTGGCTGGCGCGCGTGCTATCCGGAGCCCGAGCTGTGCACGGACAACGGCGCGATGATCGCGTTTGCGGCTTCCCTCCGGGTGACGGCGGGCCTTGCCGGGCCCTCCGACCAGTCGATCGTGGTGCGGCCACGCTGGCCGCTCGAAGACGACCGCGTCCAAAGCGCCTGGGGTTAAAGCCGATACTGCTTCAGAGCGTTTGCCAGCGGTTGGACGGGTGTCATCCGACGGCCGAAACGCGCTGTGGTTCCTTGCGCCGGGTAGCGGTTCAGCCGCGCTTGCCGCCGATTCGGCTTTCTTCGCCCCGCAGCAACCGCGCGATGTTGGTGCGGTGGCGCCACACCAGCAGGATCGTCATGGCCAGTGCAGCCACGGCCAGGTCGCGGTTGCCGGTGCTCCATATCGTCAGTGGCGGTGCTGCCACCGCCGCGGCGATTGCCGCCGCCGACGAATAGCCGCTGAGCCTGGCGGTCAGCACCCAACATGCGGCACAGCCGAAGGCGACCAGCGGCGAAAATCCGACCAGTACCCCGAGCGCCGTGGCGACCCCCTTGCCGCCCTTGAAGCCGATGAATATCGGATACAGGTGGCCGAGGAACACGGCGAGCCCGGCGGCCGCCAGGATCCAGTCGGAAGCGCCGAAGCGCATTGCCAGCCATACTGCGAACCATCCCTTGAGCGCGTCTCCGAACAGGGTCAGGGCGGCGGCGGCTTTGTTGCCACTGCGCAATACGTTGGTGGCGCCCGGATTGCCCGAGCCATAGCTGCGCGGGTCGGCAAGCCGGAACAGGCGGCTGGTGACCAGCGCGAACGGTATCGAGCCGAGCAGATACGCGGCGAGTACGATCAGCAGATCGGTCATCGGTCGGTTTCCTGTGGCGATCGGGCGTCCGCGTGAGCGCAGCCGGGGCTGGCGGGTCGGATTGGGCGAATTCTAGCCCGCAACGGCAATTTGCGGCGACGGAGATGACCGGCCGGCCCGGCCTACCGCAGCCGATGTCGATGCCGGAACGGAGAAGGCCGCCGGATTTCCGGCGGCCTTCTCGGAATGCGGCATGCCCTCGCCGACATCAGGCGATCAGGAGTTCCTCGATCGCCTTGCCATCGTCGAGCCACTTTTGGACCCAGAGCGGTTTCCTGCCGCGGCCGGTCCAGGTCATGGACGCGTCGTCGGGATTCCGGTACTTGGGCGCGACCACGATCTTTTTCGTCTTCGGCTTGCCGGCGCCTTTGCCGGCGGTCTTGCGCGGTGTGCCCGGAGCGGCGGCCTTGCCGACGACATCGTCGAGGCTGAGGCCATGCTCGGCGGCCAGGCGCTGCATCTTCTTGAGCAGGTCGCGCTTTGCGGAGTCGTCCCGCTTCTTGAGTTCGGCCTCGATGCGCTTGTTGAGTCGGCGCAATTCGGGAATCGAAAGCTTGCCAATATCCATGCGAGTCTCCTTTTGATCCATTATGGATAATTCTCGGATAAGTCTAAAGTATTAGAAGCGCAATTTTGCATTTATTTTATCGCCAGCACAAATTGCTGCTTTCGCGCTGCGTAACATTATGTGAGCGGTCACTGCTCGATGCCGCATTCGACGGTTTCGGGCTGCAGCAGATCGAGCAGTGCCGACGGAGAAATTTGCAGCAGCATGCCCCGGCGACCGCCGTTGATGAATATCGTCGGCAGGGCCAGGATCGATTTCTCGACATATACCGGCACGTCTTTTCTGCGAATGCCGAACGGTGAGGTCCCGCCGACCAGGTAACCACTATGGCGATTGGCCGTTTCGGGTTGGCACGGGGCGACTTTCTTGCAGCCGATCCGACGTGCCAGCGATTTGGTCGATACGGTCCTGTCGCCGTGCATCAACACGATCAACGGGTCGCCGGATTCGTTTTCCATGATCAGGGTCTTGATGACCCGATGTTCGTCCACCTCGAGGTGTTGCGCCGGTACACGCGTCCCGCCATGGGCCTGATATTCGTAGAAATGGGCCGTGAATGGCACTGCGTGGTCTCGCAGCATCCGGGTGGCCGGAGTTTCCGGGGCCGAGCTTCGGTTCTTCTTCGTCATCGATCGTCTATCACTTTGCACGAGCCAAGCCGAAGGCTGGCTTCCGCATACGCTAGCAGGCCCGGCGCATTCGTGTGGCGGCGGACCTGCCGTGCTCCGCCGCAGGCGTCTGTGCCAACGCTTCGCCGAAACCATCGACGGCGCACGGTGCTATTATCCGCGGCACTGGATTCGAGTGCTCGAATGCCGGCCGCAACACGATGAAAGGACGAATCTTGTTGGTTTCCCCCGGGGGCCTTTGTCGCTACCGGGCCGTTCGCTTCCCGCAGCGGGCCCCCGGGCCGATCCGGCCGCACTGCATGAGTGTGCAGCGGCGAGAACTGCCCGGCAAACGCAATCGGAAAGATTGCCGGCCGGCGCCATGCTTGGCGCTGCGTCATCGGGAATATCGCGTCCAATGAGCGACGATCGCTCGATTGCGCAGTGTTTCAACGGCGACGGACCGCTGGCCGGCGCCATTGACGGATTTCGGCCGCGTGCGCAGCAAGTCGAGATGGCGTGCGCCATCGATGAGGCGATGCGTGAACGCCGGGCGCTGGTGGTGGAGGCGGGCACCGGGACCGGCAAGACCTTCGCCTATCTGGTGCCGGCGTTACTGGCGGGTGGCAAGGTGATCGTGTCGACCGGCACCAAGACGCTCCAGGATCAACTCTTTCGACGAGACCTGCCGACCGTGCGCGATGCCTTGCGGATCGGTGCCGATATCGCCCTGTTGAAGGGGCGGGCCAATTACGTCTGCCCCTATCACCTTGCCCGCAATGCCAGCGAAGGCCGGTTCCGCAGTGCCGAAGAGGCCGCGGACCTGCGTGCGATTCTGCGTTTCGCCGAGGTCACGCAAAGCGGCGACAAGTCCGAATTCGGTGCGGTCGCCGAGGAGTCGGCGGCGTGGTTTGCGGCGACCTCGACACGCGACAATTGCCTCGGTCAGGAGTGCCCGCACTTCCCCGAGCAATGCTTCG
Organism: Rhodocyclaceae bacterium; assembly: GCA_020445785.1. Classification (GTDB taxonomy): domain Bacteria; phylum Pseudomonadota; class Gammaproteobacteria; order Burkholderiales; family Rhodocyclaceae; genus Cognatazoarcus. Next base: position 8,094 of record JAGRFZ010000117.1, read on the forward strand.
TGCACAAGGCGAGGCGAAAGGCCATGGAAGCGGATCTGGTGGTGGTCAATCACCATCTCTTTTTCGCCGACGTGATGCTGCGCGACGAAGGTATGGGCGAATTGCTGCCGGCGGTCGATGCGGTGGTGTTCGATGAAGCGCACCAGTTGCCCGAGACTGCGAGCCTGTTCTTCGGATCCAACCTGACCACCGGCCAATTGCTCGATCTCGGTCGCGACATCCGCAATGAGACGATTGCCTCTGCCCGCGACTGCACCGCGCTGATCGACGCTGCGCACGCCGTCGACAAGGCAGCACGCGACTTACGGCTTGCCGTGGCAGGCGAAAATGTCCGATTGCGCTATCGACAGTTGGCGGGGCAGCCGGAATTCGATGCCGCGCTGGCCACTGTCGACGAGAAGCTCGCAGCGATCGAGGCGGTGCTCGAGACCCAGGCAGAGCGCTCCGAGGGTCTGGCCAAGTGTCTCGAGCGGTGCGGCCAGTTGCGCTCGCGGTTATCCGCTTGGCGGGCGCCCGAGGCGCCTGGCATGGTTCGCTGGGGCGAAGTGTTCAGTCAGTCGCTCGCGCTCAATGCGACGCCGCTGTCCATCGCCGAGATTTTCCGGCGCGAAATGGGGCAGCAGGCCAGGGCCTGGATCTTCACGTCGGCGACGCTCGCCGTGGGGCGGGACTTCGGTCATTTCCTGGCCGAAATGGGGCTCGATCGGATCGAACCCGCCGTGCGCACCGCGAGTTGGGGGAGTCCGTTCGACTATCCGAGCCATGCCCTGCTGTACGCGCCGACCGGCATGCCCGACCCGAATCACCCGAATTACCCGGAGGCGGTCGCCGAGCGTGCGTGGCCGGTGCTGCAGGCGGCGCGGGGCCGCAGCTTCGTGTTGTGCACTTCGCTGCGTGCCATGCGCCGTGTGCACGAAGCGCTGGCGAAGGCACTTGCGGCGAGTGGTGACGATCTGCTGCTGTTGCTGCAAGGCGAGCAGTCGCGGGCCGAACTGCTCGACCGCTTCCGCCGTTCCGGCAAGGCCATACTCGTGGCCAGCCAGAGTTTCTGGGAAGGCGTCGACGTGCCGGGCGACGCCTTGTCGATCGTGGTCATCGACAAGCTGCCGTTCGCACCGCCGGACGATCCGGTGCTGTCGGCGCGCATCGACCATCTGCGAGCCAACGGCGGCAATCCGTTTTTCGACTACCAGTTGCCACGGGCGGTCATCAGCATGAAGCAGGGTGCGGGTCGGCTGATCCGCAGCGAGCGCGACCGGGGCGTGCTGCTGGTGTGCGATCCGCGGATGGTGGACAAGCCGTACGGCAAGCGGGTGTGGCGCAGCCTGCCGCCGATGGCCCGAACCCGCGCGTTGGATCAGGCACTTGCGTTCGTGGAGACGATGGATGCGGCGGGGGCTGTCGTGGCCAAAGGTTGATCGGCATCAATCAAGCGGCCATTTCGGTGTGGGAGGAGAATCATGCTAACTAAAGGCATAATGATCGCACTCCGTTAACCAACCCCACTGCAGCCCGGGTGCCGGTGCCGGAGATCCGGCGCCAGGCTGGATTCCGGATGCGGTTCCTTCCGAAACGGGAGTCTGCGGAGAACCCCATGCGATTTCGTCTTGTCCGTTACTTTGTCCTGACCAGCTGCGTCGCCTTTCTCGCGGTTGCGGCGGCCCTGGTCTACTTTCAGCAACAGCAGGCCGACCTGTTCCGCTCGGTGCAGTCCGACGAGGCCACGTTCTTCGGTGAGGTCCAGACCTCTTTCGCCAAGCAGCAGGAGCAATCGGCGCGGCGCGACCTGCTGGCGATTCACGAAGGCGGCAACGTCAACCTGACCCGCCTGTTCGCCAACACCCTGTGGGACCAGGGACTGTCGTCACTGCTCGCCCGCGCTGGCGAGATCGACGTCACCCACTGTCGCTCGATTGCGGACCGGCAGACCACCGATGGCGCGACGGTGGCGCCACCGGAGAAGAAGGCCTGTTTCGGCGAGATCGGCGCGATGATTCGCGCGTTGCCGGAGTTCGCCTTCCTGAACGACAAGGTCTATCGCTCGATGCACCGCAGTTCGGTCTTCAAGATCAAGGTGTTCGACACCCGCGGTGTCACCATCTACTCGTCGGAACATGGTCAGGTCGGCGACGACAAGATCGCCAACGCCGGCTTCCTCGGCGCGATGGTCGGCAAGCCCACCAGCGAATTGACCCACCGGGACAAATTTTCGGCGTTCGAAGGTCAGGTCGAGAACCGCGATCTCATCTCGAGCTACCTGCCGCTCTATGGCCAGGACGGCGAAAGCATCATCGGCGTCTTCGAAGTCTATTCCGACGTGACCCGCTTCCTCGACCGGATCAACCAGACCCAGGCCGAAACCCGCGCCGCCCAGGCCAGCAACCTGCAGAGCATCGAGGCTGCTTCGGATCGCAGCCAGGAGCGCATCGATGGTTCGGTCAACCGGCTGGTGGCGTTGGTGCTCGGTCTCCTGGCCCTGCTCTTCGCGGTCCTGTTTCTGATCGTGCGCCGGGCCGACCGTATGCTGCGCCAGCACGAACTGGAGCGGGAGCGCAGTCAGCAACAACTCGCCCAGGCCGAGAAGATGGCTTCGCTCGGGCAGATGGTGGCGGGTGTCGCCCACCAGCTCAACACCCCGTTGGCGTTCTCCAAGAGCAATGTGACGATGGCGATCGAAGGGATGCGCGAGTTGTCGACACCGGTCGATGTTGCCGCCAAGCTCGCTGCGATCACCCGCAAGATCGACGACGACGTGGTCACCCTGAATGTCGCGGGTGCCCGGCGACGTCTGTCGGGCCTGCGCTTCAGCGGCCGGGACGTGGACGACATGCAGGCCATGCTGGGCGACGTCCTCGGCGGCATCGAGCAGATGAGCGAAATGGTCACCAACCTGAGGGATTTCACGCGCCTCGACCGCAATAAGACCGTCGATTTCGATCTCAACAAGGGCTTGCGCAACGTGATCTACGTCGCCCGAAGCGTGATACCGACCACCATCACGATCGACGAGCGGCTCGAGGGCATGCCGATCCTGAACTGCCACGCCTCCCAACTGAACCAGGTATTCCTCAACCTGATCAACAATGCCGCGCAAGCGATCGGCCAGAACGGTACCATCACGGTGGCGTCTCGGGTCGGTGCCGATTGCATCGAGATCCGAGTGCGCGACAATGGTGGCGGCATTCCGGCGGCGGTTTTGCCACATGTCTTCGACGCCTACTTCAGCACCAAGCCGGAAGGCCAGGGTACCGGCATCGGGCTGTCGATCGCCCGCGAAATCGTCGAGAATCATGGCGGCACGATCACAGTAGAATCAACCTCGGATCAGGGCACTACCTTCCTGGTCAAGTTTCCCCAGGCAACCGAACATACCGCGATCGATCTCGCGGCCTGATACTCGGAGAAGCTCTGCATGAATCACGCGGCCCAGCCGGATCCGTCCCGACGCGGCAAGATCCTATGCGTCGATGACGAGCCTGGCATCCTGCGTGCGCTGGACTGGTTGCTGCGTCGACATTTCGATGTCGTCACGGCCGACAGCGGCGAGGTGGCGATGGATCTGATCCGCGATCATGATTTCGACGTCATCATCAGCGACCAGCGCATGCCCGGCATGACCGGCGTCGAGCTGCTGAAGGCGGCGCGCCGTATCGCGCCGCGGGCGATGCGCATTTTGCTGACCGGCTATTCCGACCTGCAGGCGGTGCTGGCATCGGTCAATGAAGGCGAGGTGTTTCGCTTCATCAACAAGCCGTGGAATGTCGACGAGCTGCCGGTGGTGGTGGGGCAGGCGGTCGGCCTGTCGCGCTCCGCCGCGCCGCAAGTCTCGGAAGACGGCCCGGCGGAGGCGGTCGAACCGCAGCACACGGAGGACCCGATCCTGCTGGTCGACGGCGACGTGACGGTCCATCAGGCCTTCGACGAGGCCTTGGCGGATGTTCGTGTGACGGTCTTTCACGCCCGGACCCTCGCCGAAGCGCTCGGCATCCTCGACCGCGAACAGATCGGGGTGCTGGTGTCCGAAGTCCGTGTCGGCGGCTTCGACGCGACCCGATTGATCCGCATGCTCAAGGCCAAGCAGCCGGAGATCGTTTCCGTCGTGCTCTCCGACGAGCACGACGCGGAGACCATCACGTCGCTCATCAATCAGGGGCAGATCTACCGCTACGTCCCCAAGCCGGTGCGCGCCGGCTACATGCGCTTGGTGCTAAGCTCGGCCCAGAACAAGCACCGGCAGATGCGGGACAATCCGGAACTGGCGGGCCGCCATCAGGTGCAGGATTTGCCGGAGTCCCAGGCGGATGCGATGGAGGAAGACCTGGCACGCAGCCAGCAACGTCGCACGCCCGAAGCCGACGCGTCCGGTGGTGGGCTGTTTCACGGTATCGTGGCTACCTTCCGGCGGCTGCTGCGGCGTTGAGCGCCCTGCGTCATCCCAGTGCGGGTGAGGCACGCCGGGTGCTTCGTGGCGTCACGACCAACACGATGATCAGGCAATGAAGAAGTTTCCGATGCTTTCCTTCGAGGAGGCGCTGTCGCGAATGGAAGCGGCGGCAGAAGCGCCAGCCGGGACCGAGACCCTCGACCTTGCGGAGGCGGGGGGCCGCGTGCTGGCGGAGGACCTGCGTAGCCCCCTGTTCGTGCCGCCCCACGACAATTCGGGCATGGACGGCTATGCCGTGCGGTGTGCCGACGTACCGGCCGAGGGCGCGCGCCTGCCTGTTCGCCAACGCATTCCGGCGGGTAGCGTCGGCCGGCCGCTCGAGGCCGGCAGTGCGGCGCGAATCTTCACCGGTGCGCCGATTCCCGCGGGCGCCGATGCCGTGGTGATGCAGGAGGACTGCGAGGTGGACGGCGACGACGTCGTCGTTCGCCGTGTGCCGGGTGCGGGCGACTTCATTCGCCACAAGGGCGACGACATTCGGGCGGGCGAGATCGCGCTGCCGGCAGGCGTCCGGCTCGGCCCGGCGGAGATCGGTCAGGCGGCGTCGATCGGGGTCGCCCGAGTGAACGTGTATCGCCGCCTCCGGGTGGCGGTGCTGTCCACCGGTGACGAACTGACCGAGCCGGGTGAACCTCTGCCCGAGGGGGGAATCTACAATTCGAACCGGTATATGTTGCGATCGGTGATCGAGCGAATGGGCTGCGAGGTCAGCGACGGCGGCATCGTGGCGGACACGCTCGACGCCACCAGGAAGGCGCTGCGTGCGGCCGCCGCGCAGCACGACCTGATCGTTACCAGCGGCGGCGTGTCGATGGGCGAAGAGGACCACGTCAAGCCGGCGGTCGAGGCCGAAGGCGAGTTGCGGATGTGGAAGATCGCGGTCAAGCCGGGCAAGCCCCTGTCCTTCGGTCGGGTCGCCGATGCGGCCTTTGTCGGTCTGCCGGGCAATCCGGTGTCGGCGCTGGTGACCTTTCTGATGCTGGTGCGGCCCTACGTGCTGCGCCGCAGCGGTGTGCGGGATGTCGCAATTGCGGGCACGCGATTGCCCGCGGGGTTCGCGTGGAAAACCGGGCCCAGGCGCGAATTCCTGCGCGTGCGGGTCGGCGCGGACGGGCGCCTCGAGCGTTTCGCCAACCAGGAGTCGAGCGTGCTCACCTCCTGCGTCTGGGCCGACGGCCTGGCCAGCGTGCCTGAAAACACGCAGGTGGCGAACGGCGATCCATTACTGTACATCGCGTTTTCGGATCTTTTGAGCTGAAGTCATGAAGCTGCATGTTAAGTATTTCGCGAGCCTGAGGGAGTCGGTGGGACGCGCCGGCGACGATGTCGAACTGCCGTGCGAACGACTCTCGGTGGCGGAGCTGCGCGAGCATCTCGCGGCCCAGGGAATCGAGGCGCTGGCCGAGACCGGAAAATTGCGGGCCGCGGTCAATCAAGTGATGGCAGAGCCGGAAACCTCGGTCGGCGACGGCGACGAAGTCGCGTTCTTCCCGCCGGTTACGGGTGGCTGAGGTGAGTATCAGCATCCAGACCGCCGATTTCGATGCCGGCCGCGAGTGTGCCGATCTGCTCGCGGGGCGCCACGACGTCGGCGCCGTGGCGAGTTTCATCGGGGTCGTGCGCGGCGATGGTGGCGTGGCGGCAATGACCCTGGAGCACTACCCGGGCATGACCGAGAAATCCCTGGCGGCGATCGCCGCCGAGGCGCGCGAGCGCTGGCCTGCGGTGGCCGCGCTGCGGGTGATTCACCGGGTCGGCCGGCTGCGGGTGGGCGACCAGATCGTCTTCGTCGGTGTTGCCGGCGGCCATCGTGGCGAGGCCTTCGCCGCGTGCGAATTCATCATGGACTACCTCAAGACGCGGGCGCCGTTCTGGAAGAAGGAGGAGACCGAGGCGGGGGTACGCTGGGTCGAGGCCCGCGACAGCGACGACGCCGCGGCGGCGCGCTGGTAGGCGCCGGTCGGCTTCGACGCCTGCGGTAGCGGCGCGGCGGCAGTCACACCACGAGTGCGATCGCATCCGGTTCGTGGCGCGCCAGTTCGCGGCAGATCTCGTGACGCGTCTCGCTGCAGAGCTGTTTGCGGTGCTTGCGGTCGACCTCCCGCGGCGAACACCAAAGCAGGCGCACCTGGAGTCCGTCGGCATTGCAGACCGCAGCCAGAGATTCGATCAGCGAGGTCGCACCGATGTACGCCGGAATGGTGGATCGACTGCCGTCGCGCCCCTCGTAGCGGATGGCCAACGGCACGACCGGCGCGCCGGCATCGATCGCCGGTTGCAGCAAGGCGGCGTGGAAGGGCAGAACCTTGCTGCCGTCCGAGGTCGTGCCTTCGGCGAACAGCGCAGCGCGCCGGCTGCAGCCCACCAGACGGGCGATCCGGCGATTGGCGGTCCGCGCCTGCGCGCGCGAGGCGCGCTGCACGAAGATCGTGTCATTGTGGGCGGCGAGCCATCCGATCAGCGGCCAGGCGCGAACCTCGGACTTGGCAATGAAGGCGGCCGGCGCCAGCGCGTTGATCGCGAAGATGTCGAGCCAGGAGACGTGGTTGGCGACGATGAAGGCGCCCTCGGGCGGCGCTGGCCCCTCGCTGATGAGGGCGACGTCGAGGGCCCTCAACAGGCCCAGGGACCAGACCCGCCTGCGCTCGAGGCGTCTGGCCTCGCCGATCAGCGGATAGATCGCGACGACCGTGACCAAGCCGCGGAGCAGCAACACCGCCACCCGGAGCCAACGGCGGCAGCGTTGCCGTGTCGAGACGCCGGGCGAATTCCTCAAGCCGCCCGCTGCACGAAGTGGCGGGCGTACTTTGCGCCCACCCGATTCATCTGCATCAGAATCGGCAGATCGGCCGTGTTGAAGTCGGGATCCCAGGCCGGTGCGCCGCAGATCCATGCCCCGGCCCGCAGATAGGCCTTGAGCAATGGCGGCAGCGCGCAGTCGAAATCCACGCGTAGTGCGCCGAGCGGCAGGGGGCAGCGAGGAAACACGCGATACTCCGGCGGGCAAGCATGCTTGTCGCCAAGCGCACGGTAGATGCTTGCGGCTGCGTGACCACCGTCGGCCATGCTGATCGAAGCGCATCCCAGCAGATAGTCGTAGCGCATCGTCGCCATGTAGCGCGCCAGGCCGGACCACAACAGCGCAATCGCCGCCCCGCTGCGATAGTCGGGGTCGATGCAGGAGCGGCCGATCTCGACGATGCGCGGGCGCAGATGGCGCAGGCGGGTCAGGTCGAATTCATTCTCGGAGTAGTAGCCACCGATGCGCTGCGCGGCCAGGGGCGACAGGATTCTGTAGGTGCCGACGATGTTGCCGCGCGTATCGTCGCGGACCACCAAGTGTTCGCAATAAGGGTCGAAAATGTCGTGGTCGACGCCGGGCGTTCGGGGGTCGAGGTGGGCGCCGAGTTCATCGGCAAAGACGCGATAGCGTAAGCGCTGGGCCGCCAGGACATCGTCCTCGCAACTGGCGAGGCCAACGCTCAGCTTGCGGGCGGTGCTGCGCTTGCGTTGGGGGGATTCGATCTGCAGCATGGCTCGGCTCCAATGGTCGGGGGCGAAGGCCACTCTACGAGGCCGAGTTTGCACCGCGGTGAAGCCCACGTGACGGCAGCGTGACGCCGGTGGGCACCGCAGTGCAGGGCGGGCGCTGGCTCAGGCGGCTCGGCGGCGACGGATGGAGCGCTCGGCCGGCGCATCCGCGTCGCCGCCATCTTCGTCGTCGGATCGGGCGGACGCCGGAATGTTCGTGGGGGCCCTTGCGGAGCCGCCGACGGCGATCGATGGGGCGCCCGACCAGCGTTCGCGCGTCTCGTCGAGGGCTTCGCGGACGCATTCCTGCAGCAGGGTGACATGGACCTCGACGTGGGCCATCAGCCTCAGCCAATCGTCGATCAGGGCGCGCGCCGCGTCCGCCTGCTGGATCGGGGCGCGGTCGGCGGAGAACCGATGGGGCGGACGACCCGCGAGCGCCGCAAGCACCTGCTCGCCGCACTGCGTGCCTGCGTCCCGCCATGCTCCGATCCAGGCACCGCCTGCCGTTCCGAGGGCGTCGATCCAAGCCGACTGGATGCAGCCGAAGCTGTCCAGCAGCGCGTTGTCACGGGTGGTGAATGGTCTGAGATTCGTCATTTCGGCCTCCTCGGCAGATCGGGGGAGCATCAGTCTTTCGTGTCTTCGTTGCAGCGGCGCGACAACCCGGTTGCGAAACGGGGAAGAGGTCATGACGGCGCTCGATCCCGCCCGGACCGGAGCCAGCCGAGAATCTGGTCGACGGTCCACTGGGGCGCGTCGAGGACGAGGTCGTGCCCGGCCTCCGGGTGGATCGCCAAAGGGCAACGCCAGGCGCCGGCGAAGCGCGCCGAGCAGCAGGACCCACGTCGTCACCCGATGTTCCCCGGAACCCACGCTTCGAGCGCCCGCAGCCTCAGCTCGTCACGCGCCTCGCCCGCCGGCAACCAAAGCCGATGGCTCGCGACCGCCCGCATCAGAAAATCCGTCCGCGCGAGATGTCGTTGCATCGTCCGTCGCACCCGGTGCCCGGCGAGCGGATTGAAGATGCCCTCACGCGACAGCAGTTGGCGTGGATTCTTCTTGACCCATAGCGAGGATCCCATTTCCAGGGTCAGCGGCAGAAACATGCGATCCGGGCGTTCGAGTGCGGCGAGATAGGCGTAGTCCCAGAGATCGCCGTGGGTCAGGTACTGGTGGCTCTGGGGGTCGACGAGGTAGTCGTGGTGGCAATGCACCCGATCGAGCCGTTGCTTCAGCGCCCATGTTTCCGCCAGGTGGAGAATCGGCGCGTGGCTGTGCGCATAGGGAAACCAGAGGCGGTCGCGAACGCCGAAGCCGGAGTGGCAGTCGAGCGCCAGGCTGAACCGTTTGGCCAGCAGTTCATCGTGCACGAGGCGGCAAAGGGCGCGCGCTTCGGGCGCCATCGGCTGCCCGTCCTGGCCGCGGTACCAGGGCAGCGACCGGCTCGGCCGCTGGCCGCCCAGCGGCCAGGGCACACGCTCGCGGGATTCGATCGGCGCGTTGCGCATCGGGTCGACACCACCAGGATTCGCGCGGGTTCCGAGCCACGTGCCGCCGGGGTTGCAGATCGGCAGGATGACGATGCGCAGGCGTTCGAGCAGTCCATGGAGGGATTCGTCCTACGGCAGCCGCGCGAGCAACTGGCGCAGAATGTTGAGTACCAGGGCCGAACCAATGCGTTCGAGCCCATGCACGCCACCGATGAAGGCGATCGCCGGGTGGTTCGGCGCGGTGCTGCCGAGGGTGATCACCGGCACCGGGAAACGGTGGCCGCCGGCCCGGGTCTCGCACGCGACAGCGACGCCGACACCCGAGGGGGTCTTCGCCAGCAGGTCCTCGAGTTGCCTCAGTTCGGCCGATGGCGGCAAGGAATCGGGCAAGGACACAGGAGTGCGTGCAATCGACGATCGTCGTCGTGCGCTGCCTGGCGCTCAGTCCGTTGCGGGCGCCGGTGGCGATGCCGACGGCAATCTTCCCTGGCGCGGCACCGATGGTGCGTGCGGCGTGCGAGCGAACGCGCGGTCCGCCGCAGTGGGCCTGCCCGACGGCAGGATCGTACGGATCGCACGAGCGCCGACTCGTGCATGGCCCCGGCGCCGCGATGGACCTGCTCCCTGCGGCGAGAAGGGCCGCGCCTTGCGACGGTTCACGGCGTTTGCATGGGCGGACAAGCCGGGTCGACGGGCACACCGCGCAATCGGCGCGACATCACACGAATGACCTCGACGGCGAAGCCCGGGGCGTTCTGTACCAGAAACAGGAAGCGCTCCCGTGAGATCCGTGCCAGGGTGCAGTCCGACAGCGCGGCGACGGCCACCGTGGACGGGCCCGGGTCGAGCAGCGCGGCTTCTCCAAAGAAATCGCCCGGCCCGAGCGCCTCGACGTCACCGCCTTCGTTGGTCAGGGTCATGTGGCCATCGAGCAGCACGTACATATAGCCGTTTTCGTCTCCCGGTCGCAGCAGATCCTGCTCGGAAGTGAGATGAATGAGATCGGGATGGTCACGAAAGAAGTCGAAGAACAACATGGGGCGTCCGGCTGAGGGAAGATCGGTTCGGCAACACGCCGAGTCTAGCCGTGCCGTATAACGGTTTTGTTGCACGCGCCCCCGAGGGCGGGCTCGTGCCGAAGTGCGATGGTGGACGCCGGGTGCCGAGCGGCGAAAAAAAAGCGCCCGACGGGCGCCTTTTTTTCATTGCGGCAGAAAGCGATTACTTCTTGGTGCCGCGCTTGGCCGGCGCCCCGCCGGCCTGGGTGAAGGCCTGGAAGGCCTCGGTCGAGGCGCGGGTCATCTGCTCGAAGGCGCTCTGGGCCTGGTTCATGGCATTCTGCAGCACGTTCATGGCGTTTTGGTCGCCGAACTGCATGCCGCTGAACATCTTCTGCATGGCATCCATCGCGTCATTGCTGCCCGATGCGAGCTGTTCGCTCACGAGGCGGCCGACTTCGGCCTGGGCGGTGCCGGTGATCTCGGCAATCTGACGGGCGCAGGTCAGCATTTTCTCGGTCGCGACCTGGGCGTAGTCGCTGCGAAGGTTCAGCATGTCCTTGGGGTCGCGCACGGTCGACAGTGCCTTGGCATTGGCGACGCTGTCCTCGAACAGTTCCTTGGCGGTCTGGACCTGGACTTCCATGATGCGCTGGGAATTCTCGATCGACATCTGGGCGAGCCGCATCGCGGTCTCGAGGTTCTTTTTCTGGATTGCGGTGAATTGTTCCTGCTGCTTAGTTGCCATGTTTCCCTCCACGATTGAGTGTCAATTTTTCCAGAGGCTCGAGAGTGTCCCGACACGGAACACCAGCCTGCCGGTTCCGTTCCTCTGCCTCATGCCGCACGATAGCATCATGTTGCGCCCGCGTCACCGGTCTTGCGTCGTTTAAGCGTATGAGTTTCATGAATTTGTTGCATTGCAGCAACAGCTGCCTGCAAATTCGCCCCGAGGCCCCGCGTTGAAATCGGCCGAGCGCGTCCCCACATCCGAAGCAACCGAGTCCAGCAAGGAAATTTCGACATGCGCTTCGACAAACTGACGACCAAGTTCCAGCAGGCGCTGGCCGATGCCCAGAGCATCGCGGTCGGCCACGACCAGCAATTCATCGACCCATTGCACCTGACCAAGGCCATGATCGCCCAGGACGATGGCGGCACGGTGTCACTGTTGCAGCGCGCGGGTGTCAATATCGGTTCGCTGGGCAAGGCGCTCGATGACGCGATCACGCGGCTGCCCAAGGTGGAGGGACACGGCGGCGAAGTGCAGATCGGCCGTGATCTGGCGAATCTGCTGAACCTGGCCGACAAGGAAGCGCAGAAACGCGGTGATCAGTTCATCGCCTCGGAGATGTTCCTGTTGGCCCTGGCGGAAGACAAGGGCGAGGCAGGTCGCCTGCTCAAACAGCACGGCCTGTCGCGTAAGCCGCTCGATGCGGCGATCGAGGCGGTTCGCGGCGGCGCTTCGGTCGGCAGCCAGGAGGCCGAGGGCGCGCGCGAGGCCTTGTCCAAGTACACGCTGGACCTGACCGAGCGGGCGCGCCACGGCAAGCTCGATCCGGTGATCGGTCGTGACGACGAGATCCGCCGGGCGGTGCAGATCCTGCAGCGTCGAACCAAGAACAACCCGGTGCTGATCGGTGAGCCAGGGGTCGGCAAGACGGCCATCGTCGAAGGTCTGGCGCAGCGTATCGTCAATGGTGAGGTGCCCGAGACGCTCAAGGACAAGCGGGTGCTCTCGCTCGATATGGCGGCGCTGCTGGCTGGCGCCAAGTACCGCGGCGAATTCGAGGAGCGGCTGAAGGCGGTGCTGAAGGAGATCGCCCAGGACGAGGGGCGCATCATCGTCTTCATCGACGAACTCCATACCATGGTCGGCGCCGGCAAGGCCGAGGGTGCGATGGACGCCGGCAACATGCTGAAACCGGCGCTGGCGCGCGGCGAGCTGCACTGCATCGGCGCCACGACCCTCGACGAATACCGCAAGTACATCG
>JAGRFZ010000118.1 GCA_020445785.1 Rhodocyclaceae bacterium
CCGTCGATGACGCGGGTCTGGGTGGCGTCGAATGTGGAGGAGTGCGGGTCGTGGTTGAAGTCCATCGACACCAATGGCGCCTCGTTCACCGCGAGCACGCCCTTGAGGGCGCCGCGTGCGGCTTCCTTCATCAGATTGTTGATCTCGTCGGCGGAGGTCGCGCGCTCGGCGGTGAAGGTGAGGTCCACCAGCGAGACGTTCATGGTCGGCACCCGCAGTGCGAAGCCGTCGAATTTGCCCTTGAGTTCGGGCAGCACGAGGCCGACGGCCTTGGCCGCGCCGGTCTTGGTCGGGATGATGTTCTGGGCCGCGGCGCGGGCACGCCGAAGGTCCTTGTGGCGCACATCCACCAGCACCTGGTCGTTGGTGTAGGCATGGACCGTGGTCATCAGCCCCTGCTTGATGCCGATGTTGTCCTGTAGCACCTTGGCGACCGGTGCCAGACAGTTGGTGGTGCACGATGCGTTCGACACCACCGTCATGTCCTTGGTCAGGACATCGTGGTTGACGCCATAGACGATCGTCGCGTCGACGTCGTCACCGCCGGGTGCCGAGATCAGTACACGCTGCGCGTTCTGCTGCAGCAGAACCTGGGCCTTGGCCTTCGACGTGTAGGCGCCGGTGCATTCCAGCAGGACGTCGACGCCGTGCTTACCCCAGTCGATGTCGGTCGGGGTCTTGGTCGAGTAAAACTGGATGCGATCGCCATTGACCACCATCACGTCACCTGCCTCGACGACCACCTCGGCATTGAAGCGGCCGTGGGTGGTGTCGAACTTGGTCAGGTGAACATTGGTGTCGAATCCGCCCGAGGCGTTGATGGCCACTACCTCGAACTCGTCGCGCAGGCCCAGTTCGTAGATGGCACGCAGGGTGCAGCGGCCGATGCGGCCGTATCCATTGATGCCGAGCTTGATGGTCATGGAAGATCCTCCCGAATTGAACTCATGGAAATTCTGTGGCCGCCGGGCTGCCGCTCACGAGACGACGCTGCGGGCGGCGTCGACGACCGCTTCGGCAGTGATGCCGAAGCTCTCGAACAGTTGTGCGGCCGGGGCCGACTCGCCGAAGCGGTCGAGACCGACGATGGCGCCTTCGAGGCCGACGTACTTGCGCCAGTAATCGGTGACGCCGGCTTCGACGGCCACCCTCGGTACCCCGGCCGGCAGCACGCCGGCCTTGTAGGCGGCCTCCTGGCGGTCGAAGGCGTTGGTGCAGGGCATCGACACGACGCGCGCGGCGATGCCGTCGCCGGCCAGGCGCTGGCGGGCCTCCATCGCCAGCGACACCTCGGAGCCGGTGGCGATCAGGACCACGTCCGGCGTGTCCTTGCCGGCGTCGGCGAGTACGTACGCGCCCCGGCGGATGGCATCGATCTGTTCACGGCTGCGCGGCTGGAATGGCAGGTTCTGGCGCGAGAAGCACAGCGAGGACGGCCCCGTCGAGCGCTCGATCGCGGCGGCCCAGGCGAGTGCCGATTCGGTCGAGTCGCAGGGGCGCCAGACATCCATGTTGGGCATCAGGCGCAGGGTCGCGATCTGCTCGACCGGTTGGTGGGTCGGTCCGTCTTCGCCGAGCCCGATGGAATCATGGGTGAATACGAAGAGCTGCCGCAGCTTCATCAGCGCCGCCATGCGCAGCGCGTTGCGCGCGTATTCGCTGAACATCAGGAACGTCGCGGTGTAGGGGATCAGGCCCCCATGCAGTGCCAGCCCGTTGCCGATCGCGGCCATGCCGAATTCGCGAACACCATAGTAGATGTAGTTGCCGCCGCTCGATCGGCCGACGCCGCGCGCGCCCGGCCACAGGGTCAGGTTCGAGCCGGCCAGATCCGCGGAACCGCCGATCAGTTCCGGCAGACACGGTGCCAGCGCGGCGATCGCATTCTGGCTGGCCTTGCGGCTGGCGATGGTCTTGCCTTCGGCATCGACCTGGGCCACCAGCGCGGCGGCGTGATCGACCCAGTCGGCCGGCAACTCGCCGGCCATGCGTCGCGAGAGTTCCGCGGCCAGTTCCGGGTGGGCATCGGCATAGGCGGCGAAGCGGCGGTTCCAGTCGGATTCCGCCGCTGTGCCCTGCGCGCGCGCGCTCCAGGCCTCGTAGACCGCCTGCGGGATTTCGAACGGTGGGTGGTCCCAGCCGATGTAGGCGCGGGCCGCCGCCACCTCGTCCTCGCCCAGGGGCGCGCCGTGGACGTCGTGGCCCCCCTGCTTGTTGGGCGCGCCGGCACCGATCACGGTCTTGCAGCAGATCAGGGTCGGGCGGGCGGTGTCCGCCAGAGCGGCCTGGATCGCCCCCTCGATCGCCGCCGGGTCGTGGCCCTGGACGTCGGCAATCACCTGCCAGCCGTAGGCCTCGAAGCGCTTCGGCGTATCGTCGGTGAACCAGCCCTCGACGGCGCCGTCGATGGAAATGCCGTTGTCGTCGTAGAAGACGACGAGCTTGCCCAGCCCGAGGGTGCCGGCCAGCGAGCAGGCCTCGTGCGAAATTCCTTCCATCAGGCAGCCGTCGCCGACGAACACCCAGGTGCGGTGGTCGATGATGTCGTGCCCGGGGCGGTTGAACTGGTCGGCCAGCACCTTCTCGGCGATCGCCATGCCGACCGCGTTGGAGACGCCCTGGCCGAGGGGGCCGGTCGTGGTCTCGACGCCCGGCGCGTAGCCGTACTCCGGATGGCCCGGCGTCTTGCTGTGGAGCTGCCGGAAATTTCGGATGTCGTCGATCGTCAGGTCGTATCCGGTCAGGTGCAGCAGCGCGTAGATCAGCATCGAACCGTGGCCGTTGGACAGCACGAAACGATCACGATCGGCCCAGTTCGGGTTCGCCGGGTTGTGGCGGAGATGGTGGCGCCAAAGCACTTCGGCAATTTCCGCCATGCCCATCGGCGCGCCAGGGTGGCCGGATCTGGCTTGCTGGACGGCGTCCATCGCCAGCGCCCGGATGGCGCCGGTCAGTGGGTTGAAGACAGGGGCTTTGACCGCAGCGGGAAACGACATGAAAACCTCGCGGCCGGCGTCAGGCCGGCTCGAAAAAGACCGGAATTATCGTCGATTCCGTGGGCCGTGGGTAGCGCGGTGGAGCATGGCCCCCTCTGGCCGGCGCCGTCCGCGGCGCTACACCCACTGCCGGCGACGTTCCATCAGTTTCCAGATCAGTGGCGTCAGGATCAGCTGCATCGCCAGGTCCAGACGGCCTCCCGGCACGACGATGGTGTTGGCCCGCGACATGAAGGAGTCGTGAAGCATGCGCAGCAGGTAGGGAAAATCGACGCCGCGGGGATCCTTGAAGCGGATTACCACCAGCGATTCGTCGAGCGATGGGATGTCGCGCGCAACGAAGGGATTGGAGGTGTCGACCACGGGAATCCGCTGGAAGTTGATGTTGGTGCGCGAGAACTGGGGAACGATGTAGTGCACGTAATCGTGCATGCGGCGCAGGATCGTGTCCTGTACGGCCTCCAGCGAGTAGCCCCGCAGGCGGGTGTCGCGGTGCACCTTCTGGATCCACTCGAGGTTGATCGTCGGTACCACGCCGATCAGCAGATCGACGTGGCGCGACACGTCGACGCTGCCCGACACCACGCCGCCGTGCAGGCCTTCATAGAACAGGCAGTCGGTGCCTTCGGGCAGGTTCTCCCATTCGGTGAAGGTGCCCTGGGCCTGGCCCCAGCGCGCCGCCTGTTCGGCGTTGTGGATGTAGTAGCGACGGGTGCCGGTCGCGGTTTCGCCATAGCTGCGGAACAGCTCCTCGAGCTCGTCGAAGAGGTTGGCCTCCGGGCCGAAGTGGCTGACGCCTCTGCGCCCGTCCGATTCGGCATCCTCGATCAACCGCTTCATCTCGTCGCGGGTATAGCGGTGGAAGCCGTCGCCCTCGACGATCGCCGCGTTGACGTTCTCGCGGTGGAAAATCGCCTCGAAGGTGTGCTTGACGGTGGTGGTGCCGGCGCCGGACGAACCGGTCACCGCGATGATCGGATGCTTCATCGACATGACTGTCGCTCCAGAAACGAATCTTGCCTGGTCGGCATATGGGGGCACAGCGCGCGCTGCCCGGGAGGGGCGCTGCGGCTAGCGGACCCGAGCGTGGCTCAGAGGTGGGCGCGCAGCCAGCGCTGCCACTCGGCGAACAGGCTGGGTGTGGCGGCCGCAACGACGCCGCGCTTGACCGCCGGTCCGGCGGACAGCGATCCGCCGTCGAGGGCTGCAGCCTGACCGCCGGCCTCGGCCAGGATCAATTGGCCGGCGGCGTAGTCCCACAGCATCTGTCCACCGTGAATGTAGACGTCGAGCCGGCCGGCGGCGACGAAGCACCACTCCAATGCGCTCGAGCCGAAGTTGCGTTGGGAGTAATAGGGCGGTCGCACCGCCAGCTCGTCGCCGAGATGGTGGCTGATGCGCTTGAAGTCCACGCCGGC
This sequence comes from Rhodocyclaceae bacterium, assembly GCA_020445785.1. Taxonomy (GTDB): domain Bacteria; phylum Pseudomonadota; class Gammaproteobacteria; order Burkholderiales; family Rhodocyclaceae; genus Cognatazoarcus. Next base: position 4,415 of record JAGRFZ010000118.1, read on the forward strand.
AACCGCGTCGGCGAGAATCGGCGCCGGTGCCCGCAGCGGCAGTTCGACACCGTTGAGAAAGGCGCCTGCCCCCTTGGCAGCGAAGAAGGACTCGTCGGTGACCGGGTTGTAGACGACGCCGAAGCGTGGCTCGTGGTCCACCAGATAGGCCACCGAGACGCAAAAGAAGGGGATGCCGTTGGCGAAGTTGGTGGTGCCGTCGATCGGATCGATGCACCACAGACCCTTACGGCCGGCCTTCCACACCCGGGCCTGTTCCTCGGGGTTCATTTCCTCGCCGAGCACGGCACCGGCGGCGAGCTTGGGCAGCGCTTCAGCGAGCTTTCGCTGGGACTCGAGGTCGGCCTCGGTGAACAGCGAGCCGTCGGCCTTGCGGTTGCGGGCGGTCTTCAAGTAGCGCGGCAGGATCTCGTCGCGCGCAATTTCGCGCACCAGCGATTCCAGCGCGCGGGCCCTGCCCAGTCGTATCGATGCGGATGGCATTCAGCCGTCCCTCCACTTGATCGAACAGCCGATGCTCGGCATCTGTCGTTCGGGGCCGCGTCCGGTGCGAGCGACCAGACACATGGCCTCGAACAGTTCGCGGTTTGCGTCTGCGGCTGCCGGCTGCATCCCCGACGCATCGAGGCGCCCCCGGTACTGCAAGGTAAGATCGGCGTCGAAGCCGAAGAAATCCGGGGTGCACACCGCGCCGTAGGCTCGCGCCACGGATTGGTCTCGGTCCAGCACGTAGGGGAACGGGAAGGCGCGCTCGCGGGCGATTCGAACCATGTTTTCCCAGCTGTCCTCCGGATAATCGGACGGGTCGTTGGCCATGATCGCGATGCTGCCGATGCCGTGGCCGGCAAGTTCCGCGGTGTCGCGCACGATACGGTCCAGCACCGCCTTGACGAAGGGGCAATGATTGCAGAGGAACATCACCAGCAGGCCGTTGCTGCCGCGCGCGCTGTCGAGGGTGTGGCGTCGGCCATCGACACCGGGCAGATCGAACGCCGCGGCGCCGTGGCCGAATTCGCATACCGGTGTCGTCGTCCGGGCCATTGCAAGCACTTCTGGGTGTCGGGAGCACCTTATACTAACACGATGATCCCGCGCTTCTTTTGTCCGCAGGCGCTGCCGCACAGCGGAGCGTTCGAGTTGCCGAAGGCGGTGGCCCACCACGCTGAAAAGGTCCTGCGGCTCCGCGTCGGTGCGCCCTTGGTGCTGTTCTCGGGCGATGGGCGCGAGGTCGAGGCCCGGCTGTTGTCGGTCGGACGTCGCTGCCTCGTCGAATTGCACCGTTGGACGGTGATGGAGCGGGAGTCACCGCTGGACACCGTGCTGGTGCAGGCGCTGGCCAGTGCCGAGAAAATGGATTGGGTCATCCAGAAGGCGGTCGAGCTCGGTGTGTCCGCGATCCAGCCGGTGGTCGCCGAGCGCAGCGTGAGCCGCGTTTCCGGCGAGCGCGCGGAGCGCAGGGAGCGTCATTGGCGGCAGGTCGCGATCTCGGCCTGCGAGCAGTCCGGTCGCAACCGCCTGCCGGAGATCGCGCCGATCACCGAGTTGGCGGCATGGCTCGGCCAGCCCCGGCAGACCGCGCCGATCGTGCTGCGGCCCGATTGCCCTCGAGGGCTGGCGCAATTGCCGGGCCCGGGGGGCACGATTTTCTTGCTGGTGGGCCCCGAAGGCGGATGGAGCGACCGCGAGCTGGCCATGTTCGATGCCGCGCGATGCGTCGAGGTCGGGCTCGGCCCGCGGGTGCTGCGTACCGAGACCGCCGGCCTCGCAGCGTTGGCCGCGATGCAGGCATTGTGGGGAGATTTCTAGATCACGCACGATCGTCCGTGGCGGGCGAGCGCAAGAATCACAATCACGAAGAAGGGGGAAGGAATGTTCGAGTCGGCGGAACTGGGCCACACGGTGTCCAAGACGCGCTACGAAGAAGAGGCGCCGCAGTTGCGCGCGGATCTGCTCAACGTCCAGTACGAGCTCAAGGAGGCGGGGCGCTTTCCGGTGATCGTGCTGATCAATGGCGTCGATGGCGCCGGCCGCGGCGAAACCCTGCACCTGCTCAACGAATGGCTCGATCCGCGCTACGTGGAAACCAAGGCCTACGGCGTTCCGACCGAAGAGGAGCACGAACGGCCGCCGATGTGGCGCTTCTGGCGCGATCTGCCGCCCCGCGGCAAGGTCGGCCTGCTGTTCGGCTCGTGGTACTCGCTGGCCTTGCAGGGCGATGACGGCCAGGGGCGCATCGTCGACGAAATCTCGGAGCACCGGGCGGCGGCAATCGTGCGTTTCGAGCGGATGCTGGTGGACGAGGGCGCGCTGCTGGTCAAGCTCTGGTTCCATCTCTCGAAGAAGGATCAGAAGAAGCGCCTCAAGAGCCTCGAGGCGGACAACAAGACGCGCTGGCGCGTGACCAAGGAAGACTGGCGCCGCTACAAGGAGTACGACCGCTTTCGCCGGGTCTCCGAGCACCTGGTGCGACGCACCAGCACCGCGGAGGCGCCCTGGCACATCATCGACGGTTCGGATGATCGCTTCCGTTCGCTGTCCGTAGGCCACATCATGCTGCAGTCGATCCGACGTCGGCTCGAATTGCCCGACCACGGCGTGCAGCCATGCGAGCCGCCGATCCTGCGGGGCCAGCTCGACCAGCGCAACGTCCTCAATGCGCTCGATCTCGGTCAGGCGCTGCAGAAACGGGCGTACTCGGCGGAACTCCGGATCCTGCAGGAGCGCCTCGGGCGGCTGTCGCGTGACAAGCGATTCCGCTCGCGGTCGCTGATCTGTGTGTTCGAAGGCAACGACGCCGCGGGCAAGGGCGGCAGCATCCGTCGCATGGTCCAGGCGCTCGATCCGCGCCAGTGCGCGGTGGTGCCGATCGCGGCGCCGAGCGAAGAGGAGCGCGCCCAGCCCTATCTGTGGCGGTTCTGGCGCAAATTGCCGCGCCAGCACCGGATCACGATCTTCGACCGTTCGTGGTACGGGCGGGTGCTGGTCGAGCGCATCGAAGGATTCTGCAGCGATGCCGACTGGAACCGTGCCTATGCCGAGATCAACGATTTCGAGGCGCAACTGGTCGACAACGGCGCCGTGGTCGTCAAGTTCTGGCTGGCGATTTCCGAAGAGGAACAGCTACGTCGATTCAAGGAGCGGGAGGAGGTGGAGTTCAAGCGCTTCAAGATCACCGAGGAGGACTGGCGCAATCGCGAGAAATGGGACGCCTATTCCGAGGCCGTCTGCGACATGGTGGACCGCACCAGCACCGACATTGCGCCGTGGACGCTGGTCGAGGCCAACGACAAGCGTTTCGCGCGGATCAAGGTGCTGCGTACCGTCTGCGAGCGACTGGAGGCGGCGCTCGGCTGATGGTTGGCATATGGCAGTGGCAAGTAACGGATAGAATGCCTCGAATGGCCGACCGCGTCGTTGCGTTCGAGAGCTCTGATGCCTGACGCATTCCAGTACACCAGCGAAGTCAGCACGGGTGCCGAAACCCAGCCGTTCGTCGACTGGGTGCGCGCTGCCGCGCCGTACATCCACGCATTTCGCGGCAAGACCTTCGTCGTCGGTTTCGGTGGCGAGATCGCCGCCGGCGAGATGTCGCAAAAGCTCGCCTACGACTGCAATCTGCTGGCGGCGCTGGGAATCCGGCTGGTGCTGGTGCATGGCGCCCGGCCGCAGATCGAGACGGCGCTGCGCGCCAAGGGGCTCGTGCCGCGCACTCACAACGGCCTGCGGGTGACGGACGCCGACGCCCTCGAGTGCGTCAAATCGGCGATGGCGGTAACCCGGCTCGAACTCGAGGCGCTGTTGTCGCAGGGCCTGCCCAACACACCGATGGCCGGAAGCTACATCCGGGTCACCGGCGGCAATTTCATCGTCGCCCGCCCGGTGGGCGTCGTCGACGGGGTCGACTTCCAGTTCACCGGAGCGGTGCGCAAGATCGTCGCCGACGAGATCGCGGCCGATCTCGACCAGCAAAACGTCGTGCTGATCTCGCCGTTGGGCGTGTCGCCGGCAGGCGAGATCTTCAATCTGCCGATGGAGGAGGTCGCCGAGGCAGTGGCGGTCGCGCTCAAGGCGGACAAGCTGCTCTACCTGTGCGATGCACCGGGAATGCTCGATGCGGCCGGTCGCCTGATCGAGTCGGTAACGGCCGACGAGGCCGAGCAGATGATCGCGGCCGGGAGCGGTCTGACCGAGGATCTCGAGTTCTATCTCCCCTGCGCGATCCGCGCCGTGCGCCGCGGTGTCGGCCGCGTGCACCTGATCGACCGCGACAAGGACGGCGGCCTGTTGCTCGAGTTCTTCACCCACCAGGGCGTAGGTACCTTGGTCAGCCGGGACCCGCTGTTCCGGGTGCGCGACGCATCGCCCGACGACGTGGGCGCCCTGATCGCGCTGATCGGTCCGCTCGAGGCCGACGGTACCCTGGTGCGGCGCAATCGCGAGCTGCTGGAGCAGGAAATCTGCCGCTTCACGCTGATCGAGCACGATGGCGTTCTGGTCGGTTGCGCCGCGCTTTACCCCTTCGTCGAAGACGGCGCCGCCGAACTGGCCTGCCTCGCGGTGCAGCCGGACTATCGCCGAGCGGGACTGGGAGACATGCTGTTGCGGCGTATCGAGCAACGCGCCCGTGGGCTCGGTCTCGGGCGCTTGTTCGTGCTCACCACGCGCACCGCCCACTGGTTCCGGGAGCGGGGCTTCAAGGAGGGCGGGCCCGACGATCTGCCCCAACAGAAGCGTGGCCTGTACAACTACCAGCGCCGTTCCAAAGTGCTGGTCAAGGCCGTCTGAGGGGCATCGTGCACACACCGACCGGTGCCTCGAAGAACTGGTACTTCGGTCCGTTGCTGGCGCTGCTGGCTGCGGTTCTTGCCGGTGCGCTGGTGCACCTCGCGGTCGGCAATGGCGCTCGGATGCCGTGGGCCGCGATCGCGGCCGGGGTGGCCGCCGCCCTCGTCGTTGCCCTGCGTGATCGGAAGCGTCGCGAAACCGGGCGCCGCGTCGAGGAGTTGATCACCTCGCTGCCCCCCCAGCCCCTCAGCGGCATGGACAGCATGATCGATTCGCGCACGGCCGACCTGGTCGCGCGCCTGCAGGCGCTGATGCGCAGCGAGCGCGAGATGCGCCTGGTGGCCGACACCGTTCATGGACTCGAGGCGCTGTTCTCGGCGGACCGCCGGCTGATGTGGATCAGCCCGTCGGTCGGCGAGATTGCCGGATTTTCGCCCGAGGAGTGTGTCGGCGCCGAGGATCCGGTTGCCTTGCTCGTGCATCAGACCGATCGCGCCTATTGCCACCAGCAGGCAGCGCAGGCGTTCCAGGAGGGCGAACCGACCAGTTTCGAGGTGCGTCTGGAGCATCGCAGCGGGGGCGTCATCTGGGTGGCCTGCCACTGGACGCCAGTGACCGACGCGCGCGGTGCGCTGACCGCGGTGAGGCTGTCGGGCGAACCGATCCAGTCGCGCAAAGAGGCGGAACTGCGCCTGCTCGAAAGCGTGGCCGAGATGCGGCGTGCGCGCTCGCTGTCCGAGCACTACTTGCTGCGCACCAAGGACGAACGTCAGCGCCTGGCCGCCGTGCTCGACGCGATCCGCCCCGGTATCGTGCTGATGGATACCGAGCAGCGCGTGCTCTACCTCAATCAGTCCTTCCTGCAGATGTGGGGGTTCGAGGCCGAGGAAAACCTCTTCGGCATGCGTGACGTGGTGCTCTTCGGTCGTTGCGAAGAGCTGATGGATGGCGCGTCGACCTACCGCGCCCACGTCACCGAGGTTCTCGACGGCGGCCACGGCAGCAGCGCCTACGAGTTTCGCCTCAAGGACGGACGCGTGATCACCGATTCGTCGGTCGTCGTGACGCGGGAAGGCTCGGACATCACGATCGGCCGTGTCTGGATCTTCGAGGATGTCACGGTGGCGCGCCGTTCGGCAGAAATCCTTCAGCAGCAAGCCGAGCGCGATGCCCTGACCGGGCTCTACAACCGGCGTCGCTTCGACGAGGAACTCGACCGCGAGATCGCTGAAAGCCAGCGGCGGGCGCGCCAGACCGGCCTGCTGGTGTTCGACCTCGATGGCTTCAAGCCGGTCAACGACAACTTCGGCCATCAGGCCGGCGACCGCGTGCTGGTGACCCTGGCCGAGACCATCGGCCGCGTCGTGCGCCGCCACGAAATGCTGTTCCGCTTCGGCGGCGACGAGTTCGCGATCCTGGTGCCCGACAGCGAGGACAGCCACCTGCAGGAACTCGCCAAGCGGGTGGTCGACAGTGTCGGCGAGGCCGTCTTCCACTTCAAGGGCCGCGAAGTGCGGCTGACCACCAGTGTCGGGCTGGCCTGCTATCCGAACGATGCGGGCGACGTGCGCGGCCTGGTGGCGGCCGCCGACGCGGCGATGTACCGGGCCAAGTCGTCCGGCAAGAACCGCTGGGCGACGGCGTTCCAAGCGACCGAGGCGCGCGAAGCGTCCGCCGCCGACGACGGAAGCTGACGGCGGCACGGGCAGGGCGCCGCCGAGGACCAGCCTCGCAAGCGCCCGCCCGGCGGCCGCGTTCACGCCGGATATCGGCCGCCGCGGTTCCCGCGGCGGCACGCGGGTCGCCGTGGTGACCCGCCGGGCAGCCGGCAGCGCCCGCACCTTAGCCCGGAAATTTCACGATAGG